>JANQQT010000300.1 GCA_028284925.1 Phycisphaeraceae bacterium | reverse complement strand
CTGCGGGGGGAGAAGAGCGGTGTAGTGCATAAGAGGTTATTTTGGAGGAGGGGTGGGATTGCGACGGTGCGGTTGGGGGATTGGAAGTTAATCAGGGTGAAGGGACATAAACCTTTGCTGTTTAATATCAAGGAGGATGAGTGGGAGAAGCGGAACCTGGCGGGTGAGGCGGGGCAGAAGGAAAGGGTTAAGGCGTTGCTGGATGAGATTGCGGCGTGGGAGAAGGGTCATGCGAAGCCGCGGTTCATGACGGGAGAGAATTGGGAACGAAATCGAATCTTGCGTCATTCGGTCGCGGCGAAGGATGTAAAATAGGCAGCTTGTTGTGGGGGATGTGAGTTTGAATTCATCATGAGATCAGTTTTGGAGATCGTTATGTCTGGTTGTGTGAATCGGTTATGGACGGGTTGGTTGAGTTTGGTGCTCGTTGCGGGGATGGTGTGGTGTGGCGAGGTGGAAGGTGTGATGAAGGATGGGGAGCGGAACAAGCCAAACATTATTTTGATCATGATTGATGATTTGGGGTGGATGGATCTGGCGTGTCAGGGGAATGGGAGATTGGATACGCCGTTTATTGATCGATTGGCGAAAGAAGGTGTGCGATTTACGGATGCTTATGCGGCAGCGCCGGTGTGTAGCCCGACGCGTGCGGCGATTATGGCGGGTTTGACTCCGGCGCGGTTGAAGATTACCAATCATCTGCCGGACCAGAAGCGATTTGCGAAGAAGAATGCGCCGTTTGTCTCGGCGAAGGTGACGAATTATCTGTCGGATAAGTATGTGACGATAGCAGAGCGGTTGAAGGAGGCAGGGTATTCGACGGCATTTATGGGGAAGTGGCATATCAGCGGAAGGGGGAAGGGTGGAAGAGGTGGGATGGGGGATTTGAGATATTACCCGGAAAGACAGGGGTATGACATTAATATTGGCGGTTGCAGTTATGGGGGGCCTCCTACGTTTTTTGATCCGTACAGGATTCACAACATTAAGGATCGGAAGAAGGGGGAGTATTTGCCTTATCGGTTGGCGGATGAGGCGATTGGTTTTATGAAGAAGAATAAGGGACGGCCTTTCTTCTTGACGTTGTGGAACTATACGGTTCACTGGCCGATGGAGGCTCCGAAGGCGTTGGTGGAGAAGTATAAGAAGCGTATTGGGCCTGGTGTGAAGGATGCCCGCTATGCGGCGATGATTGAGGCGATGGATAAGTCAATCGGGCAGGTGGTGAAGGCGGTGGATGATATGGGGCTTGGTGAGGAGACGATGATTATTTTCACATCGGATAATGGCGGGTTTATGGGTGTTGCGGATATGCGGCCGTTGCGGATGGGTAAGGGATATTTGTATGAGGGGGGGATACGCGTGCCTTTGATTGTGCGATGGAAGGGCAAGGTGAAAGGAGGAAGGGTGAGTGATGACGTGGTGATCAGCACCGACTTTTATTTGACGATGCTGGAGGCAGCAGGATTGAAAGCAAGGGGGAAAGAGGGGAGTGACGGGGAGAGCATTATGAAGGTGTTGACGGGTAAGGGGAAGATGAAGCGGGATGCGATTTATTTTCATTATCCGAATTATGCGTTTCATGGGGGGAATAAGCTGGGGGCGGCGATACGAGAGGGGGATTACAAGTTGATATTGAGGTTTGTGGATGACTCGGTGGAATTGTTTGATGTAAGGAAGGATATTGGGGAGAAGAAGGATCTGGCCAAGGAGAAGCCGGATCTGGCGAAGCGGTTGAAGGGTAAATTGAAGAAATGGTTGAAGGGGGTTGATGCGGAGATGCCGGTGAGGAAGGCAAAGAGGTAAGTGCAAGATGGGAGGAAGGGTTAGATTGCCTTGTTGATCCATGCGCCGGTGATGACGCGGTCATCGTGGTAGCAGACGACGGCCTGGCCTGGGGCGACGGCGAACTGGGGTTCGTCGAAGTGAACTTCGAGCTGGTTACCGGGGAGAGGTTTGACGCGTGCAGGGACGGGGGAGGAGTTGTAGCGAATTTTCGCCTGGCAGGGAATGAGGTCGGTGGGGGGATCGATGAGCCAGTTGGATTGTGTTGCGATGCATGCGTTTGAGGCGAGGGCTTCGCGTGGGCCGACGGTGATGGTATTGGAGTCGGGGTTTTTATCGACGACGTAGATGGGATAGCCGAGTGCGACGCCGACGCCGCGTCTTTGGCCGATGGTGAAATTCTGGTGTCCCTGATGTTGGCCGACGGTGTTGCCGTCAAGGTCTTTGATTTGCCCGAATGAGAAGCCGCCTTCGGTTTGTTTTTCGACGACGCCTGCGTAGTTCATATCAGGTACGAAGCAGATTTCCTGTGAGTCAGGTTTGTTGAAGACGGGGAGGTCGAATTCTTCAGCGAGTTGTCTGATCTGGGGTTTGAGGTATCGGCCGACGGGGAGCATCATGTGGCCAAGTTCAGAGAGAGGGGAGCCGAAGAGGACGTAGCTTTGGTCTTTGTCGTGGTCGAGTCCACGGAGGAGGGCGGGTATGTTGTTGATGGTTTCGACGCGTGCGTAGTGGCCGGTGGCGACGTATTGGGCGTCGATGGATTTGGCGTATTGGGCGAGTTTGCCGAACTTGAGCCAGTCGTTGCAGCGGACGCAGGGGTTGGGAGTTCGACCGGCGTTATATTCATCGACGAAGTAGTCGATGATTCTGCCAAAGTCCTTTTTGAAGTTGAGGACGTAGAAGGGGATATCGAGTTTGGCGGCGACGAGTTGGGCGTCTTTGGCATCGTTGATGGAGCAGCAACCCTGGTGTCCGATTTTGACATCATCAGGATTGCAGAATTCGCCATCGGTGAGTGATTCGCCGGGCGAGCCGAGGCGCATGAAGCAGCCGACGACTTCGTAGCCATCTTGTTTGAGTAGTGCGGCAGCGACGGATGAATCGACGCCGCCGGACATGGCGAGGAGGACTTTTGGTTTATTTTTCACGTGGTATGATAGGGTTGTGGGTGTGTTGGGAGAAGGTGTAGGATTCGGTGCTTGGTGAGGTATGGAGCGATATGTTGATCTATGCGGGTATTGATGAGGCGGGATATGGGCCGATGTTTGGTCCATTTGTGGTGTCGCGTTGTGTTTTTGCGATTAAGGGTGCGGAGGGCGGAGTGGAGCCGCCTGATTTGTGGGAAGTTTTGGATGGATGTGTTTGCAGGAAGGGGAGAGATAAGCGACGACGTGTGGCGGTGGGTGATTCGAAGAAGTTGTATACACCGAAGGTGGGGCTGGCACATCTGGAGCGAGCGGTGTTGACGTTTGGCGAGCTAGTGGGGGTTGAGGCGGGGAATCTGGAGGGATTGCTGGCGAAGACGGCGCACGATGAGGAAAGTAAGGTGGCGGATCAGTTGTGGTATAACGATGAGGAGGGTGGGCCGGCGCTGCCGAGTTGTATGACGGAGGCGGAGCTGGGGATTGCGAAGGCGGTATTGGAACGGGAGATGAAGGCAGCGGAGGTCAAGGTAATGGATATAAAGTCGGCGGTGGTCTATGAGGATCGATTTAATGCGCTGGTGGCGGCGACGCGATCAAAGGCGCGGTGTACGTGGACGTTTGTGTCACAACATATTTATGAGGTTTGGTCGAAGTTTGGGAAGTATCATCCGTGGATGGTGATTGATCGGCAGGGGGGACGAAAGGTTTATCACCAATTGTTGCAGCTGATGTTTCCGGACGGGAAGATTCGTTTGCTGGATGAATCGGATGACTGTTCGCGGTATCGGATTGAAGAGGGTATGAGGGTGATGACGATCAGTTTTGAGACGAAGAGTGATGATCGTCATTTGCCGGTTGCGCTCGCGAGTATGACGGCGAAATATACGCGTGAGTTGTTGATGCGGCGATTTAATCGGTTTTTCGAGGGACATGATCCGGGTTTGAAGCCGACGGCGGGATATGTGCAGGATGGGCGGCGGTTTTTGAAGGACATTACGCCGATTATTAATCGATTGGGGATAGAAGAGTCGCGGTTGGTACGGTCGCGGTGAGAGGAAAGGGGTGTAGCGGGAGGTTGTATGGTATGGATAAATGAAAAAGGCCGACGAAGCTCATGCAGTGCTTCGTCGGCTAATTGATCATCGGTTCTCCTCGAGATCATCGCATCCCTCCTTGATCATGTTACCCTCCCTCCGCGCCACGTGTGGAGGGGTATCAAGGTTAGAAGTGGTAAGTTCTGATCCACTGAACCTGAGTTTTGGCTACGTCGGTGTGTTTTCCTTTTGGGTATTTGTTGAGGTATCGCTGGTACGCATCGAGCGCTTTATCCCATGACTTCTTTTCGGCGTGGCAGCGGGCGATCTGAATCATGGCTTCCTGGACCTGTTTGTCACGAGGGAAGTTGTAGACGAATTTCTGATAGGCGTTGATGGCCTTGTCGAGTTGCTTGTTTTTCCGGAAGTGGTCACCGACGGCGTAGAGGGCATCGCGGGCCTGGGGTGTGCCTGGGTAATGTTGGAGGAGGAGTTGGTATGCCGCGATGCCTTTGTCGGGATCGTTGAGGTATTGGGTGTAGATGGCACCGACGCGGAGAAGAGATCGGCCTGCCATGTCGCCGGTTTTGAATTTTTGAGTGACCTGTTTGTACGCGGCGATGGCGTTAAAGAGGTCGCGGTTGACGCGGTCTTTCTGGGGGCCGGCGGCGAGGAGATTGAGGGTGTCTGCGCCCCAGATGTTTTCGTTGGCAATCGGGGTCGCTTTGGCGTTAGGGTTATATTGTTTGCGGAGGGTGAGGTCGGCGATGAGGACTTTTCGGGAGTGGAGTGCGCGGCGCTTGATCATGATGCGAGCGGCGTCGAGTTTACCGAGAGCTCGAGCGCGGTACTCATAGGTGTGGCCGATCCAGAATTGGGCGTCATCGGCGAGACGGGAGTCGGGGTATGTTTTGACGAGGTGTTGTGCGAGGCGTCTTGCATCAGGAAAGTTTTGCGCCCAAAGTTGTGCGGTGGCGGCAGAGAAGAGGCCTTCTGAGGCGCGGATGTGTTTGGGGTATTTGGAGGCAACTTTTTCGAATTCAATGGCGGCTCTGGTGTAGTTTTTGATTCGTTTGTAGAGGATGACGCCGATCTGGTACTGGGCTTCGGCAACCTTGGCGGCGGTAGGATGGTTGGTGATGAAGTCCTGATATTGTGAGATTTCGTTGAGATCGGTGATTCGGGATTTGCAGAGGGCGGTGAATTTGTAGCGGGGGAATTTTTTGATGTAGAGCTGGTAATAGTTGGTGGCGGCTTTCCATTGGCCGAGGTTTTCGAGACAGGCGGCGGCGAGGATGTAGGCGTCTGAAGTCATGTTGCCGTTGGGATAGTCGTCAATCATGGTTTGGTATGCGGCAATGGCTTCGTGGAAAAGGTGGTTTTCGCGGAACATCCGGGCGATAGCGAAGAGGGCATCGTCGGCGTCTTTTTTGGTGGGGTAAAGATTCAGGAAGGTTCGATAGGCGTGTATTGCTTTGCGATGGTGACCGGCGTTCTGGAGTTTTTTGGCGATGGCGAAGATGGTAGGGTGAACGAAGCGACCACGTACGGAGATGGTGTTGGCGTGGCTGGGTCGGACGCGGATGAGGTCGAATTTTTGTTCGAGTTGTTTGAGTTTGGATTGAGTGGTTGGGCCAAAGAGACCGTCGGGCTTGAGATTGTTCTTCTTTTGGAAGTCGACGACGTTTGCGTAGCCAAGTCGCTTGAGTCGGAGGCCAACCTTTTGACGTCGATATGGGAGTTCGGCGGGGTAGCGCGAGGCGTAGTGGACGTAGGCGTTAATGGCGGCGATGGGGGCGTCGAGTTTGTGTTCATAGATGTGGGCAACTCGGAAGAGGGCTTCGGCGGCATGGGGGTTCTGGGGATGCTGAAGGGCAAGATCGCGATAGACAGAGGCGGCCGTTTCCCATTCGTGGAGGTGTTCGAGGAGTGAGGCGATTTTGTTTAGTCTGGTAAAGGCGTTGTCGGGGTTGGCGCGGGTGGTGTTTAGGTAATGGTTCTTGGCTTTTATGAGTGCGGCGACGGCGAGGGTGGATTGGTTCAGTGCAGCGTGCTTCTGACCGTCGATGAGGTGGATCTGGCCTCGGAGATCCTGGAGGCGTGCGCGGTCGGCAGCGGAGGTGAGCTTGGGGGTGATTCTGTTAACGGCGGCCTGGGCAGTTTGGAGCGCGGGTTTCATATCGGTGAGAGTTGGGGCGAGGGCGGCAAGGTTTAGTGCGGCGGTGATAAAGGTGAATTGGGCGGAACGGTTAAGGGCTGGGGATGCGAACTTATGTTTATTCAGTAGCGTCAATAGTTTTTGAAGGGTTTGGCGGTCGTCGGTGGCGGCGACGATTTCCTTGAGCCGGGTGAGGAGTGTTGTGAGTTGATGGTCTGAGGGATTGGTGTTAAGGAGTTGGTCGATGGTCGTGACTGCATCGGGTGTCCAACGTCCTGCAGCGAGGCGAGTGAGGTGGAGGAGTTGTGTGAGAGCGATACGTTTGGCGGTGGGATCAGTGAGTTTAGCCGAAAGAGACTTGAGGGCGGCGGCGCGGGCAGAGGGAGAGAGGGGCTGGTTGTCGAAGAAGGTTAGTTCAAGGAGAGCGAGGTTGGTTACCTCGGGGGAGTGCGTTTTGGAAGATGCGAGTGTGGCGAGGGTGGAGCGCGCGAGGGAGGAATGGCCCTGTTTGTGATTGAATTTGGCGAGTTGGATGGAAGCAAGGCCTGCATGTGTGGTATTGGGATAGAGTTTGGATGCGGCAGTGAAATTGGTTTGGGCGAGGGTGAGGTTGGAGATTTTGAGGGCAAGAAGGCCCTTTAAGTAAAGGATTTGGGCGCGATGGGATGAGGAGCGGGCCTGGGCGGAGGCGGTATCGAGGAGGGGGACGATGTCTTTGGTGGGGTTGGATTCGATGATGCGGGTGAGGATTTGGAGGTGTGCGTCAAGTTTGATTTGAGGGAGAGAGAGGCGTTCGACGATGCGTTTGGCGCGGGTGTGATTGGGATTGAGGGCGAGTATTTTCTTGTAAGCCTTGAGGGCGTTATCGAGTTGCGCATCGGCGAGGTAGGCATCGGCGAGTTTGAGTTGGGCGGGGACGTTGGCGGGGGCTTTGAGGGCAGCAGCTTTGAGATCGATGAGTTGATCTGCATGTGTTATGGAAGCGAAGAACAAAGATGCGAGTAGTACGAAAGATTTGACGACGGAGGTTTGGGAGTGCGGGTTGGTCATCAGGAACCTCCTTTATTGTTGGTGAGTGTGCGGAGTTGGTTTTTGAGTTTGTTTATGTCGGATGCATCGGGGTAAAGTTCGATTAATCGAGTGAGGTAGTGGACAGCTTGTTTGGCTTTGCCGTTGGTGAGGTGGAGATCTGCGAGTAACCGAAGTGTTTTGGAGGAGGTGGGTTGGAGGGACTCGGCGTGTTTGAGCGTGGTGAGGGCGTGGGGACGAGCGCCGGTGGCACGAAGTTGAAGGGCGAGTTGGTAATAGAGTTGGGTTGCGTGTTCGATGTCGAGGGATTTGGATTTGAGGCCACGTTTGACGAGGGTGTGGAGTTTACGGTGATTGGCGGTTCGGATGGCAAGTTGTGCCTGGGTAAGGAGGAGGCGAGGGGAGTCTTTTTCGACGGCGGTGAGTTTGTCGAGGTAATTTTTGGCTTGTTTGAGCATGTCGACGGCTACGTAGCCTCGTGTGATCATGTAGAGGGCATCGGGGTCTGTAGGATTTTTGGCAAGAAGGATGTAACCCTGGTGTATGGCGGAGTAGATGGAGGTGAGTTGGTAGAGGTTTGTTCTGCCTGGGATAGGTCGGAGGACGATGCCGTGGGGCGTGAGGACGCCGGTTTCGGTTTTTTTGGCGAGGCGGTGTGAGGTGATGGGGCCGGTGTATTTTTGCTGGAGGAGATAGGCGTGGCCGAGAAGCTTGTTGAGCTGGTAGGAGTTAATGCCTTTTTCTTTGGCGGCGAGGAGATGTTTTTCGGCGAGAGCGCCGAGTTGCTTTTGGAGATAGATCCTGGCAAGGAGAAGATCGGGGCGTGGGTCAGCAACGTTGAGCTCGATGGTAAGCTGCAAGTTTTTTTTGGCGAGTTGATATTGTTTGAGTTGGAATTGGGATTGAGCGAGTAAGAAGGAGATAGCGGGGTCTTCGTGGAGGCGTAGGGCGGTCTTGAGATATCGGATTGCGGAGGCGAATTGACGGAGGGCGAAGAGAGCACGACCGAGGAGGCGATTGGCATCGGCATGGTCTTCATCGATAGAAAGAATGTGCTTGAGGATGGGAAGGGCGGGTTTGGGTTGATTCAGATTAAGGTGGCTTTTGGCGAGAAGAACTGCGTCCTGGAGGGATAGCTTCTTTAGCGGGGTTGATTTGAGGGCAGTGATAACGACTTTATAGTTGCCGAGGGCAAATTGCTTGCGGTGACTGATTTTGGGTTTCGGGGAGGTTGGCTTTACCTGTTTTGACGATGGATTTTGGGACTTAGGAGCGGGATTGGATTTGGCTGAGCTCGTGGATTGGTGCTTGGCTGCCTTGGATGACGAGGGTACTGGTTTGGGATCTGGTTCAGGAATCGGAGGAGGCGAGGGCGGATTGGACAGGGTAATACCTGGTACTGCCAATACAAGTATTATAGCGCACGTAAAGATGTGTATAGATATCCGCATGAGACCTTCCGTGATCGTTAGAGCGGTGATTGTTCTGGGCCGTCCGTGGCGCAGAAGCCTTAAAAATCAAGGTAAAATCCAATTTACTGGGGTGTGATGATTCGGTCAATTGGTTGATATTGCGGAACTGAGCGTGTGCATTAAATGTGGAAAAGTCGGTGGCGGCGTGGATTTTGGCTGATTATCTATGGCAAGGTGGATTGAAAGGGATGAGAGGATACCGGAAGTGGGATATTTGTTTTCATGCACGGGTTGGGAGGATGTACATTATGGAGAACAGGAATTCATCCAGCAGGAGTTTTGATATGTACGCAAGAGTATTGACAGTGTTTTTCGGTTTGGCAATTGTGATGAGCACCATGCCGGGATTGGGGGATGGTAAGGCGTGGGGTATTGATAAGGCGAAGACGCTGAAGATTTATTGGGTGGACGTTGAAGGTGGAGCGGCGACGTTGTTGGTGACGCCTGCGGGGGAATCGATCTTGATTGATACGGGAATGCCGGGGAAGCGTCATTCGGGGAGGATTGCAAAGCTGGCGAGAAAGGTAGCGGGGTTGAAGCAGATTGATCATTTGGTGGTAACCCATTTTGATATTGACCACTACGGCGGCGCAGCGGACCTGGCGAAGTTGATACCGGTTGTGAATTTGTATGACCATGGGTATGAGGAAGGGGATCGTGTACCTCCGAAGAGCTACCGGGAGATGAAGGTCAGGAAGCGTATCGTGTTGAAGCCGGGGGACGAGATGAAGGTAAAGCAGGTGGAGGGATTACCGAAGTTGAAGATTAGGTGTCTGGTGGCGAAGCAGAAGTTTGTGAAGCCGGGGTCCGGAGCGAAGCGAAATGCGTTGTATAAGGAGGAGCCGCCTAAGAAGAACAAGGATCGGTCACATAATGCGAATTCGATTGTGTTGTTGTTTTCGCTGGGTAAGTTTGATTTTCTGGATGCGGCGGATTTGACGCACAATCTGGAGGGAAGATTGGTGTGGCCTTATAACCTGGTGGGGATCGTGGATGTTTATCAGGTGAATCACCATGGGTTGTCCTCATCGAACAATCCGGCGTTGATCAAGTCGATTCGGCCGACGGTTGCGGTGATGAATAACGGGCATCGGAAGGGATGTTCGACGTCGACGGTGAAAGCGTTAAGGTCAACGGATTCGATCAAGGCGATTTACCAGATGCATAAGAATTTGCGTAAGGACGGGGCGACGAACAATACGAAGGATGAGTACATTGCGAATCTGACGCGTGAGGAGTCTGCGGTGGGGAATTACATTAAGTTGACGGTGGGTAAGACTGGTGGAGGATATGAGGTGGCCGTGCCGGCGCGCAAGCATAAGAGGGAGTATGTGAGCAAGTGAGTTTGGCGGGAGTGTTGGGGTGAGTTACTTTTCCAGGTTGCCGTTAACGAGACGCCAGATTTGGCTGGGGTTGCCGTCCTGTAGTTCGACGGGAAGGTTGGCTTGAGGGAAGTCCTGGTAGCAGACTGGGCGGGTGAATCGTGTGATTGCGCCTGTACCGACGGATGTTTCGCGTGCATCGCTGGATGCGGGATAGGGTCCGCCGTGATACATGGAAGGGCAGACTTCGACGCCTGTGGGATAACCGTTGAAGATGATGCGACCGACTTTGGTTTCGAGGATCTGGATGAGTTCGGCGTACTCGGCGAGATCATCTTCATTGCCGTGGATGGTGGCGGTGAGGTGTCCTTCGAGTTGGCGAGCGACGTCGAGTGTTTGTTGCTTGTCATTGCAACGAACGACGAGCGTGGAAGGGCCGAAGATTTCGTGTTTCAGTGTCTCGGCATTCATGTAGTTGTCGCCATCGGTCTGGAGAATGGCAGGATGGACGGAGGTGGACTCGTGTGCACCGGGGTTGTCGGAGTGAGCGAGGGTTGCGACATTCTCGGTGTTGGCAGCGGCAGCGAGGGAGGCGTCGTAGGC
This sequence comes from Phycisphaeraceae bacterium, assembly GCA_028284925.1. Classification (GTDB taxonomy): domain Bacteria; phylum Planctomycetota; class Phycisphaerae; order Phycisphaerales; family Zrk34; genus JANQQT01. The sequence goes on along the minus strand of JANQQT010000300.1, from coordinate 51,357 downwards.
GTCTTTGATGGTGTGGTGCACAGCGGTTCCAGCGGCGGATTCGTCGAGTAGTCTTGCGGTGGCGGCGACGAGGGCGGTGGACTCTTCGGATTGGTCAAGAATGGTGAGGCCCGGGTTGGTACAGAACTGTCCGGCGCCGAGCGTCACGGAACCAGCGAGACCTTCGGCGATGGCGTCCGCGCGTTCCGCAACGGCACCCGGGAGTATGAAGACAGGATTGCATGAGCCCATTTCGGCGAAAACGGGAATGGGTTCCGGTCGGGCGGCGGCAAGGTCGAAGAGTGCGCGACCACCTCGGAGGGAACCCGTGAAACCTACGGCCTTGATGGAATGATGAGAAACCATTTTTTTGCCGACTTCATGTGTTGTGCCGTGGAGGAGGGAGAAAACACCTTCGGGCATGTTGGTTTTTTCGGCGGCGGTGAGCATAGCCTGGGCGACGAGTTGGGATGTTCCGGGGTGGGCAGGGTGGGCTTTGACGACGACAGGACAACCCGCGGCGAGGGCGGCGGCGGTGTCACCCCCAGCAACGCTGAAAGCGAGGGGAAAATTGCTGGCGCCAAAGACGGCGACGGGGCCCAGGGGAATGCGCGTCCTTCGAAGATCAGGCTTGGGAACGGGTGCACGATCGGGTTGAGCGGTGTCGATACGGACATCGAGCCACGAACCGTCTTCGATGAGACGAGCGAAGGCTTTGAGTTGACCGACTGTTCTGCCGCGTTCGCCGATGATGCGGGGTTCGGGGAGGCCCGTTTCCAGCATGGCGCGCTGGACGAGCGTGTTGTCGAGAGCGATGATTTCATCTGCGATGGCATCGAGGAACGAAGCGCGCTGGACGGGAGTAAGTGAGCGATAGGGGGTGAATGCTTTTTCCGCAGCGAGACAGGCGTTGTGAACTTCATCGAGCGTGGCGTTTGCAAACGTGGGTTCCAGCTCTTCGGCAGTGAGGGGGTTAATGGCGGAGAAAGTGGCATCACCGAGGTTTGAGGGTTTTGAGCCGATGAGGTTGGCGGCTGTAATCGTCATGAGACAGCTCCGATAATGGATTTGCGGGTATTTGAGTATGAAGGGCGGATGATATGTTTTCCGGCGTGTTGGGGGAAGTGGATTGGGTGTGAAAGGTGGGGAAATTTGGCCCGTAAGGTATCAAACCGGGCGAAAAAAAAGGTCGATAAAGTGCATAGAAGGTTGAATCGGGGCTGAAATATGTGAAATAAGGGGTTTGGCTGGGGAATTGAGGAGGCATAAACTTTGTCCCACTGATTAATCTTTTCTAGTGGGAGGCAATTCGGCCCGGCGCTGTGGCTGCTTAGCCGAAACATTAAGAAAACCGGTTGATAATCAGGACGCTTGGGGTGATTCATCGGAGTGTTTGGGTTATCGATCTTTTTGGATGATAGAGGCATGACTATTACGGTAGGACAGGGCACTTTGAACGATCAGGTGATGAGTGAAACGACCGGGGATTGGCTGGCATCGATGGACGATGTGATGATTCGCCAGGGGCCAGAGTTTGTTAAGCAATTGCTGAGAAATCTGCAGATTCATGCGCAGAAGCATGGGGTAGTCTTGCCGGTCACAAGCCAGACGCCTTACATGAATACGATTTCGCCGGAGCGAACGCCGGCGTATCCGGGTAACATGGAGGTCGAACGGCGCATTAAGTCAATTATTCGCTGGAATGCGATGGCGATGGTGGTGCGGGCGAATCGCCAAAAGGCATCGCCGGGCGGTCATATTTCGAGTTATGCCTCGATGGCGACGCTTTATGAGGTGGGGTATAACCATTTTTTCAGGGGTAAGGATCACGCGTGTGGGGGGGATTGCGTTTATTTTCAGGGGCATGGGTCTCCCGGGAACTATGCGAGGGCGTTTGTTGAGGGGCGTCTGGATGAGAAGCATCTAGTGAATTTTCGACGGGAACTGCAGGATGAGAAGGGGTTGAGTTCCTATCCGCATCCGTGGTTGATGCCGAATTTCTGGGAATACCCGACTGTTTCGATGGGGCTGGGGCCTTTGATGTCGATCTATCGGGCAAGATTCATGAGGTATCTGGATGATCGAGGGATTCGGCCTTACAAGGGGGCTCGGGTCTGGATGTTTGGCGGAGATGGTGAGACTGATGAACCGGAAACGCTGGGCGCGATTACCCTGGCGGCCAGGGAGAAGCTGGACAATCTAACGTGGGTGATCAACTGCAATCTTCAGCGACTGGATGGGCCTGTGCGGGGTAACGGGAAGATTATTCAGGAGTTGGAGGCGATCTTCCGCGGGGCAGGATGGAACGTGATCAAGGTCTTATGGGGGCGGGATTGGGATCCGCTGTTTGAGCATGACACGGAGGGGCTGTTGATCAAACGCCTTGAAGAAATGGTGGATGGGGAGTATCAGAAATTGCGTGTAGAGGGTGGAGGCTATATCCGGCAGAACGTCTTTGGAGAGGAGCCTTTGTCACGAATTGTGTCGCATCTCTCGGATGACGAACTGTGGCATTTGCGTCTTGGAGGCCATGATCCTGTCAAGGTTCATGCGGCGTACAAGGCAGCGGTGGATTGCGAAGATGCGCCGACGGTGATTCTGGCTAAGACAATCAAGGGATACGGCCTGGGTGAGGCAGGCGAGGGTAAGAATATTACACATCAACAGAAGAAGTTGAACGAAGATGAGATGGTTTATTTCCGGGATCGGTTTGATATCCCCATTTCTGATTCGGAGATTGCGGATGCTCCGTTTTATCGACCGGCACCGGATTCGATTGAAGCGCAGTATATTCGTGAGCGCAATGCGGCGATGGGTGGTAGTGTGCCGGAGCGTCGGACAACGGTGTCTGGTTGGAATCCGCCGGACGACAAGCCGTTTACACAGTTTGATGAGGGGACGGGCGACCGCGATATTTCGACAACATTTGCGTATGTGCAGGTGTTGACCAGATTGATGCGGGATAAGGAAATAGGAAAATACATCGTTCCGATTATTCCAGACGAGGCGCGAACGTTTGGCATGGATCCGATGTTCCGTCAATTCGGTATTTATTCGCACGTCGGGCAGTTGTACGAGCCTGTGGACGCGGGATCGATCGCTTATTACAAGGAATCGACGGACGGGCAGATTCTGGAAGAAGGGATCAATGAGGCGGGATCGATGTGTTCGTTTATTGCGGCAGGTACTGCTCATGCATCGCATGCGCAGCCAATGATTCCGTTTTATATTTACTATTCGATGTTTGGATACCAGCGCGTCGGCGACCTGGTGTGGCTGGCGGGTGATATTCGTTCACGTGGATTTATGGTGGGCGGCACGGCTGGGAGGACGACACTGAACGGTGAAGGGTTGCAACACCAGGATGGTCAGTCACACTTGTTGTTCAGCGTTGTACCAAATGTTCGGGTTTATGATCCTGCTTATGCGTATGAGATGGCGGTAATTATTCGGGAAGGTGTGAAGAAGATGTATTACGAGGATGAGGACATCTTCTACTTCATTGCGGCAGGGAATGAGCCTTATGAACATCCAGCGAAGCCTGAGGGATGTGATGAGGGGATCATTCGCGGGATGTATCTGCTGAATGAGGCTAAGAATACGGATGCGACGCATCGAGTGCAGTTGTTTGGTTCGGCTTCGCTGTTGAATTATGCGGTTGAAGCGGCAGAGATGTTGGCGGAGTTTGACGTGGCGGCGGATGTGTGGTCGGTGACGAGTTACAACGAATTGAGACGGGATGCTCTGGATTGCGAGCGGTGGAATATGTTGCATCCGGCGGAAGAGAAGAAGACACCCTATGTGACAGAGCAATTGGCTGGGCGATCTGACGTACATGTTGCGGTATCGGATTACATGAAGACCATGCCGGATTCGATCGATAAGTGGGTTCCGGGGCGACTGGTTTCGCTTGGAACGGATGGATTTGGCCGCAGTGAAGGTCGGGAAGAATTGAGGGATCATTTTGAGGTGGATGCGCGGTATGTGGCGGTGGGGGCATTATGGGGTCTGGCGGAAGAAGGTAAGATCAGCCACGATGTGGTGAAGGGGGCGATTGAGAAGTTTAAGATTGACCCCGAGAAGGCGAATCCTCTTTATGCGTAAGGATTGGCGTGATCGGGAATAGCAAACAGAAGGAACTGTTATGTCGGTAGAGTTTAAGATTCCGGATCTGGGGGAGAACGTTGACACGGCGGATGTGGTGGATGTTTATGTGAGTGCAGGGGATACGATCTCCAAGGATCAGGATGTGCTTGAATTGGAGACGGATAAGGCGTCGTTACCGATTCCATCAACGGTATCGGGGACAATCGTTGAGGTGCATGTGAGTTCAGGGGATTCGGTGAACGTGGGGCAGACCGTTTTAACCGTTGAGGAGGGAGCGGAAGGTTCGGGAGGTGAGGCGAAAGAGGAAGCACCGAAAGCTGAAGGAAAGGTTGACAGTCCGACCGAAACTGTACCAGCGGCACCGACGCCTCCGACACCAGCGCCATCGGCTCCAACTGCAACTGTGAGTCCAGCGACGACGACGGACGATTCGAGTGATGCATCTTCTGCGACGAGTATCGGTGTTTCAGCTCCGCCATCTGTGAGGCAATTTGCGCGGGAAATTGGGGTCGACATCAGTTTGGTAGAAGGAAGTGGAGCGGCAGGTCGGATCAGTATTGAGGATGTGAAACGATTTGCGCGTCAGCAAGGGACACCGGGCACCATCGCGGGGGCAAGCGGCGGAACAGGCGCCCTGCCACGCGAAGTGGTGGAGCCGATGAGTAAGATTCGCAAGGTGACGGCGGCACACATGGCGAAGTGCTGGGCGGAAATTCCGCATGTGACGTTGCATGACAAGGCGGATGTTTCGGAGTTGGAGGAGTTTCGGACACGGTATAAGAAGGTTGTGGAGCGTGCGGGTGGGCGACTGACGATTACGCCGATCTTTATGAAACTTGTGGTGGAGGCGTTGAAGTCGAACCCGACCTTGAACGCTTCGATTGATATGGAGGGAGCGGCCGTCACGCTGAAGAATTATTACAATCTGGGTGTGGCGGTAGACACACCGAAGGGGTTGGTAGTTCCAGTGATTCGGGATGTGGATCAGAAGTCAATCGTGGAATTGGCTGTAGAATTGGGAGAGGTGGGGGCGCGAGCGCGTGATGGGAAGCTGACGCCGGATGATATGTCGGGCGGTACGTTTACGATTACCAATCTTGGATCGATCGGAACGGGTTTCTTTACGCCGATTGTGAATCATCCGGAAGTGGCGATTTTGGGGATGGGGCGAGCGAATTTTGAACCTGTTTATGAGAACGGGACATTCGAGCCGCGGCAGATGGCGCCGTTAAGTATATCGTTTGATCATCGGGTGGTGGACGGCGCGGACGGGGCAAGGTTTTTAAGACTGGTGGTCGAAGCGGCAGCTAATCCGTTGGCTTTTCATCTTGGCGCGTAAGCGTAAGCTTTCGGCCGAATTCAAGGATATAGAGACGTGAGCAGTAGTCATTCTGATAAGCATGTGGTGATTGTTGGGGGTGGTCCGGGGGGTTATCCTGCGGCGTTTTTGGCGGCGCACCTCGGATTCAAAACGACTTTGATCGATGAGCGTGTGAATCCGGGAGGTGTTTGTCTGTACGTAGGGTGTATTCCTTCAAAAGCGTTGCTGCATGTGGCGAAGCTGTTGAATGAGGCAAAGGAGGCAAAGGAATGGGGCGTGAGTTTTGGCGAGCCAGAGATAGATCTGGACAAGTTACGAGAGTTTAAGGATAAGGTGGTGCGAAAATTGACTGGGGGGTTGGGAGCCATGTCGAAGGCAAATGGTGTGAATTTCGTACAGGGGCGGGCGGAGTTTACATCGAATACAAGTTTGAAAGTGACCCATGCGGAGGGAAAGGAAGAAGCGATTGATTTTGATCACGCCGTGATCGCGACGGGATCGACGCCGGCAATGCCGAAGATTTTTGATATCGGGAGTGATCGGGTCATTGATTCGACGGGTGCGTTGGAATTGACGGATGTGCCGGAGAGCATGCTAGTGCTGGGCGGTGGGTATATTGGATTAGAGATGGGGACGGTGTATGCGGCGTTGGGAACGAAAGTGTCGGTGGTGGAGATGATGAGCGGATTGTTACCCGGCGCGGATCGGGATCTGGCGGAGGTACTAACGAAGAGCCTGAAATCTAAGTTCGAAGATATCATGGTTGATACGCGCGTGACTGAGATTTCAGAAAACGGCGACAAAATTGATGTGAAGCTATTGGGTACGGATCTGAATGAGACGCGTAGCTATGACAAGGTATTGATCAGTGTGGGGCGTGTTCCAAGTTCGAAAGGATTGGGATTGGAAAATACGAACGTGGTGATAGGGGAACGCGGGTTTATAGAGGTGGATGAACAGAGGAGGACCGGAGAAGCCAACATATATGCGATAGGTGATGTGGCGGGCGAACCGGGGCTGGCGCATAAGGCGACGCATGAAGGTCGTGTGGCGGTGGAGGCAATTGCGGGCGAGGCATCGGCGTTTGACCCAGCATGTATCCCGGCGGTGGTGTTTACGGATCCGGAGGTGGCATGGGTGGGGATGACGGAAACGGAGGCAATTAATGGGGGTGTGCATCACAAGGTTGCGGTATTCCCGTGGGCGGCGTCAGGTCGGGCGGCAACATTGGGGCGTCAGGATGGATTGACGAAATTGATTGTCGAGCCGGCAACGGATCGCGTTCTGGGGTGCGGGATTGCGGGAGTAGGTGCGGGAGATCTGATCGCGGAAGCAGGCCTGGCGATTGAGATGGGGTCAACAACGCATGATCTGGCGATGACGATACATCCGCATCCGACAATGAGTGAAACGGTGATGGAGGCGGCTGAGCTGTATAACGGGCATAGCGCGCACTTTATCCCCCGAAAGCGTTGATTCCGTTTGGCGTAAAGTTCGGTGAGAATTATGAGTGGAGAGGTGCAACTCAATCGATCATTGAATTGTAAAAGAGTTGTATTCATTCATGAATTTGGTTGACCCGGACAGTGGGTGAAGTTAGCATAAGCACACGTATTATTTCGGAATCCACTCCCTCTTTTCAGACATGGGGATCACATGAAAAAGCTCCTCCCAATCGTAGCGTTTGTTGCAATGTTTGTTGGTACTCAGGTATTTGGTGAGCCGACGTTGAAGGGTGTGCGTCTTGGCGAGCATTGCACGGGCCCGAAGGTTTCGCCCAAGGATTTCACGGGACGTGTTGTCGTGTTTGAATATTGGGGCGTAAATTGCGGGCCTTGCATCTCGAGTATTCCTCATATTTCAGAGTTGCAGGCGAAGTATGGCCGAAACAAATTGGTGGTGATCGCCAATCATGCTCAGAACGCATCGGCGGCACAAGCGGCGAATGTGTGGAAAAAGCATGCGGTAAATGACAGTGTTTCGGTCATTAATCGCGGTTCATTGCCTGGGGCGAGTGTGTCGGGCATTCCGGCGGCGTTTGTGTTTGATCATCAGGGCAAGCTGGTGTTTAAGGGGCACCCGGCACAGATGGATACCGCGGTGGCGAGTGCGGTGAAGAAAGCTCCGGGCTTTTTGACCGCTGGAATGGAATACACGGTATTCAAGCGTGAAGCCAAGAAGCTGGGGGAAATGCGAAAGTCGCTCTCGTCGACGATGAGAAAGCTGCGTAAGGCGGCGGAGGATTCGAATGCCAAGGGACATAATGAGGCGAAGTATCTAGTGGGACGGGTCAATGCGTGGACGAAGAGTCAGTACGAATTGATCTCCGCTGCCCCCTCTGCTGATCCGGTTGTCACCGAGTCAACGATTTCTCAGATGAAGAAACTGTTTTATGGGGATGAGTTGAGCAAGCCATTTGTTGAGCTATCGAGCAAACTCAAGAAGGATAAGACTTACCAGAACGAGAAGAAGGCGATCAAGTATTTGAAGAGGATTGAATCGAAGTATGGTCAATACAAGACGACGCCATCCGGAACACGAACTTCGAAGGTGATCGCGTTGTCGATCAAGCGTGATGTGAGATACATTCTTAAGCGTTATCCGGATACGAACAGTGCGAAGAAAGCACAGGCGATTGCAGATAAGTTATGAGAACTGATCGCTGAAGCGAACTGCTCATTGAAATGAAAAACGGCAGGCGTTAAGCCTGCCGTTTTTTAATGGACAGATGAAGGATGGACTAGTTTAGCGGCTCATGGACATGGACGGTGGTAGAGCCGACGGTAACGGGTTTGAGGAGGTGAAGTTTGATGGTGTGTTGATCGAGCAGGCCTGTGAGGAGGAGTTCGTTTCCGGATTTGGCTGAATCGGCAAACAGATGAAGGATAGGCTCGGTGGTCGGGGCAATGGTCTGATCGCGGCAGGTCAATTGGATGAGGTCTTTGTGTTTTTGTGCCCACGCAGCGGTTTCGATAAGTGTTCGTAGAGCGGAGCTAAGGGGTTGGTTTTGGGCGCGGAGGAGAAATTCGAACTGGCCCCGCGTGTTGAGGGTGATCTGGACATCGTTGTGACTGGGGCAGCGTGCCTCAAGGAGATGTGTGGAAGGAACATAAGGAGAGAGATCGAGATCGGCAGTCTGCGCTGCGGGGGTTGTAGACGGAGATGGGGGATTTTCCGGACGTTGTGAAGTAGAGGCGGATTCCTTTTCTGTCGTAAAAGTAGAAAAGTCGCGTTTGCGTACACGCGCGGGGAATCCCTCGTTTGCCAGATTGGGATTGATTGTGGGCTGGAACTGCTCGATCTGATCATTTATCTCATCGAGATCGGGTATATCCGGAGTATTGGCAGGTTCCTGAGCGAGTGGCTTTACCGTATCGATTCCATCAGTTTGTGGTGACATTTGAGATTCTTCCGTGAATTCAATGGTTTGGGGAGATGAGTGTTCCGATGGGGTAGACTCCGGCTGGTTATTTTGTGATTCCTCGCGGCTAACGCTATCAATCGAGTCGGTCTCAGTCTCGTCCGACTGTGTCTGGTCTTCTGTTTCTGTTTCCAACTCGGTGTCGGGGGTCAATTTAAGAGTTGACACTTCATCGCCGGCATCAGTTTGAAATACTTCATCATGTGAGACGGTTGATTGATCCTCATGAGGATGGTCATTGATATCGGTCGCCGCGGTTACGAGAGACTGGTCTGCGTCCGTGGCAACGAACGGGGAATCGGGATTGGTCAGTGCTTCGATTTCCTCCGCGGTGAGGAGAGGTTCGTCTTCATCATATGACTTGGTGGCTGCGGGCGCGGGCTGTTCGACGATGGCGGCAAGGTTTTCGAGATGATCGAGAAGGGTAGGAAGTGGATCGAGATCGCTGGGTCTTTCGAAGCGGCCGATGGTTTTTCGGCGGATGGGTTGCATGCGTTTCTGCACACCTGCAAGTTGGACTGCAGTGTCGAGGAAGGTGGCGGCGGCAACGTTGATGCGAGCCAGGGCGGCATCCGCCTGTTCTTCATCACACCCCATGAACATGACGCGGACGCCCCGTCGGGGCATGCGTGCATCGGGACCACCCAGGTAATTTTTCAGTATCTGGTAAGCACCGACGATTGCGGCATCGTCTGACCCTGTGAGGAGTGTCCATCGATTGAGCGCGCCAATACGCGATTTGAGCATTGGAACCTTTTCGTCAGCAGCGACGAGAAGATATGCGCTGATTGAACCGTTGTATTCGGTGAGTTTGTCAAACAAGTTGACGAGGGGCTGGGTATCAGATTTGGCTGAATCCGTGTATGTCTCGACATCACGTCTGTCGGCGGTGTCGGTGGAAGCCTCGGTTGAGCTGTTGTCGGAATTCAGCTCAAACAGATCGAGTGAAATAGCATCCTGATCAACACGGAGCATCAGGGTTGAGCCATGCTCGCGGGCAAGGCTGAATGCGTACTGACTTATCCATGGTGAGGCGTAACCGGGAAGGTGACCGGGCAATAGGGCCTCGACGATGGTGGGTTGGAATGTCGCACTATCTGAGGTAAGCTTCAATTGAGGTGGATGTTCAATATCCGGTTTCAACGAGGGAATATCATCAGTACCAGTTTCGCTTGTACCAAGATCCACGTCAAGTGATATTTCTGAGTTATTCTGTCCGGATTCAACCAGATCGGCATTAGCGGCGTCGAGCGCGGCGGCGACAACCGCGCCAATGGGTGAATCGTCAAGCGTCGAGTGAAACTCTTCGCCTTCGTCGGGATCGGCGGAGTCGATATCATTGATGTGATGCGAGATTACGGGTGTGGTTGCCTCTTCGGACTCGTTCTCATCATCCATGTCGAATGATTGATCGGCGAGTTCTTCATCGAGTTCGCGGGCAACATCAGATGCGGAGGCCCCGGAGTGGATATCGATGTGTGGTACATCTTTCTGCGGCCCGGTAAGAAGCATATCCGCGAGTGCCTCAATTTGATCTTTTGTTTTTGGATCGTCCATCACGTTTCCCGCTCGAAATTGGGTGTCTTGCATCGTGGCATCGTCGATTCATGTTTGACGAAGCATGTTAAATGATACCCGTTGAGGCCGCGTGATGTTGTCAATTTGCGGTTTAGCGATCAGAATCGGGGAAAAACTGGCGGAATCCGCATGTATTCGTGACGTTAATCCATCGCGACTTCGACGATGCTGTTGAGTTCGCCGAATGGATTGGATTCGACCTTGCTGTTGTGAGGGTCGGTCTGCCAATTTCCGTCGATAATGAGCCTGTAGCGGTATTTTCCGGGATCGAGTGGTACACAGGTTTGCCAGACACCGAGCCTCTGATTCCTTTCCATGGGCGTGGCGTCTGCAGACCAGTTATTAAAATCACCTGCAATGGCGATACGGCTTGCTCGCAAATCAGGTTGAACAAATAGAGCGCCCTGTTTGGTAACGCGTACGCCGTAAAGTTCCCCGAGTTTATCCTGAAGCGTTCTTTTGGCACGTGGTTCGGAGAGAGGTTGTTGCTGCGTATTGGTCTCGGATTCGAATCGTTTGACATCGGGATCCGCGGCGAGACGCTCGTGCATGGCGTTGGTACGTTCGGCAAGTGCTTTGGCGCGCTGGACAAGTTCGGCTGCCCGATTGACGACCGGGCGATCGGCATTGGCCTGATCGTCCATTGTTGGCGTTAGGGAAGTCTGTTGAGAAGTGACGGGATCGGTACGTGGCAATGACGGCTTGGGTTGGCGGCGCGAAGAGGACTGGTTGTATGTAGATTCCACGGTGGACGCGGGCGCTGCGGAAGGCACGAGAACCTGATTGGCTTCCTCAGCAGTGGTAGCGATGCGATTGGGCGCCACTCGATAGGCCACGAGGTATCGTGCGAGTCGTTCGAAATCCTGGCAACCTTTGGAAGCAGGGTCGTATTCGGTGATGGGTTGGCCGAACGAGGCGGCTTCCTTGAGTTTGGCGTTGAAGTGGATGGGAACCTGCACAACACGGTCGCTGAAGTGCTTTTTGAGTTCGTTGACGATTTCGCGTGCCATTTTGGTGCGAACGTCATACATGGTCGGAAGGACGTGGAAACAGACGGTATGTCCGCAACGATCGGCGAGAACCTGGAGGGTTGTGGCCTGTTTCATGGAGCCTGTGAGGGCGAAATAGCCGGTTTCGACGGGAATGATGACTTCGCCGGCGGCTCTAAGAGCGTTGAATGTGAGGAGTCCGACTGAGGGTGGGCAATCGATGATGCAGATTTCGTAATCGTTCTGGACCTGTTGGAGTGTTTTTCTGAGTTTGATATCGCGATCGGGTCTGCCGGAGAGTTGGTGTTCCACGCCGGCGAGGGCGACGGTGGACGGCGCGAGGTCGAGATTGGCGGAGATCTGCCAGAGGATCTCGTTGAGATCGAAGCTGGAGGGCGGGTCGGCCAGGAGCGCATCGGCGATGGATTGGTCGAGTTGTGATTCCGGGACGGCCAAGCCAAGCGCACAGTGAGACTGTGGGTCCATGTCGACAAGGAGGGTTTTCTTCCCCATCTCGGCGAGGGAGGCGGCGAGGTTGATGGCGGTGGTCGTTTTCCCACATCCACCTTTTTGGTTGATGACGGCAATGGTTCGCACGGGGTGATCCTCTCGTCCGGGAAAGGTCGCCAAATTCACACACATCTGTTCTCCCCAGCAGGTTTACCATCAACGCCGGCAAACCCTCCGGGATCGGCACACTCAGAAGTCGATGTCGCATTATCGGCGGTGTGTTATGTGAAAAAACCACCAAGGGACCATCAACTGCTGAGATACGCCAGCACTGTGCAACACTATCGGAACAACCGATAAAAATTCTTGAATTTGGACGAGGCTGAAGTTGGGTTGGGACGGATCAGGAAGTGTCGTATAGGCGCTATTGGATAGCCGGACGTTGCCATTGGAGACCGTAGGAGCTAAAACTTGCGATCATGAATGACGCACCAACTGCAGCAAAGGAACGGGTATTGACGGGGGACACGCCTACGGGGTCATTGCATCTGGGGCATTATGTAGGCTCGATTGAGAATCGGCTGGCGATGCAGGAGGCATATGAGTGTTACTTTTTCGTGGCAAATCTGCATGCATTGACCACGCGAGCGAAGGATAAGGAGGGGATAAGAGCGGATACGATCCATATTGTAAAAGATTGGGTGGCGTGTGGGATTGATCCGAAGAAGGCGACGCTGTTTATTCACTCTGAGGTACCGGCGATCGCAGAGCTGACTTGGTATTTTGCCATGTTGCTGGGTTATGGGCGATTGATGAAGAACCCGACGATTAAAGATGAGATAAGGGTAAAAGGGCTAGGGGAGGAGTATTCGTTTGGATTCCTGATGTATCCGGTGGGGCAGATTGCGGATGTTCTGGCATTTCGTCCATCCTTTGTGCCAGTGGGAGAAGATCAGGTACCCCACATCGAAATGACGAGAGAGGTGGCGAGGCGGTTTAATCAGTATTACTGCGACGTGGCAGGCAGTGTAGATGATAAGGACCACGAGGAGGCGGGCGGCGTGTTTCCTGTACCGGAGGCAAAAATCGGGCGTGTGGCCAGGCTAACGGGAATAGACGGTACACAGAAGATGAGTAAGAGCCTGAATAATGCGATTTATCTGAACGATCCACCGAAGGTGGTGAAAAAGAAATGCAACAAAATCTTTACGGGACGCGGTTCGATGGATGACCCGCCCGTACTGAAGGGCAATACTGTCTTAGAGTATCTGGACGCATTCGTTGAAGATCGGGAGAAACTGGCGGAGTTGCGAGCGGCGTATGAGAAGAGCGAGATTGGGGATGGGCATTTGAAAAAGGAGGCGGGGGAGGCGATCAACGCGAAGTTGGAGCCATTGCAGGAAAGACGGACGAAAATTTCCGATGACGATGTGATAGACATTCTGAAAGATGGGACACGGCGGGCGAATTCGACGGCAGAGGAGACGCTGGCGCGCGCGAAGGAGGCGGCGAGCTTTGGGTTCTTTAAGCGGGAGATCTCGTTTAAGTGAGTTGAGGCAACGGGGATCAATCGGCCAGGACTTTTTTAAGTGTGCCGGCGGCGGAACGGATGTCATCGGCAGTGACGGAGAGATTGGTTACCGCACGGAGTGTGTTTGGGCCCGTCGCGAGGAGGAGAAGACCTTGTTTTTCCGCGGCATCGGCAATGGGAGGAGCCAGGTGATTGGGTGTATCAAAACGAACTATATTGGTTTGAGTGTCCGCGGGGTTGATATGAATTGGTGGAATCTCGGTGAGGAGATTAGCAAGAGTCCTGGCGTTTTGGTGGTCATCGGCAAGACGGTCGCGGTGGTGATCGATGGCATATAGGGCTGCTGCGGCGAGGATGCCGGCTTGTCTCATTCCCCCGCCGAATTGTTTGCGGAAGCGTCGTGCGGTGTGGATGAAGTCTGCATCCCCCGCCAAAGCAGAACCTACCGGTGCGCCGAGACCTTTGGAGAAACAGACCGAGACGGAATCGAAATGGGAGGCAAATTCGATTTCGGGCGTATCTGTAGCCACGGCGGCATTCCAAAGACGGGCGCCATCAAGGTGAATCTTGAGATTCGCTTTCCTGGCCGTGTTGCAGATATCACGTGTTTGATCGAGCATCCAAAGTGAGCCTCCGCCACGATTGTGGGTGTTTTCGACACATAGGAGGCGAGCGGGCGCAAAGTGTGGGTCAGAAGGACGAAGCGTTTGAGTAAGGGATTTAGGGGTGAAGATGCCGTTTGGTCCGGGGATGAGGCGTGAGATAACACCCGAGAGAGCGGCAGTGGCGCCAGCTTCGTAGTAGTAGATATGAGAATCCGGATGGAGGAGGATTTCGTCGCCGGGCTGCGTGTGGGTACGGACGGCAATCTGATTGGCCATAGTTCCAGAGGGGACGAATAGTGCGGCGGATTTACCGAGAAGGTTTGCGACGCGTTCTTCAAGGGCACGGACGGTGGGATCATCGCCGAGCACATCATCGCCGACCTGAGCGTTGGCCATGACCTGTCGCATTTCGGGGGTGGGTTGAGTGATTGTATCTGAGCGAAGATCAATCATGGGTCAGTCTGAAGGATTGGCAAGTTCGTAAAGAAGAGCGGCGTGGGTAAGGCAACCGATTTTGTAATTCTCAAGCTCGAATTTCTCGTTTGGCGAGTGGAGGTTGTCATCGTTGAGGCCAAACCCGATGAGGAGTGTATCGAGGCCAAGTTCCGTCTTAAAGGTAGAGACAACGGGGATGGTGGCGCCATCACGGACGAGGACGGGGGGTTTGCCGGCAGCATGTTGAACGGCGCGTTTGGCGGCAGAAAGATAATCCGAATCGCGTGGGACGATGACAGGATATGCATGACCATGATCTTCGATTTTGGCTGTGCATCCGGCGGGAGTGTTGGCGTGAAACCAATCGATAAAAGCCTGTTTGATTTTGATGGCATCCTGATTCGCAGCGAGGCGGAATGAAACCTTCCCGCCGGCAAAGGAGGGTATGACTGTCTTGGCGCCTTCGCCCATATATCCGCCATAGAGACCGTTGACATCACAGGAGGGGCGTGCCCAGCGACGTTCGAGTGTGGAGAAATCGGCTTCTCCGAACAGGGCATCGAGGCCGATGGACTTGCCGTAGACCTGATCGCAGAAACCTAGTGTCTCCCATTCGTCGCGTTCGGCGGGATCAAGATCTACCACATCATCGTAGAACCCGGGTATCGTGACGCGGTTGTCATCGTCGAAGAGGCTGGCGAGGACTCGTGTGAGAAGAGTTGCAGGGTTGGGAACTGTTCCGCCATAGACGCCCGAATGGAGATCGCGGGATGGGCCGAAAAGTTTAACGTCGAAGTAGAGAAGTCCGCGGAGGGCGTAGGTGATCGCGGGTTGGCCGTAATCCCACATGGAAGTGTCGGAGACAACGGCGATGTCAGCTTTGAGGATGTCGGCGTGCTGAGGAACGAATGATTCCAAGGCAACGGACCCGCATTCCTCTTCGCCTTCGATGAGAACCGTCACGTTGACGGGTAAGGGAATATTGCGGACCTGGTAAGCGCGGAGGGCTTCGATGAAGCACATGACCTGGCCTTTGTCATCGGAGGAGCCGCGGGCATAAACGCGGTTTTCGCGGATGGTGGGTTCGAAGGGTGGTGTGGTCCACTTTTCGAGGGGATCCGGGGGTTGTACATCGTAGTGACCATAAAATAGAACGGTGGGAACATCCGGACCGGCGGATTTGGATTGGCCCACGACGACGGGGTGACCGGTCGTTTGGTGTATGGTCGTTTCCAGGCCAGTCTCGGAGAGTTGATTGGCGGTCCACCGAGCGGCGGTCTGACAGTGCTCCTTGAAGGCTGGATCCGTAGATACGGAGGGGATTTTAAGGTAATCGCACAGTCGATCAATCGCGGCGGGTTGATCTTCCCTGATATGGTTCAGAATTTCGGTAAGCATGCAGAGATATTAGGAAGTCTGACCTGGTGCGGAAAAGTAAATGCAAATGTTACGAAAGATTGCAATAGTCAATGAGGCATGGCGTTTGGGTGTGTGGAGGAGGCGGGAGGACGTTGGATGGATGAAAGACGAGGGAGAGGGACTGAGAGAGCCTCTTTCCAAGGACCCCGTGCAATGGCTGCGCCGAACCGCAAATAGCCTGTGCGGGGATTTTTTTATGCAAACAGAGTTGAATTCATCCAGAGGGGAGTGTAGGTGAGATCAATCGTTTCTTTGAGACGAAAATTCATGTGGCTTCGAAGAAGCGGTTACCAGTACCATCGGGACCGATGGGTACTTTGACTGCTTTTCCGCAGGAGGGACAGCGACCTGAATAGGCCGTTCCGGGGACGTTCCTATAGATTCGTGAATAGGTATGACAGCATCGCCAGTGTACGGCCAGCCAAGGGCGGTTTTGGCTAGGCGAGGATTGCTCGGAGGGGCCTTGTTGGGTGGCTATCTCGCCGCCGATTTCCACGATGTAGTCGGGTCGGTTATTCACGTATTGAGGTATCGGCAATGAGGTGGCCGATGATTCAATTGGTGATAGGATGTCCGGCATGATGGAACTGAAGGATCGCAATGTGGTGGTGATGGGGCTGGGCCGCTTTGGGGGCGGGGTTGGGGCGGCGCGGTATTGTGCGGAGCGGGGGGCTCAGGTTTTGGTGACGGATCTTGAAGGGGAGGACGCTTTGAGGAGATCGATCGAAGCGTTAAGTGGCGTACCTGTGGCGTATCGTCTGGGAGGACACTCAGAATCGGATTTTTCGGACGCAGATATGGTAGTGGTGAATCCGGCGGTGGACCCCCGTAAGAACCAGTATCTGCAAGCGGCGAGAAGGAGTGGTGCGGCATTGACATGTGAGATCAATCTGGTGATTGACCAAGTTCACAGGGAAAGGGTGATCGGGGTGACGGGGACGGCGGGCAAATCCACCACGACGGCGATGATTGGGCATGTATTACAGGAAACGCTGGGGAAGGATCGCGTGCATGTGGGAGGGAATATTGGAGGATCTTTGCTGGGAAGCATTGACGCAATTGGCGACGATGACTGGGTTGTTCTTGAGATATCAAGTTTTATGCTGGAGATGATCGAGGACTGGAGCCCCGGAATAGCTGTGGTGACCAATCTGTCTGACAATCATCTCGATCGGCATGAGACGATGGCGGAGTATGCCGAGGCGAAGCAGAAATTGATTAGGCATCAGCGGGAAGGGGACGCTGCGATTATTCATGAATCGCTGAGTGATTGGGAAAGTCTGACGCGGGGTGAGGTGAGGATAATTGGTGATGGGTTTGAGGGTGATTTGCTTGTTCCCGGTGTGCACAATCGCTTGAATGCGGAGATGGCGAAAGCGGTAGGTGAAGTCGTAGGAATTGACGGTTCAGAGATTGCACGTGGTTTAGCCAGTTTTGGCGGGCTGGCACATCGATTGCAACTGGTGGCTGAGCATAACGGTGTTCGATTTTTTAATGACTCTAAATGCACAACGCCTTCCGCGGCAATGCTGGCGATAGATGCATTTGAGCGTGGGTGCGTACATGTCATCTTGGGCGGATACGATAAGGAAGCTAACCTTGCAGAGCTTTCAACGCATGCGGCAACACATTGTGGGGGAGTTTATACGATTGGCGCTACAGGGGGGGATCTTGTCGAGATTGCCCAGAACGTTAAAGAACGGTGTGAGATCCACGACTGCGGCGATCTGGAGACGGCGGTTCGACAAGCTTGCATGCGCGTGAAGAAGAAGGATGTTGTGTTGCTTTCGCCGGGCTGTGCGAGTTGGGATCAGTTTTCGAATTACGAAGAGCGGGGTCGGAAGTTTGGGGAGTATGTGTTGCGATATACGAATCGGGAGTAGGGATTGACGGATGGAGATATAACGTTCGCACGTTCACTGATGATGAAGGAAAGTACTCTGTTCTTACCTTCTGAAGCGATCGTTGGCGTCCGCCTGAGGTTGTAGGTTGGAGAAAGACTTAGACAAGTAGAATTTTTTCGGGGTAATGTCGTGCTAGCATATCGCGACGTATGAATGACGGTAGAGAACATCGCGGTATGATCGCCTGGTTTGCCAGGAACCATGTAGCGGCAAATGTTCTGATGATCTTTATTCTGGCGGCGGGCCTGGTGTCCCTTGCGACGATCCGAGTAGAGGTATTTCAGGCGATTGACCCGAAGGTCATCCGTGTGACCGTTCCTTTTCCGGGGGCATCGCCGGAGGATGTGGAGGTTCAAATATGTGAACGTATTGAAAATGCGGTGGAAGGAATTGAGGGGGTCAAGAAAGTCTCTAGCGTGAGCAGCGAGGGGACGGGATCGGTGGTGGCGGAGATTGAAGACTTTGCGGATGACCGGGAGGTGCTGGATGACATTAAGACGGCAGTGGAGGCATTGCGAGACTTTCCGCCTGAGGATGCGTTGGAGGTCAGATACACGGATGTGAAAACACATATCCAGGTGATTTCGATTGCGCTGCATGGAGAAGTTCCTCTGAGCACATTGAAGGAGTTGGCGGAGAATATCAAGCAGGACCTGACCACGGAAGTATCGATGGCGCCTGATCGGCCGACGGAAGGTGAAGGGTTGTTTGATAAGGTTCTTCGCATGATGCGCGGGGACCGGGAGGCGGTGACATTGGTGAATATCGATGGAATCCCACCCTACGGGATTTCGATCGAGATTTCGGAAGAAGCGTTGCGTCGATACTCATTGAAGTTTGCTGATGTCAGTGAAGCGATTCGACGTAGTTCTCTGGACATACCAGCAGGGACTTTAAAGACGGCGGGCGGAGAGATTCTGGTGCGAACTAAGAACCAGGCGTACCGGGCTGAAGACTTTCGCAAGATTACCGTTCGCAGCGAGGAGGACGGTACAGAGATTCGGCTGGAACAGGTTGCAACGGTGAATGACTCGTTTGAGGAGTCCGATCTGGCGACCTATTTCGATGGTAAGCCAGCTGTGTTGCTCAAGGTGTTTCGGGTGGGTGACCAAGGGGCACTGGACGTTGAAGAACGAATCCGAGAGTACGTACAGCAGACCAAACTGCCAGCGGGGGTGAGTATGGATACGTGGTTTAATCGGGCGGATTTTTTGCGCGGCCGTTTATCGCTATTAATCCGGAACGGACTGTTGGGTTTGGCGTTGGTCTTTCTGGGGCTGACACTCTTTCTAGACTTAAGGTTGGCCTTCTGGACGACGATGGGGATTCCGATTTCATTCCTAGGAGCATTCTTTCTTATACCGATGTTTGGAGCATCGATCAATATGATCACGCTCTTTGCATTGATCGTGGTATTGGGGATAGTGGTCGATGATGCGATTGTGGTGGGGGAGAATGTATTCGAGTATCGACAGAGGGGATACGGACCTGTGGAGGCAGCAGTCAAGGGTGTGCGTGAGATGATGGCGCCGGTGACGATGGCGATCTTGACAACAATCGCGGCGTTCTTACCGCTGCGTTATATTGAGGGTTTTCTGGGGAAAATCTTATGGGTAGTGCCGGTAGTTGTGGTTAGCGTGCTAATCGTGAGCTTGGTTGAGGCACTGATCATTTTGCCGGCTCATCTTTCGACTACCAAGCCACGGAAGAAGAAAGGGCCTTTGGCGCGTCTGCAGGCGAAGATTCGAGGAGGATTGCAATGGGTCGTGGACGGCCCTTACATCAAGACGCTGAAGCTGGCGGTGAGGTATCGGTACCTAACGATTTCAATTGGGGGGATGTTGTTCATTGTCACAGTGGGTATTGTGGCAGGCGGGCATATTCGGTTCGTTTTCATGCCGCATATGGATGCGGACAATGTATGGGCAGCGGTGACAATGCCACAGGGTGTGAGACAAGACGATACACGCCAAATCGCTGCGAGGCTGGAGCGGGCGGCGGTTCAAGCAGGAAGGGAGTTTGATGAGAAACGAGGTTTGGAGGAGGGTGATCCGAATCGATTTGTAAAACACATGTCGACCACGATCGGGAATCAGCCGTTTGAAAGTATGAGACAGGGACGCAGTCGGGGTCAAGCGTCGGCTCATCTGGCGGAGATTAACGTGGAACTGCTGGGGGGGGAGTTTCGACCTAAATCCGAAGCATTTACATCCGGCGCATTTGCGAATCGATGGCGTGAGCTGGCCGGCGATCTTCCGGGTGTGTCGACAATCACATTTAACTCGCAGTTCATTACATCCGGTGATGCCATTAACGTGCAACTTTCGCATGCAAGTTACGAAACGCTGAGGGCGGCTGTGAATGTGCTCAAGGAACGGCTTAACAAGTTCTCAGGCGTCAAGGATTTATCCGACACACATGAGACGGGGAAGAGAGAATTACGTGTGACAGGGTTGACGGCATCGGGGCGGGCTGCGGGCTTGACCTACCAGGAAGTCGGAAGACAATTGCGGGAGGCGATTTACGGGGATGAAGTGCAACGTGTGCAGCGCGGGCGGGATGATATTGAAGTGTTGGTGCGGTATACGGAGGCAGAGCGTAAGAAAGTCGGCACCCTTGACGCCATGCGCATTCGACTGCGAGACGGTACGGAAGTACCGCTAATGACCGTGGCCAAGGTGGAAGAGAAGCAGGGATCGGCAGTCATCAATCGAACCAACGGCCAGCGCGTGATTAATGTCATTGCGGATGTGGATCGAAAAGAGGCCAACGCAAATGAGATCAATACCACGCTACGTGAAACGCTGCTGCCACAATTGACCGAAGAGTTCCCGGGACTAAACTATCGATTCGAAGGGGAGCAACAGGAACAAGAAAAGAGTCTTAAGAGCATCGGGCTGAATATGGCAATTGCCATGATGGCGATCTTTGCGTTGTTGGCGGTTCAGTTTCGAAGTTATTTGCAGCCGTTGATCATCATGTCGGCTGTACCGTTTGGTTTGGTGGGGGCGGTCATCGGACACGGGGTAATGGGTTTGGAGCTATCGATGTTATCAGGATTCGGCGTAGTGGCGCTAACGGGTGTGGTGGTCAATGATTCGCTGATCATGGTGGATTTGATTAATCGTCAAAGGCGAGAAGGAGTGGAGTTGGGACAGGTGGTATTGAACTCAGGCACGCGACGATTTCGACCAATCCTATTGACCACGTTGACCACCTTTTTTGGGTTGATGCCGATGATCTTGGAGAGATCATTACAGGCGAAGTTTCTGATTCCGATGGCGGTGAGTCTCGGGTTTGGAGTCCTGTTCGCGACGGGAATTACGTTGGTGATCGTCCCTGTGCTTTATTTGATCCTGGAGGATCTTCGCAAGATAATCATAGGTTTGTTCGGATCGTGGATCGGCGACGACGATGCTGAAGTGGCAAAGCATGACGAGTAATAGGAATTTCGAGTTTACAACACCGAGAAGACAAGTCAAGAGGGATCGCACCCATACCCCCTACCGCGTTCTATTCGCGATGATGCATCAATTATCGGACAGAGACTTCACGTAAGCGATTCATGAATAAATCTGTTGTTGGGGTTACGGCATTCTCTTATAATAGTGTCCTAACAATGATCGTTTTCACGTCTGACCTGAAACGATATGGGATGGAGAAATGAGACAAGCTGCTTTTCAAACAGATTCCGCGGATCGGGTGGCCAACTTGGATATCCATGTTGACGCATCGATTGCAGATATTCCCCGTGAGAATGTCCACCGGTTGGCAAAGTTATGCCGCGATGAAGACGAATGTGCAACTCTGATCGAGTCGCGGGATGGAAAGTCTGTTTTTCGAATTCGTTTAGGACAGGGCAAGTCTTTGATCGTCAAACTGTGGCGTCGAAGTGGATTGAAGGCACTGGTGCGACGACTTACCCATACATCGAATCTGGATCGAGAACTAAGAGCATCTGAACGGTTGGCAGAGTGTGATATTACTGTGCCGCGAATACTTGGCCACCAGCGACTGGACCGTAAGTTTTCGCCATTTACTGACGTGATGGTGATGGAGGATATGGGAGAGTTGCGGACGATGATGGATGTATTTAAGGAGGTGGTTAAGGCTGGGGATGACAAGCGATTGGAAGAAATTGAAGACGAACTGGTGCGCATGACGGCAGCCATGACTGACGCAGGGGTTTATGATCCTGACCACAGCATGGCGAACGTTGTGGTCACTGAGGAAGGCAAGCTTGCGAGGATCGATTTTGAAGTGGCTCGTTCGGGACAGTATGGACAGGGGTCGGATAAACTGCTGGGATTGATGTTGGCAAGATTGATCGGCACATACATTTTCACCGTTCAGCCTCATACGGATCGAGTGGATAGATTTACGCAAAGGCTGTTTGATCAGGTCAAGCCTTCAGATAAAGCCATTTCTGCGGCGATGGGTGAGATTCGTCAATTGCTCGCGGAACAGAAACGTCAAAGCGGTATTGACGTCGAGATTAGACTTATCCAACCATCCGATTCCGCCGATAACGCTTACATGAATGCCATTACGCATGAGTTTCATTGATGCCTAAGTTGCCGAACCTGTTATTGATCGGGATGTCCAAGTCGTCTACGACGACGCTTTATCACTTGCTGGGCCAACATCCTGAAGTATTTACACCCGAGCAAAAGGGTATTTATTATTTTTCTGATAAGTATGATGACTCGGGAGCGTGGGAGTGGTACCAGAAGTTTTTCGAAAAGGTAGACGATTCGAAGAAGATCATTTGTGAGGCTTCCAATTCCTACACGCATCAGCCTTTCTGCGGCGATGTCCCGAATCGAATCAAGGAGAAGCTTGGCGAACCAAAGATGATCCTGATGATGCGTGATCCGGTGAAACGGCTGGTAAGCAATTATCGCCACCTGTCGATGGCGGTCGGTCCAAGTTATGCAGATTCCTTTGCTGAGGCGTTGGACAAACATCCACGATTGCTGGCAACGAGTCGCTTCGCATACCAGATCGGTTTTTATGAAGATGTATTTGGGCCGGACTTTATCAAGTATTTTCTCGCGGAGGAACTTCACAAGGACCATGTGGATGTGATGCGACAGGTGGAGACCTATCTGGATATTTCAGAATTTCCGTGGTCGAAGGATCATCTGCCGGCTGCGAATACCTATACAGGACTTCGTCATATGTTTGGGTGGAAAAAGTTGCTTGGCGATCGTCTTTTCAATATTGCGCGAAAATATACACCCGGACCGCTTCGTCGGAAGATGAAGGGGATGGCTCCGAAGGTCCCGGCGCCACCTGAGCCGACGGAAGCAGATCTGGAGCGTGTTTTTGATGAGATCCGTGACGACCTCGAGAAGATGGTTGATAGATTCGGAGATCGCCTTGATGTCTGGTCCAGCGTACAGAAGTTGAAGAATGAAAAAAAGACACCTGATCCGATTCCTGCGGCGTCCTGACCTCAAAGCAAGATCAAATATTTATATCCCATTCCCGGATTTTTCGGTAAATTTCGTGCGTTTCTGGTGAATCGACTCATTCCGGTTGCGGATCGTCATCGGGAAGCTATTATCTGGTTCCCCAATCGGCTGTTCACAGGGAGAGGCGGAGGTTTTGTGGTGGCTGTAGCATCGAACAGATCGATTGGTATCAACCCGGAAGTATTTGATTTTTGAAAGGAAGTGCGCGATGGGTGACGGCAACGACATCATTACAGGTAATGCGGCCATCGGACAGAGTGGTGGGCCGACCGCGGTTATCAACCAGTCGCTGATCGGCTGCGTTGAACTTATCAAACACGCCACTGGGGTCAAGAAAATTCTAGGTATGCACCACGGTGTGACCGGCCTGTTCAATCAGGACTTCATTGAGATGCAGGATATTCCCCAGGATCGGTTGGACCGAATTGCGGAAACTCCGTCGGCTGCATTAGGCAGTTCGCGTGTGAAACCGGATGAGAGCTACGGTGAGAGGATTTTTGAATCGTTGCGTGACAATGATATACGGTATTTCTTTTACATCGGCGGAAATGATTCATCAGACACCTGCCGCATTGTGAATGACTATGCCAAGGCCCAGAATTACGAGATGCGGTGTTTCCACATTCCCAAGACCATTGACAACGACTTGAAATGTAATGACCACACACCGGGGTACGGCTCGGCGGCCAAGTTTGTGGCGTGTTCATTCATCGGAGACAATCTGGATAATCGGGCACTTCCCGGCATTAAGATCAACGTATTGATGGGGCGTCATGCAGGTTTCCTGACTGCCGCGAGTGTGCTGGCCAGGCAAAACCCGGAAGACGGACCGCACTTGATTTACGTGCCGGAAGCCGTGTTTGACCCAGACAAGTTTCTTACGGATGTGGATCGAATATATAAGGAACAAGGACGATGTCTGATCGCCGTATCAGAGGGAATTCACGACCAGGAAGGTGAGGCGATGGCGGTTAAGCTGGCAGAGCAACAGGGGCACGCCGTTGAACGGGATGACCACGGCAATGTACAGCTATCGGGAAGCGGAGCTCTTGGCGACTTTCTAGCCCAGCACATCAAGCTGAATCTGGGTAAAGATCTACGTGTTCGTGCGGATACGTTTGGTTATATGCAGCGGTGTTTTGCGGGATGTGTAAGTCCGACGGATCGTGTGGAGGCTCGCGCGGCGGGTCGCAAGGCTGCTGAATTGGCCTTGGCAGGCGAGCGTGAAGGGTCGATCGCCATTCAGCGACCTTCGGATGAGCCATATACCATCGAATACAATATGGTAAAACTGGAAGACGTTGCGGCCAAGACAAGGCTTCTTCCTGAAGAATTCATTGAGGACGACAACAATATATCGGATTCGTTTAAGAAGTATGTGCGGCCCATTGTGGGTCCGTTGCCGACAGTGGAGCTGTTGCGGGTCAGGGGTGGAGCGGACTAATCCGGACCTCGACTAATAAACTTAGTCAAATCAATAAAAAGCCCCTCGACGAAACCATCGAGGGTCTTTTCATGTCAGTGAGTCATAATCCAAAGCTAGGCAAGACCAAGCACATCCTTCATGTAATATTGTCCGGCGGGTTTGTCGGCGAGAAAGATAGCGGCCCTTACAGCACCTACTGCGTAAGAGTCCCGGCTGGTTCCGATGTGTTTCAGTTCCATGCGTTCACCGGGTGCTGCAAACATGACTGAATGTTCACCGATGACATCGCCAAGACGCAATGCCTGCACAGTAATTTCGCGAGGATTACGAGGGATGTCATCACCTGAGCGGGAGGTGATGACATCCTGCTCAAAACTTCGTCCGGTAGCATTGCAGATGTGCTGTGCAAGCGTCAGGGCCGTGCCGGAAGGGGCGTCTTTCTTGTGTCGATGATGGGCTTCGACGATCTCAATGTCATATTCATCGCCGAGAAGTTTAGCGGCCTGAGCAGACAGGAGATTGAGCACATTAACCACGAGCGAAAAATTGGTGGCATGCAAAATCGGAATGATTGATCCCGCTGCTGTAAAGGACCGTTGATCCTCGTCGTTAAGCCCCGTCGTTCCAATAACAAGCGGGATCTTTTTTTCCACACACTGACTGACCAGTAGACGAGTGGCGGCGGGCGTGGTGAAATCGATCAACACGTCGCATGAACCTGTAAATGAATCGGTAACCTGAACGGTTGAATCGGTTGTTGCAGCTGTTCCGATTTCCGGATGGCCGGGACAATCAAAAGCTTCGGTCAATGTGGAGCCGGCGGTGGCGTTCGCCAGTCGACACAACTGCCGTCCCATACGCCCGGCTGCGCCGGCTATCGCGATTCGAATTGGCGTCTGGTCAGTCATAGGCGGACATATCTTACTGGTTAATCTCAGCTGGTGAAGAGACCAGAGAAAAATAATCGACTCACCCAAATCACCCAAATTCCAAGCCTCGATCACATCTCATTGCCTCGGATCTCGAGTCACCTTGTACTCACCACCCTTACCTGAATCCAAAATACCACGTCGCCACACCTCCCGCGGCAACGATCAGCAAAATAATAAGCCAAAGAATCCATGCCCGAGGCGGCCGTGCGGGCGTGTAGGGATGATTGACGTAGTGCTCATAATCGGGTTGCTCATAGCCGGGTCGATAAGGTTGGACATATCCACCCGGAGAATCGAGCGGGGCATGGGTCGCATTTGCATGCATACCTTCCGTCAATGTTAGATCAATGTCGGAGTAAGCATTGAGCGTTGGAGTTTGCTGACCAGGTACATCCTGCGTGGTTAGCTCGACATCGTACTTTGTAGCTGTGATAGGAGGCGTGGGTGTTTCCTGGAAAGGTGGTGGGACAGACGCAGGCGACGAAACCATATCATTAGACTCGCCCGACAACACTTCTGCATCGTAATCATCTGAAGAAATTTGATCGCTTATAGGCATATCCGGCTTCGTCATAATTTCTGCTTCGGGAGTAATGGTTAAATTGCCGTAGTCCGAAGGCGTCTCTGATTGGGTTTGCTCTATTGGACAAATTCCTACGGCTTCAACCGTAAGCCATTGAGATAGCCCGTCCCGCCAGATGAAGTCGGTGGGTTGTAGCCGTTGGGCAGCGATCAGTTCTTTGAGAGACTCTTTACTCACAGGGCCGTACGTTTGGCCACGGACGACATAAAACCAAATCGCCTGCGACGAGACATCTGAATTAGTTGCCTGTGTGTTTGCCGTGGGTTGAGCTGGCTTTGCCACATCTGGCGAAAGAGATGGACCAGGAAACGACGAGTTTGTGAGCGTGGTAGGAGTATGGGTTGCGGAAGGTCTATCTCGAAAGGCATTAGATTCCTTTGGGGTCGGCCGAGGTGTCTTTGCCGGGAGTAGGCCTTCGACCTGAGAGGCGGGCTTCCAGGCCAACTGATCGGTCGAGATTTCGTGCAAAGGCGTCACCTGACCGCGACTGACCATCTTCATGAGTTGATCGTATTCGACTGGACCTGTGACTCGGCCACGTATTCGCAGATAGTATCGACTAGGTTGACTCATCAAAGATCTGTTCCGTCGTCGCTCCTGCGTGGGTCATACGAACTCACCTAATTTGCACGATAATACACGATGGAACCGACGGGGACATTGGGTAATGCAATTCTCTGGCTGATGCGACCTGATCGTACGGTTGCTACAGGCGTAAAGCGGTAGGTCGTCTTGCCAAGCGAGATCGATTTGGTAATCACTTCGTATACACCATTGCTCAATGAAACACCTGTCGAATCAAGCGAGTACTTCGGACGATTGTTCTCATCAGCCATCACGATAGAAACGGGCCGACGTTGAACTAGGGTCAGAGTTGTATTGTTGAGCCATTTGCGGTGTGCCGAGGCCATCGCATCCACAGGCAAATTTGTTAGGGCACGAGCGGCCGCCTCACGGGATGTGCGAGCTTCGGTCGACGAGTAATTAAGCCAAGACTCCGGCTTCATCTTGAGCTTGCTCACATAGGTTGAATACCACTTATAATAATCCTGTGAATCGATCCATCCTGAGTAATTGGCACGGCTAAGAGATTCTCTTAACAGGATAACGGCAACAGTGGGATTGACATTCCCCCGCGTCTTGATTCTGCTCGCCATATAGCGTGCGATATCCAAGTGCCGTGTTTCCCATCGACCTCGGTAAGTCCGAAGAAAAGTTTGCACATCACTTACCACCAACGAATGCGGAGAAAGCCTTGCAAATGTTGACGAAAAGAAAGAAGCCAAATAAGTCTTGGGGACGCCGTGTTCAGTGTTTTCAGCCTGTTGCACATTAAGGATCTGCTGAAAGGTCACGGAAGTGCCAGATGTGCGAGGATAGACACCACCATAATTCTTGACATAAAACACTGTCCCTTGCTTGGTCTTAATCTGGTAAAGTCGCGCATAGACATCATTCTGAAGCGTGTATTGGAAGTAAGCCGAATCGTGTATTGGTGAATAACGAGGGTTTTGGGCATTTTCAGCGCGAAGAAGATAGATTCGATATCGACTGAGCACAGAGTGATACGGTGAACGGCTGTGAGCGGTCATATAGCTTCGTATGCTGTTGTACCGTGCGGTCGCAATCTTTGCGTCGTCTACCAGAATACTCGTTTTTGGTGAAATCCTGTTCCAAGCCTCGATGGACTTCCAGATCAGTTCCATTCCCGCTGCGTCCTTAAGTTGCGAAGTAAGAGGGTGGGTTGGATTCTCTTGAACAAATGAGTTTAGAATCGAAGCCAGGCGAGAAGGATCGTGAATGGCTGTCTTGGCGGTCGTCAGAATCTGGTTCGTATTTCGATACTTGGCGAGAAACGCTTTGTAACGCACCTGAAGCCCTCTGGTTCTGGACAAGATCTGACCCGCCTCGTCGGAAAGACTTTCCGGAACGTCCGTGTTGGACTCAACAAAACCTTTAATTTCCTCAATTAACTTTGTGATGGATGATTCGAGATTGGCAGGAGTTCTGGCAGATCCATCAAATGAATCATCAAGGGTTTTATATCGCTTCTGAAAAACCGCGACCTGAGCTTCAAGCCTTCTTCGGCGAGCGGCAAGAACCGCATTACTTATGGACTGGTAATCGCTTTCGAGTTTAGCAACTTGCCCCTTTTCTTTATCCGTACGGGCAAGATTTCTTACACGGTCGAATTCTGTTGCGTCGAACTTGAGTGTCCCGCCTCCATCAAGAGTTTTCTGTGCTTCTTTGACAGCGGTTTCCAGTGCAGCGAATGCCTTGGCGAATTCCTCCGTTCGCCCCTTATCTCTTATTCTTTCCTTCCTGACATCATCGACGAGCGATTGAACGGCATCAGATTCATAATGTCCGGCATCTGACTCCTTTAATTCCGCAAGCTTGGCCTCAGCCTCGTCAAACTTCCCGTCGTCAATCAAGCCGGCGATTTCTAACTGAATCGCCTCTTTCTTGCCGTCCAGGTGTTGGAAATAAAAAAATGTGCCTCCACCGCCGCCCCCGATCAGGAGTAGTATCGCCATCCAAAGGACGAGCTTCCCTTTCTTTCTCTTTGCCTGTACCCTCCCATGCTCCATATGGGTGGCATATTGGTTGCTGAGCGCATCAGGGATGGGTTGGTTGTATTGGGATAACTGCATCCATGTTTGCTCGAGTTGCTGAGGTGCCCAGTTCTGCTGCAAACCCTGCTGCATCTGATTGCAAGTCTGTTCAAACGCGTATTGGGCTTGCTGTTGCTGATGTGTCTGATTCAGCCAATTCTGGGCTTCGGTAATGGAAGCTGATGATACATGTTGGTCCGAAACTTCGGTCGCGGCCTTGTGCCATGAGGCAACCAGCGCCGCCGTCTGTTCCATATCCCCCACATGATGGGCCGACTGTACCTGGTGCTCGAGCGTAGCCATCTTCTCCCTGGAATAATCCGCCCGGATCTCTGCGTATGCACCCTGAAGCTGATCGCCTACCGCTGAAGGCGGATCCTCGAGCCAGACTTCATTGAATACTTCATCGTGAAGCGCTTCTAACTTCGATCCGTCTTTTCGACGAACTGCAGCCCGCAACTCACGATCGATCTGGGAGTGACGTTCGCGTTCAAAGGAAAGCAGATCCTCTCCCCAGATGGGGCTTTCGGGCTCGGTCTGAGAAAGCATTCGCAAAATCTTGATACGCGATCTAAGCGGTCCCCTACCGATCGCCAGACGACGATGAACACGAAGAAGTCTTTCGGTTTGTTTTTCCCTGGGATATGCTTCGTTGATTTCCGTCGCCGCCGCCAACTGTACGCCGGGAACAAAGCCGAGGTTATAACGCGAGCAAAGACTGACCCATGCGTCAATCTCCACGAACTCCAATGCGGCAGCCTCATCCAGCACGGGCGGAGAAACCTCGGCCTGATGAATGGCTTCCGTTCGGAGATTCTGACGAAGGAGCTGAACACATCGTTCGAGACGCTGGTTCACATTTTCCACAACCGCACAATAATCCGAAAACAACTGAGGAGCTTCCGGGGGCATCTGTCCAGTGTCCCGCATGATACAAGATCGGATTCTGGCAATGATGTCTTCTGCTCTAGCCATCGATGTTACTCACTTTAGGGCGTGCGCGGTCCTTGTGCATCCTTGAATTACTTTCGGTCATCAAATCCCTGACCCCAGCACTCAGTTCAGGAATCTCTCTTGGTTTTTCAGTAGACAATTGACCGGGTTTGGCTTGTTTGGAAGACGGGTCATCGGGATTCCGTCTATTCACGTCGGGCTCTGCAGGGGACGGCGCGGATTCCGAAGGATTGGCAGGACTTGGATTAGCAGGTACGGGTATGGGATCCACCGATTGGCCTCGGGGCGGCTTGGCATTCTGCGAAATACGAATAATCAAACGATAGAGCAACGATCCATTGGATGACGTCATAAGCGGAAGTGAAATCGGGTTTTTGACCTTTTTTAGTGCTTGCTCATCCTCCGTTTCAACTCCCACACGATATACTGAACCTTGGGCTTCCAATGAAAGTACAATTGACAGCCCGTTTCCAACGTCCTTGCGAAACCGCGTATGCTCCTTAATGTGCTCCAGCACCCACCCTTTCTTCTCAATCCAACCCCTAATAGAACGGGGGATCTGATCTGCGCTGACCCTTTTTCCAGGTGACGACACACGCACAACAAAATCCTGAGGCGGGAAGTACAGGAAGTTCGTCTTATCGATATTCCACCTGATTGCAATGTTTTGTAGACGTTTAGTCGTCGGGTTCCTAATGGGATGAAAAACCAATTGCGTCTCTTCACCATCTTTCCGACTGACCAACTGTAAATAGGCAAGGCGAAACATCCCATTCCGCATTTGCCCAAGAATATTGATACGCTTCTTCGAATTGTCCGTTTCCAAGCGATAGCGTCGATTGGAAATCTGCGATGATCGCATTAGCGCGTCCCAGGGAACTGGAATAATCGCAGCAGGAGCGACGATCTGTTGAATATCCTTCGCTATGGAACTCTTGCCGGAGTCCTGTTGCAGTCCATCGGCCTTAAGCCATCTGCGAGTTCGTTCCAGCAGTGCCTTGGCATCGTTCCGAACCTTGGCATCAACCCAATCATTGCCTGCAATGTCTTCGAGAATACCAAGCTCGTCTTGAATTCTCTTTCGCCTGTCATCTTCAATTTCATCAGGCGATCTTGAAAAATCGATATCTGCCAGAATATCTTCCAACTGTTCACTTGCGTTGGTCGTTTCGTTTTCCCGCCTTTCGCCTAATTCTTCCAGCAGCAATTGAATCGTTGCCTGTTGCTGATCGGTAAGAGCAATTTCCTTAAGATAATTCAAGGCATCTAAAGATGGCGGCAGGTCAGACGAATCGACTTTCTCACGAACGGATTCAAATAATTCCGCCTGCCGTCTAATCGCATCACCCAGCCTTGCCTTAATGCGAGTATCTTCTCGTAACTTCGTATCGCCTTGAATCTGCGCCATCAATTGCTTGAAACCAACGAATCGTTTTCTCTCGTTCTCATGATCCGCGATTCTCGCAATCTCTTCGAGGGCGTCTTTTACCGGGTCCGGAATCGTCTGAGTTGCGTCGCCATTACCAGGCCGAATGGGATTTCGAGGACCTGGCGAAGGCCCTTCCGCCGTTCCGCTAAAGATAAATGCGACGACACCACTGACGGCCAGAATGACCACAACAATCAAACCGAAAATCAAGCCCCAATTCGATTGGATTGCCGACTGCCGGCAAGGCGCAGGTCCCGGTGTAAATCGAGGGTCGATCGTAGAACCGACCGGTTCAGCGCTCGATGGCGAAGGCGTATTCAACACATCGGATGTATGCGCTGAGGGTGCTGCGGCCAAAGCTGCATTCAAGTCCTGCTCATTTGACGCCGACGTTAAAGATGTGAAATCGGAGGACGGCAGAGTCGCACCGGGGGGTGGCGTGGGAGTTTGCTGGATCGTCGCCTCAATATCGATATCTCCAGTATGATGGCCATCCCCAACACTCGGAACAGGGCCGGTGATCACCGTGGATTCAAGCACGGCGTCGGTGACTCGATCGGATGCGGCCACAGGCAATTCCGGCAACTTCGGGAAGACGCCCCGACGAGCAGCGTCGGCAAATACTCCCTCATTCAAGGGTGAAAGCGGCTGGGTAAGATCAATGACCAATGCGCCTGATGATCGTGCATCGACGGCCGCAGGCGAATCGGCCAGGACACCGCGCCAAAGACAATCAACATCGGGCGAATCTACCGTGTAATAGGTTGAAAAGGTAACCTGCCAGCGTTTCTCCGTCGGAACCAACGCGAGGGACTCGGCAAAAAGCGAAAGCACATCCGTCCCGGGATTGAACACAACATATACCGGCTGTTTTGGGTTTTCGGCAAATGCCTGGGCCAAGGCTCCACCCCACCCCGAATCATGAGTTAGCCGACGCCAGGCCTCGCATGGCTTCGGCGACACCTCCCGGTTGGGTAATGAAATCGTGCCGTCAATATATCGAGGCTCACCTTCCCATTTAGTCAACCAGAATGCGCTATCGGCCAATAGCTCAGCCGGTCCCATTCCCCTCAGTTCATTCGCATCCAGAACAAGATGATGTGCCAGATAGTTGGATCGTCCGGAGTAATCCGCGCCAGCCGCCGCGATGCGAGAAAGGACCGTCAGCGTCTGCCCCGCCACACTAATGCGACAATGGGAAAAGTTGACGGGATTCAACTCTACACGTTCATCTGAAAGATTAAATGCCAGGCGATAGGCTGACAGAGATTCCAGACGCGCAGCTACGGGTGGAGACAGATCGCGCGTGGCCGCTACCGTGGTAAATCCACGTGTGCCCGGCTTGAGACCGAATGGGGCCGAAGTGTATATCAACTGCTGTGACATTCAATCTTTCCGATTCACTTACACATTGGTGGGAATCATATCCGGCACCTCATGTGCCAATGACCAAAGCATGGAAGCCGTTGCCCAGCGAGGCTTGATATTCGCCGGACGAATTCCATAATACCAACCATCTTCGTTTTCAATCTTCTCCGGACTCGTGCCCAGCGCACTGACCGGCACGTAAATAACAGAGGAGCAAAAACCTTCAGCCGCGGCAACGATCTCAGGACAGAGGTCCTTCATCAGCTTGCGGCACTTGTCAGACATGGACTCGATTCGGCGTACATCCAGTAACGCGGGATCATCATCAATAAACGGTTCTGCGTCAATCGACTCATCGATCATGTCAATCCAGACATCGGCCTTGGCCAAGATTACGACCAAGGGACGATTGTGACGCTCAGTATGACTTAAGCCACGATTCTTGCGCACGCGTGCCGCGACCTCATTCAAAATGACCTCTTGCCGCACCAATGACTCTGATGATCCTGGCCGAATGCCGTGTTGCAATTGCGGGTCATTGCTGTTGCACCGCGCGCGGAATCTGGGATCCTGAGTCGGATCAAAAAGAAACTGAATGACCGAACATTTGGCAAGATGATTGGTAACAGGCGTGATGGTGTTATCCGCACCGGGCAAATAATGCTCGCCGGCATTGTCATAAAGGACGATCGATCGGTAAGGGTATTGAGGGTCGTTATACCGCGGGTTGTCGCGTGTCGGTAATGCCGTAAAGACGAAAGGCTGCGGATACGACTGCGACTCACCATCAAGCATGATCGTCTGATAAAGTTCAGCCCCCTGCATTTCCGTCTTACGTATCTCGACGGGTTGATCTGGATTGGCCGCCAAAAACAACGTCTCTTCGTAAGATTGCAACTCATGATTCGCCATCGGATTCCCATCGGCGTACCCCAACCCCACCTTCGGACCGTGATTTCGCATCATCCAAGTCATCGATGCCAGAAAGTAACTTTTCCCTGATGCCGGCGCGCCGACGATTGAAATAAAGAGTGGCTGAATCTCGATAAGCGGCCGAGCAATCTCAAGGTGACAATGAGGACATGCTAACTGCTGACACTCAACCCCCCGGGCATCCAATGCGTTTCCTGAAACAGTGAATCGCGTGGGTAAAAACCTCCGGTATGCGGAAGGCCCTACCACATCGTCACCCACCAACGAAGAATGACGTGAAATAAACAGCAACTGCTCCGGCGGGAATTTGCACCAACAGTTGGGGCAGGTCACCTCGGCCAGAAGTCTTCCTGCCAATGGTGTTTCAGCAATCTCTGTCAAACTCATGCGTGGTACTCCAAATTCCAATCCGCTCCCCTACACCCTGAGGCCATGCTACTCCCTACGATGCACTATTGCCTCTATTACACTCATACGACAGGAAAACACTTTCATTACGTAAAATCTGGCCATTCATGGTCCTTTATTGTACGAAATCATCGATTTAGCGAAAGCTCAATCATCACCCGATGTGCGCGACTCTCACCCTGTTTCAATACCCGCCATGTACAAAGCTATTCCTTTACATCATGTCTTACTTCAGACCAAATATTGGTTGTATGTTTATCTTACCCATATGCCCCATCTACCCGATAACGACTCGTTCGCATCAAGAATACTGTCGTGCATGCGAAAATCCGGCGTGTCCAAGCCGAATTTGCCACAACTTGATCCCATCCACTGCGCCGAGAGTTGAGATTCATTGCTCATCAAGTTAGTGTGAGGGTACAGCGATGTGGACGATTCATCGGTGAATCGAATGCGCCGCGAACGTGAATCAAACAGGTTGGTGATGCATGAGTAGCGACAAATCGAAAAAATCAGGCAAGACTCTCCCACGAGAGATCAAGTTTTTTGCCTATCCCAAACTGTTATTCACCTGGCCGATTATCTTCATGGGCGTGTTTCTCTGGCTCCTGGACATCCTCTTCGTTGGAAATATCAATGCTGAAATCGCCGGTTGGACTTACATTTGGACCTGCCTTTTCGTCATCGTCGCGATGGGCATCGATCTCGAACGCAATTACGCCATCTTCTGGCTTGTTGTCATCAGCGCGATTACTTTTCTGGGAATGTTCCTCCACGAAAAAGAGATCCTTCTCTACGCCAACATCTACACGATCTTTGCCGATTTGGATATCAAGTATGACTTTAACCTGGGTCTGGCAATTAGCATCTTGCTTGCTGTACCCTTTTGCATCATGCTGGTGTGGTCGCGCCTAAGCCATCGCTGGCGCATCACGCACAATGAGTTTGAACTGTACTCATTCGGTCGGCGCGACCTCAGCTTGGCACGTGGCGCCAAGACGGTCCGCAGCAGCTATCCCGATTGGCTGGAATTGATCATTTGCCTTTCCGGCACACTGATCGTGTTTGATGCACGCGGCGCAAAGGTTTTGCGACGCATCGAAAATGTCCCGTTCCTTCCGTTTGTAAGAAAAAAAATCAATCGAATTCTGGAAACTACGTCCGTCACCAGCGATGCGATGTTTGAAGATATCGAAGACAGCGATGGCGGCGGCGATGAAGAAGATTCCACTGGGCAAGACGTCTCAGGTGTCAGCGAAGAATCTGCCGGAGAGGCCATGGACAACGAAAAGCTGTGATCCACTGTCCAATCCTCGTTAAGACACCACAATCGCCTAAACAATCTCCGTCGGCTGCCAAAGAAAAACCGAGCCGCAGGACGCGACTCGGCGATTATTTCGATACACTCTGAACGTGTCTTAGACGTCACACATCTCCACGGCCGTCCTCAAAGAATCTTCGGCCTTATTCACCGGAATAAACTCCTGCCCGACGTACCCCTGGTAATTGATATCCAGAAGCGCCCGCATCACCGCAGGATAATTAATCTCCTGCGTCTCGCCATGCAATTCATTTCGCCCGGGATTTCCTGCCGTGTGAATATGCCCGATGTAATCCTTGTGCTGATGAATCCTTCGGACCAAATCGCCATTCATGATCTGCACATGATAGATATCGAAGAGCAGTTTCAAATTGGGCGACCCCACCGCCTTGATGATATCCACGCAATAATCCACATCGTCTCCCTGATAACCGGGATGTCCCTTCATTGGGTCTGAATCGTCCCGCGTGTTCAAATGCTCAAGGCAGATCATCACCTTCTTCTCTTCCGCATAACCGACGATCTTCTTGAATCCCTCTACGCAGTTCTTGGCCCCCTGCTCCAACGATATTTCACCGGACTTTGGATCCTCCGCATCATTGTACTTGTACCCCGTAAACGCAATCACGCGTCCGAAGCCGGCATCAGCACAAGCATCGATCACCTTTTTCGTGCTTGCAATTACCTGATCGTGATACTTCGGGTTGTTAAATCCCTTAATGAAAGGCGCGCCCGGCATACCATTGGGCGCAATCGCACAAACCAGGCCATACTTCTTCAACGTCGCCCAATCACTCGGCGGCGCAAGTTCCACAGACACACAGCCGAGATCACGCGCTACCTGGCAAGTCTTGTCGATCGTCTTGAACTGGTCGGCAAAACACCACCCAACCACAGACTGTTTGATGCGACCTTTCACAACGGCTGATCCTCGTGGACCACACTCGGTGGTCGGGAATGAACTACAACCCGCCGAGGCGAACGCGGCGGCCGAAATCGCGGCAAACGAACTATCCCTTAGCAAATTCCTGCGGGAAATTGATGCTTCCCGACGGTCAGGCGTATCCATAAGTCGTATTCCTCTCATGTGAATTGGTTCAAAACGATAGGGTAGTGGATGATCCGACGTCTGGCAAGGAAAGCTCCTTCCTGTCCGGGTATAATCCCCTCGCCGACCTGTCGGCCAACCCGCACGCGTAGCTCAATTGGATAGAGCTTCTGGCTTCGAACCAGACGGTTGCAGGTTCGAGTCCTGCCGCGTGTATTCGCAAGCCCTTTGATACCAAAGGGTTGTGGAACGCTACAGCTTAACCGCCGTGGCGTTTTTATTTCCGCGCTACACCTGGGCTACGCCCGTACTGAAAACACCAAACCACTCCCCACCAGTAGCGCAGATCGAACCATCACCACAACCCTCGTTCTCCTCTATCCGATTAAGCTCAATTGAACCACAATAAAACTTGACAAAGTGCCCCCTGGAACGCCTTCCAAGCGCTCCGCCATCCCACACCTTACATTGCGTCGGCGGTCTGCAAAGCCCTCTCCGCCCATCCTACGGGAAAGGATTTCGACCTTGACGCTCGTTCCGCCGGTTTAACTCGCATTCTCCACAAATCTCGCACCGGGGCTGCCAGGGCAATTCCCCGCTCGAGCACCCAACATTCACCCGGTTCATGCCGCCGATACGTCACCGCAATCACACCCGTATCTTCGAAGTTACCGCACATAACGACACGCTGGTCCTTCACCCCATGGTAAGCGCGTATCCCATCCAACGATCCTGTCTTTATTCTCGCCGTCAACGCAGGCTTACCCGCCATACACGCCCACATCCGTGTCCTGAGACTGGCCATGTGATGGGGATGGATAACGATGATGCGACGGGCTTGGACGAACTGCATGCGAGGGAGCGGCGTTCATCTTGCACCCTTTCTGTTCAACCACTTCACAATGATGGCCCGCCCCCAGCGTCTCGGTGCAAAAGCGTTGGGAGAGCCACAGGCCGTTGACCATTCGATTCTGGCTAGGCAATTCAAATGGACGATATGCATCTTACGGCAGTCGAAATCCTAACCCAAATACCCGATCAGGTATTAGGAGAAGGGCCACCTTGAGGAAGGGAGAATTTAGTAGTCGCTTGCTATCATGTTGCTGCGGAAATTGCCCTTAAGTTGGTGAGGTACTGCCATGTATAAATTCCGTCGTATTTTCGTTACCCTGAAACTTGACAATCGGGATGTCGATACGCTGCGATATGCCGCGATGATCAGCCGCCATGCGGAGGCAGAGCGCGTATATTTTGCCCACGTTGCCGAGCCTGACGAGATTCCACTCTCGATCAGAGAGGAGTATCCGCAAACCATACAAGGTCTGGATGAAACGGTTCAGGAAAAGATGGAAGCGTACGTTAACGAACATTTTTTATCTGACGACGGGCCAGAAGTATTTTACGATGTTGCGAGGGGTTCGGTCGTACTTGAATTACTAGAATTGATCCGGCATCACGACATTGATTTAGTTATTTCCGGACGTGCTGCTCGGAAGAAAGAAAGTGGTGGTGTACCTGAAAGGCTGGCGCGCAAAGCCCCCTGCAGTGTTTTGATTGTCCCGCATGGAAGTACCTCTGATTTAAAATCCATGTTGGTCCCAGTAGATTTTCATAATGAAATCAACCTCGCATTTGAAGAAGCATTAGAGATTTCCCGCCATATCGAGCAATCCCGGATTGTCTGTCTTTACGTATATCGTGTACCGATGGGATATTACAAGGCAGGAAAAACCTACGAAGAATTTGCTGAGATAATGAGAGGCCATGCGCAAAGAGCATACGAACAGTTCCTTGAGAAATTTGATACTTCCGGGGTGACTATTCGCCCACATTTTGAATTAGCGAAGGGTTCGACCGCCGATGCCATCGATCAGGTGCTGAAGAAACAGGCATCGGATTTGGTTGTGATAGGCGCACGTGGACGTCGCAAAGGTGCAGGTTTACTCTTGGCAAGCACTACGGAACGGATGATTTGGCGCACCGGCGTCCCCCTAATGGCTGTCAAGAAGAAAGGTGAGGGCATGAGTTTCCTGGATGCACTGTTAAAACTCTGAACAGCTACGGACATACCTCGCTTGGCCCTACCAAAATCACCACTTACCATGCTTCCTTGAATCCAGATAGATTCTCGACGCGGAAACACAGCGTGTCGGTTTTCGACCACCACATTTCAAGTGAATTCCAATAGTCTTCGGCGCTTGCTCCAACAGATGCACGCACAGGAACAGGCAGCCAGATAGCCAACGGTCCCAGTGTTTGGCTCTCCGCCATCTGATTCACGATGTCCTTGCCTACCCGCGCCACCCCGGACACCACTTATCGACTCACCGCACCAAGACATGCAAACTTGGAAATCGCAATGCCCACATCAATCAACGGCAAACCCACAAACGCACAACAAAATACTTAGGCCCCTCGATACCAAATGAACCAAACGATGAATATAAACTACCGAGTCCGACAATCGTAAATCCGACTCCAAACAATGCGACCACCGACCCGATCACGCGCAGAACCCGCCGCGTCGACCGATGTCTATCTCCATCCGCCCCATGCCTGGTCGCTCGCTTTCGATATACACCCATACTCCTTTCACACGCCCGGCCTCGATACCTCTAGGTTGATCATCATTGCATAAAGCGCTTTTCACACCAACAGAACGGAAACGCGAGCTTTATCCCGACTGATAAGACAACTCAAATAGACCGACACTTAATTTGAGCACCCGCTATCAAACCGTTCCAAATATCGCCTCACCCGAGTCTTGCGATATGTGTTCTTCGAACTCATATATCGAATCGTGCCAAACACGGGACGGCGAGGCCCCCACGCTCGATCATATCGACCCAGAATCCAAAAAATACCGCTGTAGGAGTTCGGATCACGGCCATCCAGCGCGTACTTATTGTTCAATTCGATCATGGTTGTCAATGCGTCGCGCGGGGAGGCCGACCACTCCAGTATCTTCTTCCCCCATAGCATTCTTAGATAGTTATGAATAATCCCTTCCTGAACCAGCTGATTCTGAGCCGCATTCCATAGAGGATCATGGGTCTCGCCCCGTTCAAACTCTTCGAGCGTATACACATGCTCACGAGGATCTGAAGCGCGTTCCTCCAACGTCAGACGCGCCCACGGTGCAAGTGATTCAAACTGGTCATAATCCTCCCGATGCGCACAGAAATTATAACCCAACTCACGCCAGACCTTGAGCTGGTCAAGGAATTCCGGAGACTCGACGGAATCTGCCACCTGATGCGCCGAGATATGTCCAAAGTGCAGGTACGGCGACAAACCACTCGTCGCCTCTAGGTCCGGAACATTGCGATCCTCGGCATATCGCGACTCTCTTCCACTCATAAACCGTTTCAAAACCCTCTCGGCCTCTCGCGTACCACCTTTGAGATCTACCGGCTTAACCTGGTGATCAATCGGCAGGCTTGATAGATCCAATTCAGGCAACTCACACCTATCCATAGGCGGGACATTTCTCAACGGATTAGCAACCGGATGCGTATCCGCTTCCCGCTTCTGGAGAAACCTGCGAAACGATGCGGCAGTCAGGAAGACCCGCTCGGTTGCCCTCATGGGGAACAGACCGTTTGAATCCACTGCGTCCAACTTCACATCAAGCAATTCCGCAGCCCGCTCCTGCATGCGAGGTATAAAAAAGCAGGGCCAGTCATCGGTCACAACAACACAGGCATCCCCGGCCAACTCCAACAGCCGCCCCTTAGGCGACAAATCCGCCACATACCCGACACCCTTCGCCGCAAATCGCCGCGCATTCTCCTGCATACCTTCATAAACAAACTGATGAAACCGGTCACATGCCCAGCGACACTCTGACGACAGTGGCTCGTAAACGAGAAGGGGTTTGCGAAGCGATCGTGCAAGAGCTGCGGCATGTTGTAACGCAAAATTCGACGTTGCCCGCCGATAGGCGACCATCCAATACAACACATACGATCGCTCGCGAACAGGAGCATCATTCAAAGTTTTTACGCGATCATTCATCCGATTCCTTCAGAAAGTACCCCTTTACATTTGTCGAACCACA
Organism: Phycisphaeraceae bacterium; assembly: GCA_028284925.1. Taxonomy (GTDB): domain Bacteria; phylum Planctomycetota; class Phycisphaerae; order Phycisphaerales; family Zrk34; genus JANQQT01. Next base: position 11,064 of record JANQQT010000300.1, on the reverse strand, counting down.
GGGATTTCGGAAACGTTACATCCTCACATTAGCAAGTACGCGTCGGTAAGGCATACTCCATCCTCCACAGCTAAACCGTTCCGATCCCTTCATAAAAAAACCGGCCGCACATCTACGACCGGTTTTCGTTTCTTCAACACTTACAACCCCACTTACCACCTGCGCCCGCCGCCACCTCCTCCGCCGCCGCGCCCACCGCGGTCCGTCTTCGGCTTCGCTTCATTCACGACAATCGAACGACCATCAATATCAACACCATTGAGCTTTTCAATCGCCGTGCTGCCTTCCCCATCATCCGCCATCGTCACAAAAGCGAATCCACGAGGACGACCCGTCTGACGATCGGTAATAATTGCCACGTCATCGACCTTTCCAAACACGCCAAACTCCGCGTGCAGCGTATCCTCGGTCGTCGAGTACGCTAAATTTCCAACATAAAGTTTCATACCAGGGCTCCAGGCTCATGATTCTCGATCGGCTTGGAGTCCAACGAGGCCACCAGTCAAATCGGGAAAAGCGGTCATACACAACTTGGTATACCCGCTTATAACAATACAGTGGCAGTATACGCCTATTGCGTACAAAGTCTTTCACCACATTGTAAATGCCATGGTTTAACGTAAAAATTGTGTTATATATGCGTAAATTCAGACCAACGCGTGAATTGGATTGGCGCTCTCAACCAAACCCATCAAATCCCTCGGCAACCCGGAAACCAGACGCAACGCCCCCATATCAAACACCGTATGCAATATCGTATCCATCATATGACGCGGGGTGACCGCATCGGAATCAGGCTCGCCGTTTCGACGATCCGCTCGACCGACCACCTGCCCCATCTTTAAACCACCACCCGCAAATGCCAGAGTTCCCAGTCTCGCCCAATGATCCCTTCCGCCGCGTTTGTTGATCGTCGGCGTGCGACCAAAATCACCCGTAATAACCAGCAGGATCTTGTCCGACAATCCCCGCTGCCGCACATCCGCCAGAAATGCGGAAACAGCTTGATCCAGCGTACTCCCAAGCATGTTCATCCCTTTGATCATTCCGGGATTATTGCCATCCGCATGCATATCCCAACCGGCAGAATGGACCGTTATGAATCCGCACCCCGCCTCAACCAGTCGCCTGGCCATAAGCATCTGCTTCCCAAGCGTCGACTTGCGAAATACCTTATGACCAATCATCATCCTTGAAGTGTCATACGCCTGAACCAGTTTCGGATCCTCACCTGAAAGGTCAAATGCTTTCCCGGCAGAACCGAGCACCAGGTCATAAGCCTGCTCCTGATACTTATCAAGCGTGCCAAATTGCTGATGGCGGTCAAACCCACGCCGCAGCGTATCAAGCTCGCCGAGCAAAGCCTTGCGATTCCCAAGTCGGTCCGCCTTAATCGTCAACTTCATATCATCCATCAAGGATCGCGAACTCTTATTTCGCGACTTGCGCGACCTGCGTTTCCTTCCGCCCTTCGCACCTTCTTCATCTTCCCCTTCGTAATTCAAAGGACCATACGCCCCACCAAGCGATCCCGGTGCCGAGCCTTTGACCACACGACCCAACTCCTTGCGGTATTGCCCGTCCACCTCTTTCTCAGTCAACAGCCCATAAGTCGGCATCCCCGTCTTGGGATTCGACGTCCCTCTCAATCGGGCATACATAGATCCAATACTGAAAAACTCACGATCCGGTTTGCCCGAATCTAATCCACCAGACAAAACGTGTACATGCGCCTGCTCATGCCCGCCCACCGGATGAGCAAATGAACGAATCATCGCCATCTCATGTGCATGACGGGCCAATTTCGGAAACGTGCCCCCAAACGTCACGCCCTTCAGCGAGGTCTTCACCTCACCCGTCATGCTGCAAAACGGAGCGGGCACGTCCATATTGGGATTGAACGTCTCAATATGACTCGCCCCGCCGGAAAGGTACAACAGAACGACGGCCTTGTCCTTGATAAAGGATGTCTGGGTGGACCCCGCCGATGCACTCTTCGCCGCCAGGAACTGAGGCAAGGTCAATGCCGACATGCCTAAAGCACCCACACGCAAAAAATCACGCCGAGAATGCCCTGTACAGTCTTTCGAAGCTGTGCCTGTATCCAAAGTCAGCATACATACGCCTCAGAATTACAACTCAAAAAAACGAGAACCGAACACCTGCATTTTATACGCCCACATACATTGCTTGCAAACAATTTGCCGTTTGTCTGTCATTCGACTATTCAGTTTTCAGATTCACTTGGGGATACGCTTACAGCATTCAATTGGTAAAATCGGCTTCGACGTTACGCCTCCCTGAAAATAATCCTTCAAAATTCGCTGGAGGACGACCGTACAGCCATGTCTGGTTCGAATTTGACGATTAACCCGGATTCGCAACCTGCAAACGTAAAATCGAGTATGAAAAAACAGGCGTTCAAGCAAGGTAATTTTGACTATTCCCTTGCGTCTCCAAACAAGAAAACAGATAATATCGGTCGTGGGTAAATCGTACGTACATGCACAATTCCCTACACTCCTGAAAAAAGAGAAACCGATGAAAAGTATTTACACGCTCGGTTCGATCGCATGCCTCCTCGCCTTGGCACAAGTCGCGCACGGAGCGCTAGTCGATCTCGAACTGGTCTCACCCACACCATCCAGAAACACCATTGAACTCACCATTACTGCCTCGGGAGACCTTAGCGATTCAGACACAGACACCACGACTGCGAGCGGAAACATATTTATAGATCTTGAACCCTTTCTCTCAAACAACCAGACAGCCGACCTGTCCGAGATTACGCTCGCGGGCGGACGAATATCGATTGAGCCAATTGACCTCAGCCTGAATTTCGGACTAGCCGGAGGATTTAATGTTGAAAGCACGCAAATCCAGGCACAACCCTCCACGCCATCGCCCCCCGGCACGATTACGCAAGTGGGACCGGCAGGTCGATATGAATTTCCCACCAACCAACATGAGGTTACTCTTAACGGCGGTACGTTTGACGCCACTCCCACAGGCTTTCTGGCACTTCTTGTAGATCCAACTTCCATCGAACTGGACGAAGCGCCCATCACCGCTACAACCGACGCAACAGGTGTCGTTATCATCTCTTCCCCAACCTTTACCGGCCCCATCGCACGATACGATGTCAACCTGACTCTCCCACTGAGCTTCGATGAGGTCGTCCTGACACCGGAAGACCTCGGCCAAAACGCCACAGTCAGCGTCGCAGCCAACGGAACACTCGTCGCCTCGGGTACACTTTCCCGCGTCGCACGATCTTCCGATCACGTCACCCTCGCATTCACCAACTTCGATGAACCTGCCATCGGCGACACAGACTATGTCGCTGGCTCCAACCCACCCTTTCAGGAACTCGGTTTTATCTCGTCACCCACGCCCGCCGCAGGCGGTGTCAATCCCGCAATCGCCGTCACCAATACATCCACCACACCCACATCTCCCGTCCTCTTTCACCGAAGCGTCGAAGGTCAAACCGTCTTCGACACCGTCAGCCTCGCCAACATCACTGATGCGATTGTTTCGCTTGACATGCAAATAAGAGACACCTCATATGAGCCCGGTGACTTCGTTCGTGTATTTGCTACCAATGGCTCGGAAGAAGTTGATCTGATTGACTTCGACAACAACGACATTGACTCCGTCAAAGGCGCTGGCTACCTGCTCTACGCCGCGGAACTACCTGACGCCTGGACAGAAGCAATACTCGTCATAAGTTCCTTCTCCAATTCATCGCAAGGATCCGAACGATACGACTTTGACAACATTCAGTTCATCGGGATCCCCGCACCGCCACCCCCAATCGATGGTGATGCGGACGGAAATGGATTCGTCGATGATGACGACATTGCAATCTGGAGTCTAAACTTCGGCATGCAAGACAATGCCACCCGCTCCGATGGCGATATGGATGGTGACGGAGACGTTGATGGATTCGATTTCCACATCATCCAATCCAATTTCGGAGCCGGCATTGGCGATCTCGCTCAGGCATCGGCCATCGGTATCCCCGAACCTGGAACACTTTTGACTTTGGCCTCCTCTCTCATGCTACTGATTCGACGCAAACGATAATTGGCGCCAAATCCACTTCTAAATAAACAAACTACAATGCCCGCCACGCGGACATGTTCTGTAACAGCAATGCCGGGATGACAAAAAACAAATCCACCAAGGTCCAATCCCATATATAATCTCAACATCCAATTGGATAAAACCCAACTACACTACCGAAAGGAAAAGAACCATGTCCAGCCGTCTGATGTTGGTTTCCCTGATAGCCATTTGTCTTTCCGGCATCACCCCAAAAGCATCTGCCGGTGACTGGCCGGGCTGGCGAGGCGCCGATCGCACCGACATCTCCAAGGAAAAGGGCCTTCTCCAGAAATGGCCCGCCAAAGGACCGGACAAACTCTGGATGTATCAATCCGCCGGCAAAGGCTACTCCGGTATGGCCGTTGTCGGCAACCGACTCTACACACTCGGCACACGCGCTGGAAAGACCATCCTGATCTGCCTGGATGCGACCAATAGCGATGAAGTCTGGACAGCACAAGTCGGATCCATCCTCGGTAATCACTGGGGTGACGGCCCACGATGCACACCAACCGTCGATGGCGACCGCGTCTATGCCCTGGGCGGACGCGGAAATCTGATCTGCGTCAATGCAAAAACCGGAAAAAAGATTTGGTCCAAAAGCCTCACCGATGATCTCGGCGGACGCGTCCCGGGCTGGGGCTACACCGAGTCCGTGCTTATCGATGGAAATAAAGTAATCTGCACACCCGGCGGAAAGAAAGGCACGCTCGCCGCTCTGGACAAATCCACAGGCAATGTGCTTTGGCGAAGCAAAGACTGGACGGACGGCGCGCAGTACTCCTCCCCAATCGTCGCCGTACACAATAGAAAACGACAATACATTCAGCTCACACAAAAAACGCTCGCGGGAGTAGACGCTGGTACGGGAAAAGTCCTGTGGCGATCAAGCTGGGGCGGTCGAACGGCCGTCATCCCTACGCCCATTTACCACAAAGGTCACGTCTATATAAGCTCCGGCTATGGTGTTGGATCCAAACTCGTCAAGATCGGAAACAACAACCCCACGGATGTCTGGGAAAGCAAGGACATGGTCAACCATCACGGCGGTGTGATCCTGCTGGGCGACCACCTATTCGGCTACAGTGATAGGGGCGGATGGAACGCCCAAAGCATAAAAACCGGAAGTTCCGCATGGCGCGAACGACGCAAACTCGGCAAAGGCGCCATCGCATATGCTGATAATCGCTTCTACTGTATTTCAGAAAGTGATGGGACAGTTGTCCTGCTCGAGCCTTCCACCAAGGGCTGGAAAGAACACGGCCGGTTCACGCTTTCACCACAAAGCGAAATCCGAAGCCGTGCCGGGCGAATCTGGACCCACCCCACCATCGCCAACGGAAAGCTCTATTTACGTGATCAGGACATCATCTATTGCTTCGATATCAAGAAATGACTGCCAACAACCCGACGGGCCATACAGTTCACTCGAAAGAACATTCATGGACAATACATCGACGTCGGGTTATCCACAACAAAGATCGAACAGCGTAAACCACACTAGATTCCTATGGCCTCTCTGGAAACGACCCTCCAGAACAAACTCTCATTCTTCAAGGTTCTTCCTCGGAATCGCCGACGCAACCAACCGTACATCGCTCGCCGCCCCCTGCGCATCTTCCAGGGCTAATGTTGAATCCGCCCCGGCTTCCGCAGTAATGTCCACCGTTGCCCGTTGCAACAGTAATCCCTCAGACGAATTGCGCGATGCCAACGTAAACACATAAGGCTCGCCGCCGATTGCAGTACGCTGAATCCGTACGCGATCCAGCAAAGCCTGTGGCGTGTTCAAATCCATTTGCACATACAAATCACCCAGATCGGGATCATTATAACTTCCATTCACCGCCCACCAGATACGTAACGTCTTACCCTGATGTGTCTCCATGATCATCCCGACGGACTGAACGGGGGGATCAGCCGGATTTCCCAAACCAACATTCGGATCACTCGGGTCATAAGCATCATGCAGCGTACTCGAACGAATCGTATGCAGAACCCGCTGCATCACAATACGACTCGTCGATTGTGTAGATGCCGACTCGGCCGCCGTCGCGTACGCATAGAACGAAGCATTCAATGCCATCGTAATCGCCGTCAAAAGCACAGCCGTTATCGCCAACGAAAGCAATAACTCTACGATACTCAACCCTGCCACTCGACGCTTCGCCGAACTCAACCTGCTTCGCGCGAGGTCACGATACCTCGAACACCTTCGCATCATCCACCTCCCTCGTAATAGGTATCGTTGTCCGCACGCACTTCAATCGGCCCGTTAATCCCATCAGGCAGTGCCCGATTCGGATCATACCGAATCACAATCTTGCCATATCCCCCATCGGGAATCTCCGCCTCCGCATCACCCGCACTCGATTCGAAATAACCAATCGTCGTGTTAAAGTTTGCCGGATTACCACCCTGCGAAAGCGCACCCTCGCCAGGCGTCGGCTCATATGTCGAAATGATCGCACCGTCGATATAAGCCTTACCGCGAACATCCAGAATCCCCGCCACGATCGTACCATCGAGTTTGACGATCTCAGTTGGCGATTCGGGCTCAATAAACGGCCCCATATCCACCGAGAAGTGTGGCATCATCAACGTAGACTTCTCCGCCAGATCCTTCTCACTTTCGCTCAACGAATCAGCCTGCGTGTCAAAATTCGTCTTGCCCGTAAACTGAATCTTGTTACGCACGTGCGTAAACGCCTGCGGCGCATTCGTAGAAACCATTCCTTCAAACCGACAATCGTGAAAACGAATGTTATTGCCAAAGGGCTTCGTATCCGCCACTTCTTCCCCGTTAACCAATGCAGTCAGATTAGAGTACTTCAGTGACCCATCCGCCTCCTGCATGCCCGCATAGTTGTAATTTGGATCAGAATTATCCGTTTCCGTTTCAATAAACGTCACCCCAATGAATAGACAATTAACAAACAGCGCATTCGTTCCTTTGGGAATCCGAACATTATTGAAGACGTAGTTCGTGTAAATAGGCCGCTCATAATAATCATAGGGATGCGGCGAGTTGAACGGAACCGATTCCAGCGTACTGGTGCTGGCCGGCGTATAGGTCGCCGCCGAACTCTGGTCATTAGGCGTCGCATTTGCTACCTGATCCGCAAAGGCGCCAGTCGCCAGATTGTCATACGTGGTTAAATCAAAATCGTCCGGCCCAAACCCAGGTGTATCCTGCGAATTGGCATCAAACGTTAATGGAACATCATCCGGATCATCCGATGCGATCGACCCCTTGAAATAGTTCTGATATGGTCCGCCCGCCGCCCCTGCCTCCCAAGCGTCCTTCGTCGCCGTCATCGCGATCGCGCCTTGGATCTTTGCATAATTATCATCATCGCTGATCGACGACATATCATCCGTCGCATCCACCCAGGTCGACTCACCAGGCGGCAAAACTTTCATTTGGGCCCAATCAAACTTCGTCCCTGCCGGATACTTGAACTCGTTGATCAATTGCCACAGATGCTCATCGACCAGCGAACTACCTTCGGAAAACTCACTCATCGTGAGTGAACCGTCTTCATCCGCATCGTACTGCAGCAGGAACAGGTCATAACTGTCGACATACCCATCCCCATTCCTGTCCATGGTCGCGGCATCCGCAAGATTTCCTGCCTCCCGCGCATCCGCCACACGGACACGATTATCCCCATCAATGTCATTGTCTATCAAATACGCAGCTAAATCGTTCAACGAATCATCCAACGCCGAATTCAAACCGTAAAAGTTATCCCGCATCTGAACCGGGTGGCCGTTCTTCATGTCCGTATGCGTGAAGTTACTCGCCACCGTCCCTTTGATCATCACGTTTCGACCAATCATCACACGCGAACGCGAGAGAATCGCAAATCGAATCTTCTTATCAATTCGAAATTCCTTCTGGACGGACCGCTGATAAGTTCCATCACGACCAATCGACTTTATTCGGACCCACGTACCGATAATCGGATTTACACTTGAAACCGCATACCCATCCGTCGTGAATTTATTGTCCCCATCATTGACATTGAAAGGCGCTCGATTGTATCGCTCATCATCATAATTCTCATTCGCTATCGGATGACGCTGCAACTCGATCTGGAAAGTCGGCGCTCCCGTCGCCGCTTCCACCGGCGTCTGGCCCAATATCAAATGCTCCGAATGAACCAGATTATACGGCTGTTCATTATGAAGCTCATACCCCATCTCCGCGATCAAATTGTCCCTCAACACCGGCCAAAGCTGATCCGCCATATCCTCATCAATTTCACCCTTCGTCGTCAGGATTGTGGATGCAATCTGCGCCAATCGGAAGTTAAAGTACTTAATGCCCGTCTCCGAAGCCGCAAGCGCACGATTCACAGATTGAAATGTATTGGCCGTACGAAGGTTACCCTGCGACACAATCGCCATCGCCGCAGCCAGCGACCCGAAAATCACAAGAAACATCATCGCCATGATCGCCGCGACGCCTCGATTTCGGGTTGTAACCTTCATCTTAATACTCCTCTTGCATGCTCATTTAACCTACACGCTATTTCACACCAGCCGACCCACCTTCATGATTTCACCGTAGCCTCTTAACCGCCCGCACGAATCCAGCTCATACGTGTGATCTCCGTCGGTTCATTGTCATTCGGCCCCTGATAAAACACCTGCGTGGTGATTCGCACCACATCCGTGGACAAATCAGGAACGGCCGTGCCACTGACATAATTCTCCAATACATTCTCTACCGTTACCTTCTGCGACCACCCGGTCATGTTCGGTATCGGCAATCGATTCGCACTAATCGGCGGATCAAACGTTGTCCCGTTACCTTCCCCACCATCAAAATCATCCAGATCATCGTACTGTTCATACCCCGGCTCATTAGCCTCAGGGCCCCAGAACGCTGCCCCTGTGATCGGGTCATGTTGAGGCAAGTTCAACGTCACCTCCCGCATCTCATTCGCCAACATTAATGCCGTCCCCACACGCTGCGAAAAGTTGTTCTGCTGGTGATACGCCTGCTGAGCCTGAACAATCGCCAACACACCTACACCCACAATCACAATCGTTAAAATCGATTCAATCAGTGTAAAACCACCCGTACCACTCGAAATACATCGCTGACCCCGGCGTGCCCTTGGTCGAACTGTTTTACCCAGATGTCCCATATTAACAACTTCCGATATAAATACTGCCTATGCAAATCTTTACCGGGCTATTTCACCTATTTACCCCATGTCCTACTTCACCAGACTCGACAGCTTGAAGATCGGAAGGATAATCGCCATTGCAATAAACCCGACGATCGTACCCATCAACAGAATCATGATCGGCTCAATCAAACCCGTCACCATCTTGATGACCTCGCGAAGTTGCTTCGCGTAATAGGCAGACACCTCGTCCAACACCTCGCCCAACTTACCGGATTCCTCACCAGCCCCGATCATCTGTGTAACCGACTTCGGCAATAACGGCGATTTCGCCAGCGTCGACGATATCTGCTTACCCTGCTTCACCGAGCCATACACCGCACGCCACATGCGTTTGTACAACGCATTCCCTGAAATATCTCCCGTAATCGCAAGTGTATCCAACATCGGCACACCCGCATTCACCAACTCACCCATCGTGTGAAGGGATCGCGAAATGTACAGCGCGCGAAACATCTTCTTCAGCAATGGAATCTGTAACTGCGTCCGATGCCACCATAGTCGCCCAATCTCAGTATGAATAAACGCAATAAAACCGCCCAGGCCTACCACAATACCGGCAACCACCAGATACCAGAAGTTGACCATAAATTCTGACAACCCCATCAGGAACGTCGTCGGCCAGGGCAAAACCGCTTCCTTACCCTTAAACACCGAGGCGAACTTTGGCAACACAAAGGTCAATAGAAATATCGTTGTTCCCACCGCCATCGTCATAATCACGGCCGGATAGATCATCGCCCCACGCACCATGGCGCGCGTCTCCGCCTGCTGCGCCATATACGCGGCAATACGATCCAGCATACGCGCAAATGAACCTGACATTTCAGATGCCCGGACCATATTAACATACAACGTATCAAAGCATTTGGGATGACGCGCCAAAGCATCTGAAAACGGCTTACCGCCCTCAACATCCTGCTTGATCTGTGTCAAAATCTCTCGAAACTTCAGGTTTGAAGCCTGCTCCGCAATACCCTCAATGGCCACACGAATACTGATGCCCGCCCGAATCATCACCGCCAACTGCGTCGTAAAGTTCAACACATCCTTGACGGTCGGCCCGGATGTGTAGTTCATCGCTTTCAGCTTCTCGCCCAGCGACGTCTTGGATACTTCAACCGGCACTAGACCCAACACGCGACCCTGTTGGCGCAGGGAATTTGCCGCCGCCATCGCCGACTCCGCCGACAATGTACCTACCGACATCTTTCCGTCCGAGCCTTGTATCTGATACTTATAATGCGGCATAATCCGTATCCTGCTTCTTCATCAATCCCCGCTCTTGCTCAAGGGCATTACATCAAGCCAAGATTTACGCTGCCAACATCCGCTCCAGTTTCTCAGGATGCGCAGCCTGGCCTATCGCATCCTCGCGACTGATCATGCCGTTGTAGAACAGCTGCGCAATCGCGTTGTCAAGCGTGATCATCCCCATCGAACGGTTCGTCTCAATTACGTTTGGAATTTCAAAGGTCCGCGCTTCACGAATCAGGTTACGCACCGCGCTCGTCGCCAACATGACCTCAATCGCCGGACACATACCCTTCTGATCCGTTCGCCTGAACAATGTCTGCGAGATAACCGCCTGCAAAGTATTGGCCAACATGGATCGAATCTGGTTCTGCTGAGTTGCAGGATACATATCGATAATTCGATCAACTGTCGAAGCCGCCGAGTTGGTATGCAATGTCGACAACACAAGGTGCCCGGTTTCCGCAGCGGTGATCGCCGCCGCCGTCGTCTCAAGGTC
>JANQQT010000284.1 GCA_028284925.1 Phycisphaeraceae bacterium | reverse complement strand
AAACTGGAGGCGCCTTATAACGATTCGGATTCGTGGCGGCGGGCATTGAGCGTTGCGGTGAAGGCGAAGGATGAGGGTTTGATGAAGCGGGTGATGCAGGTGGTGGAGAAATCGCAGAAAGAGTATGGGGTGACGGTGGGGTATGGTCGGGAAATTGGAGATGTGTTGACGGTATTTAAGCAGGCGGGGCGGGCGAAGGCGTATTGGCAGGCGCGGGTGGGTATGCAGCCGAGTGACTGGCAGTCGCATTATGTTGCGGCGAGTCTGGTGAAGGCGACGAAGGATGCGGGGGCGAAGAAGAAGTTGATCGAGTCGTTGATGAAGGTCGATTCGGATTATCACGGGACATATGCATCGTGGCTGGCGGATTTGCATTTTAAGGCAGGGGAGTACGAGGAGGTTGAGCAGGTGATGCGTGCGGCACGGGCGCGTCAGGATGAGCGACCGTTCAGGTCGTGGGGGCTGAATGATGGGGTGGTTTCAAACTGGTTGTACGCGATGTCGCGTGACTCAGAGATAGATTTGGGAACGAAAAAGAAGTTGTATGCGATGGTTCGTGATTTGCGAATCGGTCGTGTATCGGGTGGGGCGGCGGCTGCGTATTTGCTGACGGGGACGGGGGAGGAATTGAATCAGACGGGGATGGGGCGACTGATGGCGTTTGCCGAGACGACGTACATGGTGGGTCGGGGGTCTTATGACTGGCGGGCGTTGATTGGTTATGCACAGGGTACGCTTGCGAGGAAACAGTATTCGGAGACGGCGGCTTTGCTGACGGCGATGCTGGCGAACATTCGCGATGTTGATTCAAAGACGAAGAAGTCGGCGCGTGCGATGATTGGTCAGGCGTATGCGCGGATGGGGACCGTGGGATTGGCGATTGATGAGAATTCGCCGATGGCTCCCTTGCTGAGGGCGGCATTGTATTTGAGGTTGGGGGATAAGCGATTGGCGTTGGCGGCCTATCAGGAGAACCCGGCGTTGTTTGATAAGCATCGCCTTGAGGTTCCGGTGGACCTGCTGTTGTTTGCGGCTGAGTCGCATATTACCGCGTCGGGTGAGGAGCAGCATAATCGTGCGGAGGATATGCTGCGGGCGTGGATGATTAAGTTTGAGGAGTCGAAGGATGTGGGGGCGGATGTGAAAGCTCGTGTGCAGTTGATGCTTGCAAAGAATTATTTCAAGGCGGGTCGTTTTGATGTGGCGCGGGCTGAGTATACAACGGTGACGAATAAGTACCCGAAGACGCCGCAGGCGACGGAGGCGAAGTTTGGCGTGGGTGAGTGTTATATGGCACAGAAGATCTATGACAAGGCGGAAGAGGTGTTTACCGCGTTGGCGGGTTCAAAGGATCGGGACATCATTGTGCGGGCGGAGTTTCTGAGGGGTGTGCTGGCGTATCGTCGGGGTGATAAGGATGAAGCACGGGCGATATTTAAGCGGGTGTTGGAGCGTGTGCCGAATATTTCGCTGGCGAACCAGGCGCTGTTTAATCTTGCGGAGGTTTATGGTTCTGAACAGCGCCATATGGATCAGTTGGAATTGTTGCGCACGGTGGGCCGTCTGGGTCGCAAGAGCAAGCGATGGCATGAACCGGGCCGGTCGCTTTCGATTGTGGTGCAGGACCCTGATTTGGGAATTTCCCGTGGTCATACGAAGATACCGGTGATTGTGACGACGAAGCCGGGTGGGGACAAGGAGATGATTTACCTGCAGTCGGGTGGTGCGGGTAAGGGTTTGTTCCGGGCGGATGTGGTGACGCAGCTTGGGGCTGTGATTCCGGGGGATAAGACGTTGCAGATTACGGGTAGGGATGTGATTCGCGTGGATTATCCCGATGAATTTAAGACAGAGTTTAAGTTTGTGCCGTTGTCGGATGCGGAGATTCATATGGCGGCGGACGCTCGGTTTGACGTGGCGTCGAGCAAGATTGTGGATAAGGAGGAGGAGACGTTTTCGCAGCGGCTGGCGCGCGAGGCAAAGGAGAAGGCGGAGAACGCGGATAAGCGGAAGTCGCAGGGGAGGTCATCGAATGAGATTCGGCCTGGGAATGTGATTTACATTCGTGTAAAGGACCCGGATCGTGATTTGTCGGACCAGGAAGATGGCTTGTCGGTGAAGCTGGTGGCGAGTTCGGGGGATCAGGTTCAGATTGAATTGAGGGAGACTGGCCCCCATACTGGCGTGTTTGAAGGGACTGCGAAGACGGGTGAGTTGCCGGCGGGCGCGTTGGCAACGGATCATGCGATTGATCATTCTCCGCTGATGGCGATTGACCATGATGAGAAGTCTTATTGGTTAAGTGAGCCTGATGGCGTGACGCCGAAGGCGTTGACGGTGGATATGAAGGATTTGCGTTCGGTGAATCGCGTTATGGTGGCCTCGCCTGCGGGCGGACAGCAGTCTCCCGTGAGGATGCAGTTGCAGGGTTCGCATGATGGTCGGTATTGGTATCGCCTGGTGGATTATCCAGTTTCGGCGCCTGTGGTGGGATTGATTGAGAAGTTTGGATCTGCGACGCAGCGTGTTTATCGGTTGCCGCGGACGACGATTGGATCATGGACGAGCCTGGTGTCGGTGTTGAAGTCGGGGACGCCGGTGGATGAGGCGGTGGTGGAGAAGTTTGAGTGGGCGCTTGAGAAGACGGAAGGTAAGCGTCCTTCGACGAAACCTTATGCGGTGGTGTGGTATGGTAAGTTTGCTCAGCCGCGTGACGGGGCAGTGCGGTTCAAGTTGACGGGATCGCATAGCGCTGTGATGGTGAATGGGCATCTGGAATTGCCATTAGGTAAGGCGGAGCGTCATGTGGATGTGTATTTGTCGCGAGGATTGCATGATGTGACACTGGTTTCGTTGACGACTACGCCGGAGGCAGGTGTATCGGCGATGCGTGCGCGGGAGAATCCAAATGCGGAGCAGGTGACACTGGCGAATTTCCGTGCATCGGATTTTGACGCGAAGACTCTTGGGCGTTCGACACAGCCGAAGGAAGGTGAGGGCAAGGTTGCGGTTCCCGCAACGCCGATTACGGTGACGGCGACGGACGCTTTGGTTTCAAAGAAATCAAAGAAGTTCGGTGTGTTCTCGGTCAATCGTCGGAAGGTGCTGGGAAGTTGGGTGGATGCGGGAGATACGGCAACGTGGAAGATCGATGCGAATGCACCGGGTGTGTACGGCGTTTTCATGACGTGGTCACATGATGGGGCGGGATCAAAGTTTGAATTGAATTTTGGGGACCAGGTGATCAAAGGTGATGTGGTGAACACGCGGTCGTGGTCGAATTTTACAACGACGCTGGTGGGGACGGTAAAGGTGGAGAAGGCGGGTGAGCAGACGTTGACGATCAAGCCAGTGGCGATTGCCAATGGTGGACTGATGGACCTTGAAAGAATCGTGTTAAAACCCATGACGGGCGCCGCGGCGATCGTTTCGAGCGGGAAGATTGAGTTTCAGTTTGAGACCGCGAAGGTTCGTTATGTGCGAGCGCGTGTGGATGAATATACGGGCGAGGCGGTGGCGATTAACCATATGGAGATCGGGAATGCAGATGATGGGAAGAAGTACATTCCGACTAAGCAGGATGTCCTTTCATTATCGAAGAATGATGTGTTGGAGATTGCGGCCGGTGATGTTGTGACGGCTTCGTATACGGATGAGTTTACGACCGGAGGTTTGCAGCGTAATCGGTTGTTGACGCGGAATCTGACGGCGACGTATCACAACGGCAAGGTACGACCGATTGGCTTTGAGGTTGTGCGACAGAGTAATGGTTCACTGCAGGATGTTCGGAAGGATCTGATGCGGATTGATCCCGGTGATCGCGTGACGATCGAGGTGACGGATTACGACATGGACACGACGGAGAAGCAGGACAAGGTGGAGGTGTTGGCGTGGGTGAATGATGGTAAGCCAATCAAGCTGACGGCGGTGGAGACCGGCGAGTATACGGGTGTGTTCCAGACGGAAGTCGATACCACCGCGACCGATGAGAGGGGCAAATTGACGGTCAAGAAGGGTGATCGGTTGTATATGCGTTATTTGGATCGTCAGAATACGTTTCCGGGACACTCGGTGTCTCGTGAGGCGTTTGTGTTTGTGAATGAGCCGAGCGATGGTCGCGTGCGGATCGTGCAGACGCGATTTGTGCGACCGCGAAAGGATTCGGCTGAGAAGCCGAAAGCAATCTATTTGCCGACGCCCGATGCATTGCCGGTGGATTATGTGGCGGGTGTTTCGTATGAGTTGCCACTGACGGTGGAGGTGATTGATCCTGACGCGGCGAAGGATTCACTGTCGAAGGTAATGGTGAAATTAAGGACGACGGATGGGGTTGAGTTGAATGTGGAATGTGTCATTTCCCAAGCATTTGCGAATAAGGAGGATATTCCGGCGGATGTGGAGAATTGGGCGTTGCTGGAAGGTCGGTTTGTGGGGCAGGTGGTGATGCAATTGGGCGGGAAGAATTCTCCGAAGATCATACCGGTGACGGATGAGGGTCGGCGTTCGACAATAGGTGGACCGCGTTTGAGTAAGGAGGAGTTAAAGAGGGCCGGCTCATTGGATTTGTCGATGGTGGTGTTGAATTTGACGGGTAAGGACATTGTTGACACGGTTTATAACGATAAGTTGCGTCCGGACGGGAAGGCTGTGGATCACACGGTGCGAGCGCGTTTGATTGCCGAGGGTACGCTTGCAGTCACCGATAAGAATTATGAGAAGGAGGTGACGACGCTGCACTTGGGTGAGAAACTTTACCTGGTGGTGAATGATCCGGATGTGGACAGGACTGATGCGCGTGACAAGGTGACGGTGGAGATTACAACGAAGACGGGCGAGAGAGAACAGGTTGAACTGAATGAGACTTTGTCGCATTCCGGTGTGTTTACCGGCTCGTTTGTGTTGAAGGCACGTGAGAAGCCGACGGCGGATAACCATAAGGGGCAAGAGTTGGAGGTTGAAGCGTTTTTCGGCGACATGCTGAGTGTGAAGTATGTGGATCAGGCGGCGCCGACTGAGGATGGGACGCTCGAGTTAAGGATTGATACGCCGGTTGCGATCGGAACGAACGGGTTGCTGATGGCGTTTTCGAAGAATTTTGCGAATGAGGAACTGGCGGTGGAGACGCGGTTCCATATTGCGGAGTCCTATTTCGAGCTATTTAAGAGTCATAAGAAGCTGGGTCGTGAGGAAGAGATGAATCGTGACCTGGAAGCGGGTCGGTTGATTTTGAAGCAGGTGATGGAGGATTATCCGGATCCGAAATATGCGCCGCGTGTGGCGTATCTGCTGGGGCAATTTGCCCAGGAGTTGAAGCAGTACGATGAGGCGATCGAGGCGTATACGACGATCATTCGTCAGTATTCAGATCATATCTTGGCGCCGGATGCGCAATACAAGATTGGACAGTGTTATCAGGCGAGTAAGAAGCTGGATGAGGCTCTGGAGGCGTTTGTGACGCTGGCGGCGACCTATCCGAAGTCGCCATTGATTGCGACCGTGATGATTCGAATCGCCGAGCATTTTTATCAGGATAAGAATTACACGGTGGCGGCGCAGGTGGCGAGTAAATTCCTTGAGCGATTCGGTACACACCAATATGCGCCGCAGATGGCGTTTCGTGTGGGGATTTGTCGTTATCGCGAAGAAAAGTTTGCGTTGGCCGGAGCGGCGTTTGATGCGTTTTCAAAGAAGTATCCGGATTCATCGCTGGCAGCGGACGGATTGTTCTGGGCAGGTGAGAGTTACTTTAAGGCCAAAAACATCCCGGTGGCGTTTCGACGGTACAATCGATGTCGCTGGGATTATCCCGAGACGGAGAGTGCGAAGTATGCGCGTGGCCGTCTGACGTTACCCGAGATGCTGGCTCAGTTTGAGCGCGAGGCACAATCGATAGAGAATGATCAGTGATATGATGGATTCGTTTTTGACAACTGTGATGCAGGCGACGCTGGCTGCCGCGGAGAATGGTGACGGTGGTGAGATGGGTTTTTTCGAGGAGATGTTTTCGACCGGCGCGTTGAAGTATTTGATAGAAGGTGGGTTTTTCATGTGGCCGATTCTGGCACTGGCAATTCTGGCGCTGGGTGTTTGCATTGAGCGGTATCGGTCGTTGAAGATGCTGGCGACGGATGATCAGGCATTGAAGCAGGAGGTGTTGGAATTGTTGCGGGAGGACCGGGTGGAGGAGGCGTTGGAGCTATGTGAGGGGAAGACGGGGCCTGTGCCGGCGGTGTTGTCGGCGGGGTTGCGGAAGTTTGTGGTGTTGCGGCGATTGGGGTATGACCCGGCCCGGATCGAGGAGCAGGTGGTTAAATCCATGGAGGATTACGGGGTGCACGTGGTGGCGGCGCTGGAGAGGCATTTGCCGATTCTTGCGACGGTATCATCGGTGGCGCCGATGTTGGGTTTTCTGGGGACGGTGCAGGGTATGATCGTGGCGTTTCAGGATATTGTGGCGCGGACTGGATCGACGGATATTGTGACGGCGGCGGCATCGGGGATTTCGATTGCGTTGCTGACGACGTGCTTCGGGTTGATCATTGGTATTCCGGCGTTCATGGCGTTTAATTACTTTACTTCGGTGATTAATTCATCGGTGTTGGATGTGGAGGGGTCGGCGGCGGAGTTGATTGAGGCGGTGACGTTGCAGATGACGCTGGCGGGGCATGAGGAGGGAGCGGGCGGCGGTGCGAGTGTTGCATCGGAAGTGGCGGAGGAGGCGCCTGCGATTTAAGGGTTTGGGCGGAGTGCGGGTGGATCGGGTTTTTGGATTATGAAGATACGACGATCCATGCAGCCACTTGTTGAATCGCCGGCCTCGGCGACGAGTGATATTGCGTTTATATTGATTGTGTTTTTTCTGGTGTGTGCCTCGGAGCAGCCGGATAAGGGGCGGGGTCAGGAGTTTCCTTCAAATGAGAAGACGTCGGAGACGCAGAAGAGGACGACGGAGGTGGGGATTACGACGTCAGCGGTGACGTTAAATGGCGCGGTGGTGCGTGTGGAACAGTTGGGAGGAAGGCTGGAGACGGTCTTGAAGGGGAAGACTGAGGCGCGGGATCGGGTGGTGATGGTTAAGACGCGATCGGATGTGCCTTTTCATCAGTGGTTGAAGGTGACGGGAGTGATTAAAGATGCGGGTGGGATTGTGACCTTGCAGATTGAGGAGACGACGACGAAGGTGGTGAATTAGGTGGAGGGCGGCAGCTGGCGGGGGGGTGATGGTAAGTGTGGTTTTGGAATTGGATATGAGGATTAGTCGCAAACAGTTTGGTGCTTCCGTGCCCTCAATGGCGATGGGGGATATTGCGTTTTTGCTGCTGATCTTTTTTGTGATATTGGCGAAGGTGGATGATGATTCGCATTTGAAGTTGACGTTGGCTGCGGATCAGAATCTGGTGACGGGTAAGTTGAAGCGGGCGAGTGTGGCGATTGATGAGGATAACAAGATTTATTTAAATGGTCAGCCGATTAATTCGGCGGGATTATCCGGAGCGTTGTCGAATATTCTCGGGGATAGTGGAAAGGGGAAACGGACGGTTTATTTGAAGACACATCGTGATGCGCCGGCGCAGTTTTATGAGCCGGTGATCGAGGCGATTGCCCAGGCGGGTGGGGAGTTGCATATTGTGGCGTATGAGGAGCGGTAGGGGTGCATGGTGGAGTGCGATGGATGTGTTGCTGAATGACTTTGGCAGAAACGAAACGGAATGTGAGAGACGATATGGATAAGGACAAACGAGCGATACGTGGTGAACATCGGCCGGTTTCGGTGAAACGGGATATGGCGGAGTTGAAGCGCAATTCGACCGCTTCGATTGGGGAGTTGCGTGAGTTTTTGGCGAAGATGAAGGGGCGGAAGCCTTCGGAGATGCTGGGGATCATTTCGCAGTCGAATCTGGTGCGGTGTACGGGGCAGGCGTTCTTGGTGATCGTGGTGTTGTTGCTGACGTTTACATTGGCGCCGATGGCGT
>JANQQT010000023.1 GCA_028284925.1 Phycisphaeraceae bacterium | reverse complement strand
ATTTTTGGCGGAGCCGAATCCGTTCTTGTTTTTGGATTTCTTGTCGGCGGGTTTGGCGTGCGCCTGGAGTTCCAAGATTTGGGGGAGGGACATGCCGAGCATGCCGATGCCACCGACGCGCATGAGTTCGCGTCGAGAGAATCCATCGCAGGTTGCGCCAGCGTAGCCGGGGATTGACAGCATGATTAAGCTCCGGTGTTATGTTTGTTCGGCGGTCCATCGCCGAGGGGTTTCGTGTTTAGCGGTTGAAGAGGAAAGCGGGGCTGTTGAGCAAAGCCCATGCGAGGTCCTGTGCGACTTCCAGACGTTGGTTGGGGTTTTTGCCGAGATTGCCGATGAGTTTGAGTTCGGTGGCGGAGGGTGGTCTTGAGAGAATGAGGTAGTAGAGGCTGGTGACTGCTTTGGCGTCGTCTTTTTCCTTGGCGATGATTTTAGCGATGGAGTTATTGGGGGCGATGACGGCGCCTGAGATGACGGGGCCGTTGATGAGATTGAGGGCGTGTGCGAGGGAGACATCGTTTGAACGTTCGCATTCGCATGCTGATTCGCGTTTGGGTCTGCCAAAGAGTGTGAGGAAGTTGTTGCCGTTGACCATTCCGCTGGGGGCGTAGACGGAACGGAGGGAGGCGGGGAGGCCCTGGACGCGAGGTTGTGTTCCGGTGGCGCGGGCGATGGCATCGAGGAGTTGCTCGGCTGAGAGGCGTTTGGGGTAGTAGCGTGCGAAGTTGATGGAGTCGTCGGCGTTCCACCTGTTGGAGGCGACGGAGGCCTGGTAGGTTCGTGAGGATGCGATTCGTTTGATGAGATGTTGGAAATTGAAGCCTGAATCGATGAAGTCGTTGGTGAGGGCATCGAGGAGGGGCGGGTTGATGGGCGGGTTTGAGGCGCGGATGTCATCGACGGGATCGATGATGCCGCGGCCGAGCATGTAGGACCAGATGCGGTTGACGAATGATTTAGCGAAGAGGGGGTTGTCTTTGGAGGTCATCCATTTGGCGAATGCGTGTCGCCGGAGGGCGATTTGTGCGGTGGCGGCTTTGCCGTATGGGGTTTTGGGTGAGACCGTCATTCCTGTCTTGGGATGTTTTACTTCGCCTGAAGCGGCGGAGTAGATGATTTCCTCATCGGGTCGCTTGCCTTTTTTGTATTTGATTCGGGCGAAGAAGGCACCGAACTGGTAATACTGTTCCTGCGTCCATCGTTCGAAGGGGTGGTCGTGGCATTTGTTGCAGTTGAATCGGACGCCGAGGAAGGTTTGTGAGACGTCTTCGGTAATCTTGCCGTTGTCTCGGAGTGAGCGGAAGTAGTTTGAGGCGGGATTGACGTAGTTGCTGCCCTGTGCGGTGATGATGTTGTAGACGAATTTGTCGTAAGGTGTGTTTTTGGCGATGGCCTGGCGAATCCATTCGCGGAAGACCCAGACGCCTTTTTTGCCGAGCGTTTTTTCGTTGCATTGGAGGAGGTCGGCCCATTTGTTGGACCAGAAAGCGACGAAGTCGGGGCTGCCGACGAGTTTGTTGATGAGTTTATCGCGTTTGGTTTTGGAGGGTGTTTTGTCTTCGACGAAGGCGCGTGCCTGTGCGGCGGTTGGGGGGAGGCCGACGATGTCAAGGTAGGCGCGTCGGACGAATTCGGCATCGGTGCAAGGATCGGAGGGTAGGATTTTGACGGCTTTGAGTTTGTTATTGATGTGTTTGTCGATGAGGTTGTTTTCTTTCATCGGTTTCCATGCGAAACCTGAGCGGTTGCCCATGACGCGGATGGATGTGACGCCGTAGCTTCCTTCGTAGCGGATGAGGATGGCGGCTTCGCCTCTTCGGATGGCGATGACCTTTCCGTTTTCGACTTTTGCGACTTCGCCGTTGTTGGAGGAGAGCACGGCGTCGCGTGTGATGTCGCGTGTGGTGTTGTCGGGGAAGTGGGCGAGGACGATGATTTGCTGGGTGTTGCCGGGTTTGTCCAGGTTGACCTGTGTGGGAAGTACGCTGAGTTTGGTGGGGCGTGCGGTGGCGGGGGAAGGTTCGTATTTGGAGCCTTCCTTGATCCACTGGTGGACGATGTTGTAGTAGCGGGAGTCTTTTTTGAAGAGTTGTTTACCTTCGTGGGGTATGGCGCCGGTTCCCTTGAGGAGCATGAGGCTTTGGGCGGGGTGTACGCGGTTGACGCGGCGACCGAGCAGGTCGTGGACGAGGACCTGATAGTCGTATTCGGGGTCGTAGCCACGAAGCGAGAGGCGGAAACCGTTTTTGCCTTTTTGGGAGCCGTGGCAGGTTCCTGCGTTGCAGCCGGCTTTGGAGAGGACGGCCTGAACATCGCGGGTGAAGCGTACGGGCGGGTGTTCTGTGGAGAGAACCTTGACGGGGAGATTTGCCTTGAGGTTGACGGCGGAGACGGTGATATTGGCTTTGCCTGGGGCGATGGGGTTGATGTAGCGGTCGGCGGCAATTTGGATGTTTTTTGATTTGGTGGTGAGTTTGGCGATGTTGGTGAGGTCGACTTTTGAGCCGTCTTTTTTGATTCCGATGACGAGGAACTGGCGTGCGTCGCGTGCGTTTTGGATGATGAGTGAGGAGGGTTGCAATAAGAGTTTGGTTACGCCGTTTGTGTTGTTGCCGAGTTTGATGGGTTTTTCTTCGGCGACGGCGGGAGAGGTGGTGAGGAGGGCGATGGCGAGTAGGGATGTGATTGATTTGTAGAGCATGGGTGGTGAATCTCTTTGTTGGCTAAGTTTTTGCAGCTACAGCGTGGGTGATTTGGCCGTGTGACGGGGGTACTGATAAATCGCGGCGAAATCGTGATTCGGTGCAAAGTTGTATATGTACGTATGATATCGGAAGATTGGGGATACGACAAGGAAAAGTCGAGTGTGGGGATTGTGTGGGCGCAGGGTTAGCGGGAATGATTTGGTTCTGGGTGTGGAATGGACTTACAAGTGTGTTTTTAGAGGGGTTTTATGGTGATATTTCGGAATGAGACGACGTTGCCGTGGTCCTGAAGGAGGATTGGGCCGGGGGTGGGGGCTTCTTTCTGGCCGGCACCGGTTTTACGTGTGACTTCAACATTGTCGTGGATCTTGATTCCGTTATGGATAACGGTGATGCGTGCGTTTTTGATTTTCTTGCCGTCCTTCCAGCGGGGGGCGTGGAAGGTGATGTCGTAGGTTTGCCATTGGTCGACGGGCTTGGAGGCGTTTTTGTCGGGGGCCTTGTAGCGGTAGATGGCGCCGCAGTCGGATTTGGTGAGTTTTCTTCCGTAGCTGTTGAGGATCTGGATTTCGTAGCGGCGTTGGATGTAGACGCCGGAGTTGCCCATGTCCTGATGGCCCTTGGCAGGTTTGTCTTTTTTGTGTATTTTGAATTCGAGGTGGAGTTTGAAGTCGTTGAATTTCTTTTTGGTCTGGATGGAGCCGCCTTTGCGGGGGGTGATGGTGAGGACTTTGTCCTTGACGGTCCATTGGACGGGTTTTTTGCCGCCGTGTGTCCAGTGATCGGTGTTTGAGCCGTCGAAGAGGGTAATGGTTTTGGAGGATTTTGATTTGGGAGTGGCTGCGGGTTTGGCGGCGGCAGCGCTGGGTTGGTCGTCGGCACTGAAGGACACGTTTCTTGTGCCGGAGTTCTTGAGAATATCAACGACTTTTGCAACTGAGTGATATCTGGCCTTGTGATTGCCACGGATAGAAAAGGTTTGGTCGGGGTTTTTCTTAAGGGCATTCTTAATGACGGCGGTGAGTTTTTTGATAGTAAGGGGTTGTTTCGAAATCGAGTAAGATGAATCTGCGTGGATGTTGATAACAATCGTGGGGGATTCTTGTTCTGCAGCGGTTGTGGTTTGTGTGGAGGAGGGTTGAGATGAAGTTGAGGCAGGTGGGTAAGCAGAGATTTTGATGTTTCGGTATGCGACGGGGCCGTGGTCACCCTGGAACATGATGGGGCCTTTGGCGTGTTCCTTGCCGGTGACGCCTGCTGGGGTGGGGCCTTTCATGGTGACGTTTTCGTGGAGGACTTTTCCGTTGAGGACGACCTTGTCGAATTTGGCGTTGGCTACTTTTTTGCCGTTCTTGAATTTGGGGGCGCGGAAGTAGATTTTGTATTTTTGCCATTCGCCGGGTTTTTTGCAGGCGTTGACGCGTGGTGGTTTTGCGCCGTAGATGGCGCCCATGTCGCCGCCGCCGAGTTTTTTCTTGCCGTAGGAATCGAGGACCTGGA
>JANQQT010000273.1 GCA_028284925.1 Phycisphaeraceae bacterium | reverse complement strand
AGCCGGGAGGGCCATCGGCGCCGATCCAGCTGTTGGCGTTTCCGTATTGGCCGTCGTTCAGGCTTGGTTCAAAATGTGGCCCGATGGCGAGGTTGCCGGACGCGAATGGTGTGGAGCCGTTGGACGCGAGCGCGGCGTTATCCGGCACGGGGGCGATGGCGTCCGGTGAGTGATTGTCACCATCGTTGCCATCCCATCCGATGTTGAAGCCGGGATTGGGGTTGATGCCAAAGGGTGGGGGCGGAGGAGGTGGTGGGACGAAAATGCCGGGTGTATCGAAGAGTTCGATTTCGTCGATGGCTGTTCCAATATCGGAGACGGCGAGTCGAATGCCGGTCGCATCGACAGGGTTGAAGTTGTATCGGTGTCTCTGCCAGGTGTTGTTGTAGTTGCTGCCGGGGCCTTCCGTGGGGCCGTAGTCGAGCGTACCAATGTCGACCCATCCCGTGCCGGGATCGCCTGTTGTAAGGAGGCCCGGGTTGGTGGATGGATTAGCGATCTGCGTGTATTGAAGGGTGTATGTTCCGAGGTGTCTGTCCGTGCAGACGCCACATGCATCGCCAGCGAGGACGTTGCTGCGGCCAAAGGCGATGGACTGAATGTTGGGGATGGACGCTCCGCCCAGATCGATTCCCGCGTATGCGAAGCCATCAGGTCCGAGCGTGGGTCCGCTGATCCAACTGAAGGCGTTGCCGTATTGCTGGTCGTTGAGGTTAGCGGTGATGTGGAAGGGGATGGAGAGGGTTGGGCCAAGCCCGGGATCGTTGGAAAGGGGAAGGGCGCCTGTGGCGAGGTTTGCGGGGACGGGATCGCCAGCGTTGGGGGCGACGGGGCCTTCTTCCACGAGGGTGAGGCCTCCTCCAGTTAGTGTCAGTGCGGCGTTGGCATGCGTACCGATCGCGAGGGCGATTGCGAATACGCCTATTTTAAGGACGGACCATCTCTGGTATTTCTTGATCATATCCAGCTCCCATACACGTCTGCCCGTCAGCGCCAATTCGGGAAAGACGCGGAGATTTTTGATTGTCCATGCGAATTGCATTGACAGATTACACCAAGCTAGCAGATTTTGAGGTAGCCCACAAGAAGAAAATGGAGAAAAGTGTTCATCTGTGATCTGACACTCTATTGAGTTTGACTGCGTGTGTATGTTTGTGAAAGGCTGTTATTCGTGCCTGAGGGCGATGATGGGATCGACTCGAGCGGCGCGTTGGGCGGGGTAAAGGCCGAATGTAACACCGACGATGACACTGATGGATAGGGAGAGTCCCACGGACCAGGGGGTGATGAAGGTTGACATGCCTGTAAAGGTTGTGATGGCATAGGGGACGAAGACGCCGACGGCGACGCCGATGACACCGCCGACGAATGAGAGGACGATGGCTTCGATGAGGAACTGTTCGATGATTTGCCTTCGTTTGGCTCCGATGGCGCGGCGGACGCCTATTTCGCGTGTGCGTTCGGTGACGGAGGCGAGCATGATATTCATGATGCCTATGCCGCCGACGAGGAGGGAGATGCTGGCGATGGAGGCGAGGACGATGGCGAAGACGCGTTGGGTGGCTTGTGCCTGTCGGATGAGCGCGAGGGGGATTTTGATATCGTAGTCGAGGCGACTGTGGAAGCGTTTGAGCATGGTACTTGCGGCTGCGGCGGTGGGTTTGACGGCGTCAATGGAATCGACCTCGGCGATGATGCGGTGTAGCTGGACCAGTTCGTTGCTGTAGGAACCTGTTCCTTTTTGGCGGTCGGTATCGTGGAAGCGCTGGCGGGCGATGTTGAGGGGGATGTACATGTCGAAGGGTTGGTCGGGTGTCTGGACGCCGCCGGCGGAGCCTTCATCGGCCTTGATGATGCCGATGACGCGGAAGTGATAGGCGGCGTTGATTTTGATGGTTTGGCCGAGTGCGCCTTCGATGGGGAGGAGTTGGCGGGCGGCTTTTTCGGAAAGGACACATATACCATCGCCTTCATTCATATCCTTGGCATTGAAGACACGGCCTGCGAGGAGGGGTCGTTTGATGAGGTCGAACCAGTCGGGCGTTGTGCCGACGACGCGTACGTTGGCGGTGAGTTCGCCGACGCGGGCTTCGCGGTTGGTGAGGATCTTGGCGGGTACGGTACGGATGACGTTGGGGAGTTCGGCAATGCGGTGTTCGTCTTCGTATCGGAGACCGAAAGCGGTGTGCCAGCGATTGTTAGCGCTGCTGGATGCGTTCATTTCCTCCTTGGGTTTCATGGACTCGATGACGAGTGTGGAGGCGCCGAGTCTTTCGATGTAGCTCATGGCATCGCGGCTTGCGCCTTCGCCGACGGAGAGCATGGAGACGACGGACCCAACGCCGAAAACGACGCCGAGGATGGTGAGGAAAGAGCGCAGTTTGTGGAGGGTAAGGCTTTTGATGCCGAGGTGAATGTTTCGGATGAAGCGGTTCTGGTTCATGGGACGGTGAATTGGAAGAGGTTGGGTTTAGCTGCTGTCGCTTGGTTTTTTGTTTTGGCGTTGTGTGCTGGAATTCGCGGGGCCAGCGCTAGCGTTCTCGCGTGGATTTTTGCTTCGAGGATTTTTCTTGTCGGGTTCATTGCCTTTGTATCCGGCATTTTCAGGAATGTCAGGTGGAGGTTGTTTTTTTCGGATGTAGGATTTGCCCATGTCTGGTGTGAGCAGGACTTTTTCGCCTTTGGCGAGTCCTTCCCGGACGATGATGTGGACGTTGTTGTCGAGGCCGAGCTTGACCTCGCGTCGAATGGGGCCGTCCGGGCTGGGCAGGTAGACGACGGATTCCTCTTCCTCCTGGACTACGGCCTGGATGGGGACATAGGCGACGTTTTCAAACTGTTCGACTATGACTTTTCCTTTGCAGCTCATGCCGGGGCGGAGTCCTTCGGTTTCACCGGTGAAGTCGGCCTTGATGGTGTAGACCTTGAGGTGGGGATTGCCGAACCGGTGTGTGCCATCGGGCATGACGGCGATGTCGGTGAGTTTGGCCCAGAAGGTTTTGTTGGCGACGGCATCGGTGGTGATTTCGACGGGCATGCCGAGTTTGATTTTTCTGAGTTGTGATTCGTGGACTTTGAGTTCGGCCTGAAGTTTTGAGGTAGTGGGGAGGTTGATGAGGCGTTGACGTTCGTAGACGGTAGAGCCGACAGCGAGAGGTTCTTCGCGTCGGTAATCCCGAATGTAGAGGACCATGCCATCGATGGGGGCGGTGATACGGCTTTTATCGATCTGTGATGTGAGCTTGGCGAGTTTTTCCTTTTCGCGTTTGAGTTTGATCTCCTTGGATTTGAGGTCGGCGGCGGCGTCGATCTCATCGGAGAGTGCTTTGTCCCTGGCGAGGATGAGGGCGACGTCCATCTCATCGACATTTGCCTTGAGAACGGCGAGTTGGCGTTTGTGTGTGAATTCCTCGAGTACCTTGAGTGTGACTTTTGCGGTCTGGAGGTCGATGACGGTCTGGTCGCGGGCGAGTCGATCGCGGTTGAGATCGGTTTGGGTGATGAAATTCTTCTTAAAGAGTTTCTCTGACCATTCGTAGACCTGCTTGGCGTCCTCGGCTTTGGACTCGGCAAGTTTGATGGCGGACTTGGCGATGAGGAGTTCCTTGGGATAGTCGCCTTCGATGTACTTGGTGACATCCTGTTTGGCGAACTGGAGATTGAGGGTGGCGGTCTTGATGAGGGAGGCGTTTTGTTTTTTGACGACGGCGAGGGTTTCTCTTGCGCGGACGAAAGCGGCGTCGCTTAGCTGGACGGCGATTTCCTGATCGACTTTTCGATCTTTCAGGGCGGAGGCGTCAAGTTCCATGATGAGGTCGCCTTTGTTGACCATGGTTCCGGGGTCGACCATGCTTACCACGGTGGAGAGGCCTTCGAGTTCGTTGACGATAAGTTTGAATTGTCCGGGTTTGATTGATCCTTCATCGCCATCGACGCCGATGGTAAGTTGGCCATACTTGACTTCACCGATGACTTGTTGGGCTTCTTCGTTTTCCGATCCGGTGGTTGCGATGGTGACGACGGTTGCGATTGCGGTAACGGCTACGGCAAGGAATACGTAGAGTCGCCATTTGCTTTTCGGCTTTTCGGCGGCGGTGTGGGATTGGAGAGTCGGGATTTCAGGGTTGGGTTTCATATTCGGTCCATAATCCTTTCTCGTTGACCAGAAGGACGCCCATGTTGCGTTGGATTTTGAGCTCCGAGACGCGGTAGTTGACGAGCGCTGCGCTGAGGGCATTTTGAGCGGAGAGGAGGGCGTCTTCGGCTTCGAGTACGTCACGAATGGAGATGCCGGGGCGACCGGCATCAAGGAACATCTGGTCGCGTTCGACACGCTGTTGTGCGAGTTTCAGAGCCTGGGCCTGTGTCTTATAGCTTTCTCTTGCGCGGAGGAGGGTGCGGAGATCGCTTCGGATGTCGAGTTTGATGCGGTCTTCAAGTTCCTGAACGTTGCGTGTGGTGGATTCGAGGTTGATGTAGGTTTCGCGGTAGATTCTTCTTTCTGTGGTGCGTTCCCAGGGGAGGTCGGCAGTGGCGCCGAGGCTGTAGAATCCCTTTCGGGGTTTTAGTCGGAGATTATCGCCGAGGTCGGCGGTGGCGATGGTGCGTCTTGCACCGAATGAGCCTGAAAGGACGAGGTCGAGGCCGGCCTTGAGGGCGTCGGCGGCGATGACGACGGCGCGTTGTGCATCGACGACGCGCTCGTGAGCGGTTTTGAGGTCAAGCCGATTTGTCAGGGCGAGGTCGATGGCTGTTTTCTCGGGAATCTCGTAACGACCACCGGGTAGGGTTTTGAGGTAAGCCACGAGGTCGGCGGCTTTGACTTTCTTCATGGGGTTGTCTTTGTTGTTGTCGGCTTTTTCGAGAGCCTCGCGAGCGGATTTGCCGAGGCGATTGAGTTCCTCGCGATCGAGGATGAGGTTGGCATCGGTGGGTAGGCCCAGAGAGACTTTGAAATTGTCGAGTTGGCCTTTGTAACCCTGATCTGCGCCGAGGAGGCTTTCGCGGGAGGTGAGTTTGGCCTGGCGGGCCTGATCCACCTGGACTTTGGAGAGACGGCCGGCTTCGGCGAGGGCTTCGGTTTGTTCGGCGGAATCGACGCGTCTGTCGTAGTTGTTCTGTGCATTGATGACGGCGTCCTGAGCCTGAAGGACGCGGAGGTATTCATCGGCGATGTCGACGGCGATGGTTCGTTTGAATCGTTCGAATGTCCAAAGTGCGTAGATGAGGTTGCGTTGGGCCTGGGTGACGGGTTCGTAGACGATGTGTTTGCCGGAGCCGCGGAGGAGGGGGATTGTGACGGATCCATCGAAGAAGAGTGAGGCGGCGGAGGAGCCATCTGAGGAAAGTATCCTGGCGGCGTCGAAGATCAGTCGGGCACTGAGCGCTGCGCCGGACTCGAGGCGCTTTGTCCATTCGGCGATGGCAGAGGCTTGAGTGCCAGAGGTATCTGTTTCGCGATCTGAGGAGAGGAGTCCTTCGATGGTTCCGCGATAGGTGCTTGCGAAGGCGTCAAGTTCATCATCGAGTCGCAGG
>JANQQT010000271.1 GCA_028284925.1 Phycisphaeraceae bacterium | reverse complement strand
CTGGTATACCTCTCTCCCCCAAACAACTGATCGCCCTCCACAACCCACCCGCCCATGCGTACCCCATTCGTATCCCGCACATTCACCCTCCTCCCTCTCATCACCGCTCTCCTCTCCATCGCCCCTGCGCTCGCACAAGGCCCGCCCCCCTCCATCCCCGCAACACTCATCGACGAAAAATCCGCCCCCAAAATCGATGGCATCCCCAACGAACCCATCTGGCAAAAAGCTAAACCCATCACCAAACTCACCCAGGTCGACCCTCTCCAACTCGGCAAACCCACCGAAGCAACAACCATCCGAATCCTATACACCAGCAAAAAACTCTACATCGCCGTCCAGTGCTTCGACTCCTCGCCTTCCACCATCATCGCCAAACAAATGCTCCGCGATGAATCCATCTCCGACGATCGCCTCACCATCATGATCGACACCTTCAAGGATCGACGCAACGGCTACTTCTTCCAGATCGGAGCCGCAGGAGCAAGACGCGATGGCCTCATCGAAAACAACCGAAGCCCCAACAGCGACTGGGACGGACTCTGGGTCGCCAAAACTTCCCGAAACAAAGACGGCTGGACCGTCGAATTCGCCATCCCCTTCGCAACTATCCCCTTCAACCCCAGTTCCACCCAATGGGGTGTCAATTTCGAACGTCGCCTCCGACGCACCAACGAACGCATCCGATGGGCAAACCCCTACCAGAACCTCTCCGTCGAAACACCCGCCGCCGGCGGAACACTCACCAACCTCAATAACCTCCAGCAGGGCCTCGGCATCACCATCAAACCCTTCGCCACCACAGATTTCGACCTCGCCGACTCCGGCACAAATTTCAAGGCCGGTACCGACATCTTCTACCGACTTACCCCATCCATCACCGCCGCCCTTACCGTCAACACCGACTTCGCCGAAACCGAAGTCGACCAGCAACGCGTCAACCTCACACGATTCCCCCTCTTCTTCCCCGAAAAACGCGACTTCTTCCTCGAAGACGCCGGCGTCTTCGGCTTCGGCGGTCTAAACCGAACACCACTACCCTTCTTTTCCAGAAGAATCGGCATCGTCGATGGCGATGAAAAGGAAATCCTCGCCGGCGCAAAAATCACCGGCAGACACAACGACCTCCGCTTCGGTCTCATGTCCATCCTCATGAAAGACGATTCCGAACTGGGACAGAAAACACTCTCCGTCCTACGCGCCTCACTCGACGTCCTCGAAGAATCCTCCCTCGGCTTCATCCTCACCAACGGCGACCCCGCACACCGTGGCGACAACACACTCGTCGGCTTCGACTTCAACTTCCGATCCTCCGATGACAACGGCAAAGTCTACAAAGCCAACTTCTGGTCACAGTTCACACACACCACACGCGAAGATGAGTCCTTCGACAATTCCGAAAACTACGCCATAGGCGGCCGAATCGACTACCCCAACGAGCCCTGGTTCTTCTTCTTCTTCACCTCACACGTCGGCGAAAATTACAACCCAGCACTCGGCTTCGTCTCCCGTACCGGCAGCAGACGCTACCTCTTCGAATCCCGCTACCGACACCGCCCCAACGACAAAGACAATCCCCTCCGATACATCGACTTCGAAGCGGAAATCGACATCATCACCACACTCCACAACGAAATCGAATCCGCCGAAATCGCGCCCGAACTCGACATCTTCACCAATTCCAACGACCGCCTCCGAATCAAGATCTTCTTCACGCGCGAGCAACTCTTCGAACCCTTCGAAATCGTAGACGATGTCACCATCCCCGTCGGCATCTACAACAACACCGGCATCTCCCTCGACTTCAACTCCTCACCCTCACGACCACTCGCCCTCGAATTCGACATCGCATACTACGGCTTCTTCTCTGGCAAACGCCTCGACATCGAAACCGAACTCGCCTACCGACCCTCAAAACACAACGCCTTCCGAATCGAATACGAACGAAACGACATCCAGCTCAAAGAAGGCGACTTCGTCGTCCACATCCTCCGACTACGCTACGACCTCCTCATCACACCCGACCTCACATGGTCCACCACCATCCAGTGGGACAACCAGTCAGACCAGATGGGAGCCAACTCACGCATCCGCTGGGAATTCGATTCCGGCCAGGAATTCTTCATCGTCCTCAACGACACCTACGACACCAACGATGGCCGATTCAAAAACCTCTCCCGTCAACTCAAATTCAAGGTAGGTCTCACCCTCCAGTTCTGAACACCGCCGCCACACCCCCATCATCAATCCGACCCCAACGCCTCCTTCGGCAACTCCCGCACCTCCACCGCCGTCATCCGAAAAATACTCACCGTCGTACCCGTTATAATCTGAGGCCCAACTTCAAACGTCCCCAACACCAAAACCGGATCATCACCGTTATACGTCAACCGCTTTCCATCCTTCGTCTTCACCTCAATCATCATGTTCATCGGAGGTGACTGGCAAAACCGGCAATTGGGCGACAAAGGCATCAACGTAAACTCATTCGTCTTCCCCTGACGAAAATCTATCGTCAACATATACCCCACCACACCCACCTTCTTCCCATTCAAATCATGAACCCACTTCGGGATCTGCTTGTTAACCTTCTCAGGAACATCATTCCCCTCATCATCCGTCAAAATCTGATCATCAAACTTGAACGACGCCAGCTTCTTGAATTCCACCGGCAAATAACCCGCCACCGCCGGAGCCTTCGGCAACGAAATCGAAGGAAAACCCAACTCATGATCCTGATTAATAATCAATGGCTCAATCGGCCCACGCGGACGCTTCTTCACCGCCTCATCACCCGCCTTCACAATCCGAATATCCTCCCGCTTAATCTTCGCAAACCTCGCCTCACCCAACACCAGATCCTTCAACGCCTCATCACCCAACTCTCCCACATCTTCCTTCATCCGAACACGCATCCCATCCTTCTCAACCCAAACCACACCATCCACCAACTCCACATCCAGCTTCACCTCTCCCTCATCCCCCGTCAACCCCAACAACTGATCCAACAACCCACCTTTCTTCCAATCCACCTTATCCTTATTCCCATCCCCACGCTTCTTCACCCCATCATTCCCTTGAGCATTACCACCCTTACTCCCATCACTACCCTCTTTAGTCCCGCCCAAACTTCCGGGGGCATCCAGGCTTCCGGGGGAATCAGTTTCCGTCTGTGTTCCCGTATCAAACTTCCTGACAACCAGCGTCTCAACGTCCACATGATCCGCCGCACTCTCAGCATCACTCTCAGAACACCCCACCACCAAACCACCACACAACAACAGCCCACATCCCAACAGTCCCAATCCTTTGACACGCCTCAATCCAAACATCAGCATGCTCCAGTCAACATGCCCCTATCCCGCCGACGCCCCCGCTTTCGCCTCAACACCCTCCCACTTCCCAACAGGCGTATCCACCACCTTTATTTTAACCTCTACCTCGCTCGCGCCCTTCAATTTCTCATTTTTCCCTTCAAATAAAGACGCCCTACCCCCCTTCGCCTCAACACCATCCAGCTTCATCGCAAGCGTCTCACCACCCACCTTGACCTCCGCCTCCATCCGCTCCATCTCGATCTCCATTGCCTGATACGCATGCGCCCCACTCACAAACACCTGCAAAATTCCCTCCTCGCTCAGCAACACCACCTCCACATGCGCTTTATGATACTCCAGCTCCACCAGCGTCCCCCCATGCTCCGCCGTATGACCCCCATGAGCCGCCTTTTTCTTCTTCTCCGGCTCCTTCTTCTTCTTATCATCATCCCCACCACCACAACCCGCAACCAACCCCAAACACATTCCGCAAACCAATAAAAACCGTACACGCAACATCAAAAAACTCCTGTCATGCCCCGCCCTTCCCCCATCCTGTCAACTCCATTATCGCGCGCCAATCCACCTTTTTCACTAAAAACCTCCTAAAATCATGTAACCTCCCCACCCTCCACCATGCCCCCAAACTGGCAAATCACAACCCTCTTCGTCCTCCTATTCATCGCCTGTTTCATTCCCATGAAACTCGCCAACACCCTCCTCTCAACTTACCCCAAAAAGACACGCCTCAACTACTTCCTCATCTCACCCTTCCTCTCCATCCGCACGTGGATCAACTGCCGACCCGCCACCGCCTCCGACATCAAACACCTCCTCCTCCACACCCTCATCATCATCATCCTCTTATACCTCACCTACACCCAATACACCTCACTCATACAATCTTTCTCCCACAACCCAATCTTCCGGGGGTTCCGGGGGTTCCGGGGGTACCTCGCCCTCCCCGCATTCCTCATCCTTATCCACGCCGTCAGCCTACTCTCACAATGGCTACTCCTCCCCTGCCTCGGCTACACCCCTCACTTCCTCAACAAACCACACACTTCCAAAAACATCTCAAACTTCTGGACACGCCACTGGAATTCCTGGCACGGCCCCTGGTTCCACGAAACCACCATCCAACGCCTACCCAAAAATCCAAACCTCGCCACAACTCTCGCCTTCACCATCTCCGCCATCTGGCACGAAATCCTCATTACCATCCCCCTCTACCTCACCTTTAACCAATCCGTCCTCGGCCTGCCCGCCGCCTACTTCCTCATCCAAATCCCACCCACCATCTTCTCCCGCAAATACCTCAAACAAAAACCACGCACTGCCTACATCCTCCAATGGCTCTTCATCGTCGCCCCCCTCCCCCTCATGCTCAACAACTCCACCCTCCTCATCTTCCACTTCATCACCCCACCCTAACTCAACACCCCAATCCCACCAGCCACATCCGTCCCATACGCCTTCATCGCCGGAACCAACCCCGCCACCGCTCCCACCAACACCGCCCCCACTGGCACCACCAGCAACATCCCGTCAAACGCCCACACATCCATCACCACACCAACCTCCGCCCTCACAATCCCCGCCGCCACACCCAGCAACACACCATAAACCACAAACGCCCCCAACGACCCCAACAACGCAATCACACCACTCTCCACCACAATCGCCCCCACCACAATTCCCCGCCGCGCCCCCAACGCACGCAGGATCGCAAACTCCCGACGCCGCTCACGCATCGAGTTATAAATACTCGCCATGATCGACAACACCGCCACCACCACCACCATCATCGCAATCAACTTCAACACCATCAGCAGCCAACCCATCTTCCCAAACAACTCCGCCACCACACTCCCGATCGGCCCCGCAAACACACCCTTCCTCTCCTCCATCCGCTCCCAATGATCCTTCGCTCGATGCGCCGCACCACCCGTCAACGTCTTCACCAATACCGCACTCACCTCCTTAAACTCCTCCGGAATCGCCACACCCTCACGCGGCACATACTGACTCGGCGCATAAACAATCCGCCCCCTCACACCCCAATAGACATCCTCCGAAACCCACATCGAATCATCAAGCCAACTCCCCGTCCTCTCCGCGATCCCCACCACCGTCAACACAACCCCGCCCGGCTGCTCCGCCGTCTGATACGTCCTCACCTTGTCCCCAATCTTCAATCGCCCGCCCTTCGCACCATCCGCCGCCGTCGCCCCAACCACAATCTCCTTCGCACCCTCCTCAAACAATCGACCCTCCCGCAACTTAATCCCCTTCGCCTTCTGCCCGCTATCCGTCAAATACCCCACCTCCGAAAACCACCGACGACGCGTCGCCGCAACACTATAACCCCGAGCATTCCCACCCTCGATATACGGAATACGTCCCCCGTCATCACTCTCCAACATATGACTCGGCATACGCCAATACGCCTCCAACGGTATCCAGATCGCCCGGTCAAATGGCGTATTCGTCGGCTTCAAAACACCCACCACCGTTATATCCATCTCATGATCCTCCCCACCATGATTCGTCCGAAACGTCGACCCCACCTTCAACCCCGTCCGCGCCGCCGCAAAACTGCCCGCCACCGCCGCAACCTCATTCCATTCAAAATAACGACCCACCGCCAACTCCAACTTCCTCCCATCACCCAACTCATGTTCCTTAAACAAACCCGCCTCCGTACCCACCACCCGAAACTCGCGATACCGATCACCCACCATGATCGGATACGCATACTTCACCAGCATCCGCCGCTTCGCCTCCCGACCCTTCAAATACTTCACCTCACTCCAGGGCAACTTCCCCGGACTCTTATCCAAATGATAAATACTGTTCAAAACCACCTGCAACTCACTCCCCCCAGGCCCTACCACCGCATCAAACCCACCCGTCCCTCCACCCAACGCATCCGCGCTCTGCTTATGTATCGCACTCACCGCCATCAACAACCCACAACCCATCGCCACACTCACACCCGTAATCACCGTACTCACCATATGCTGCCGCAAACTCCGCCGCACAATCAACCACACACCACTCACCACCGATACCCCCAACACACCAACCACCCCCGCCAACACACCTCCACCCATCAGCCAG
>JANQQT010000267.1 GCA_028284925.1 Phycisphaeraceae bacterium | reverse complement strand
ACCGCGGACGTTCCACCGATCATCCCCTACCTCCTCGAAGATCGCGCGGTCTACGATGATGTGGCCCCCTGGCCAACTGACGCCGACGGTCTGGGCGATTCACTCCACCGCCTTGCAACCACTTCGTTTGGCTCAAACGCAAGCAGTTGGATCGCATCCATACCCACGCCCGGCTCGGTGGTCTTCAACACCAACCCCCAGGTCAACGTCCACCTCGTCCCGCGCATCAACGCATCCCCAACCGACCTGGTGCCCGCTTTGCCCGCCCCCGACACCGATCCCAACACCGGCGGAGGCGGCGCCAACTTCTGGCAGCGTGAAGGCAGCGACTTCACCATCGAAGTCTGGGTCAAGTCCGATCAGGTCGTCGCCGCCATCGACACCGGCGCCATCCAGGTCAAATACGATCCCGCCTTCGCCGAAGCCCTCGGCGTGGACCACGGCACAATCTTCAATCAGGGCGGGACGACCTTCGACAACATCGACCCCATCACCGGCACCGTCGAATTCGGTGGTGACGCCTCAGTCAGTAACGCCGGTGATGACGAATTCGCCCTTCTCGGTCGCGTCGTCTTCCGAGCCAAAGCTCCAATCGACCCGGCCAATCTCGTCTTCGGCCCATTCGATGCGGATATCTCAACCTCCGCCGCCGCCAATGCCTTCCAGCTCAGCGGCATCGGCGTCGTTCCGCACGATCTGCAAAGCGCTCCCGATGTACACACACGGGCCGTCATCTACGATTTTGACAACAACGGTGTCGTCAACTTCGCAGACCTCGGCATGCTCCTCCCCGCCATCGGTGAAGTCCCCGGTGGATCACAACCACCGTTCGCCGACTGGGCCGACTTCGACAACAATGAAACAGTCGACACCATCGACCGCGATCTCCTCCTCGCAGCCTTCGGCCTTGCGTTCGATTCACCACTCCTCAACATCCCCACATCCGCTGAATCCGAATCCAACGGCGGCCCAGGCTCCGTCGACGACATCGACATGCTCGCCGAAGCCGAGGCGATCTGAAACCTCCCAACCCCTAAAGAATCAAGCGTTCGCGTATCACACCGATACGCGAACGCTTTTCTATTTACAGAAGTCCAGCGAAAATCAGATCAACCAAATCATCAAAACCCAACCTCAACCTCACCACCTCCCGCCTTCACCCCCTTCAACACCTTCACCTTTCCGCTATCCGGCTCCGTTACCTTCACCGTATAAGCCCCACCCTTCTTAAACACCTTAGGCGTAAAGCTCATCGACGGCGCCCGCAACGTATACAGCACATCTCCCGACCCTTCATCAATCACCTGAATCACCGGCCGCCGCTTCACACCACTTACCTTGATCGTCGGCAGCGTCTCCACCGCCCGGCGACCATAATTGTCCATAATCGAAATCGTCTTGGGCCAACCCGGAAACTGGTCACCCGGCTTGGGATTCGCCGCATCAATCAACAAACGATGACACTCCATCTTGATCTTCCCGGTTGTATGACCAAACCGCACGATCCCATATCCCGATGCCTTATCGTGCAATGTCTTCAGCACACCCTTACGATTCTTCGCTGCGGGGTTCCCAATGGCATGCACCCGAATCAGGTTTCCCAACCCATCCACATAATCACCAGTGTTGGCCAACCCACCCTTCGGACGATTCCTCACCGGCTTACCCTCAATATCCGGCTTCCACGAACGCGGATATCCCGCGGCAATCGAAGGAACACAAAAACTAAATCCGCTATCCCCCTGAGCATCTACACCATGATGCACAATGGAAGGCAAATGCTGATCACCCGCATACATGAACGCGAATCCTTTACGAAACGCCTTTAACGCTTTGTTCCGCCCGGTCTGCGGCCAGCCGTTCGAATCCAGATCCGCATGCAAAAACATCTTGTTGGGCCCGTGATAATTCGCCAGGTTACAGAAAATCGTCTGCGAACACACGACCTTCAGATCCGCCCCGCGCCAGTCCTTCGCCCATGCATTCAAAAACTTAAGTTGCCGTTCGCCCAACAACACCAAGCCGGGCTTGTCAAGTTTCTTCGTATCGATCTTTGCATCCTTGATATGGTCCGGCCGCCCCTTCCAGGTATTCACCTTACCCTCCGGGCCGGACTTGAACTTCCTGTCTTCGATAATCGCAAAGCTCACACGACCGTAAAGCATGTCACCATAGTAAACCGTGATCCCCTGCTTGATCGGCGTCGGGTCATACGCATCCGGATGATGCGATGTCTGCGTCCGCTGGATCATGTTCACCCACTTGGCATCCATCGCATACCCCCCCTGCGCATGTTCACGAATCGACGGCACACTATTCCCGCCGTTCCCCCAGATATTCCCCTGATAAACATCATGATCATCCGGAAGGCAAAGCGTCGGTCGATCCTTCATCAACTCACGAAATGCCCACCCGAACATATACCACTTCCTCAAATAATTCAGCGTCGCCACATTCACAGGCTTGCGATGAATTCCATATCCGCCGACAAACTCGTACAACTGATCCCCCGTAAATAACAGTACATCAGGGTTATGCTTCATCACATTCCCCGCCAGCTTTGCATTCGGAAACGCCGGGTCCGTATTCCCCGTAAAGCCCGCCACAACCAATTCCTTGTCCACTGGATTCTTACGAATCGTCCCACCCCAGTAATGCATTCTCTTCATCCCGTCTTCGCCCTTCAACTCGTATGCCAGCCGATACGACGTATCCTTCGCGTCGTCCCACTTGGCAATGCGAAACGTCGCCGTCCGCGCCATCGCATCAATTTTCGCTTCCCCAATCTTCTTCCATGAACCGCCCTGCTTCGTCTCCAAGGCCACCACCTGCGAATCGGTCTTACCAACAGGCGGCATCTGCGCCGTCATCTTCATTATTCGCCTACTCAATGTGTGTTGAGCCCATAGGATAGGACCAAACGCACGATCCTTGTTCACCACCAGCCCCTTACCTTTCACCGACCAGTTGTCAAACCAGTGTTTCACATAAATGCGTTTACCCCCCTGCCCGCGCCGAAACCTGGCGGGAGAATAATTGTTGACCAGCGCCAGATTCCCCGCCAACCGCGCTCCCTTCACTCTAATCTGCGCAGACTCAACGTGTTTACTACCAGCTTTCTTCGACCATGTCGCGCTCAACTTCAGCACATAATCTCCATCCTTACCCTCGGTCGCTTTCAAACTCAGTTCAACCTCCCGCGCATCGCCAACGCTAACCCATTCGCCATATTTGACCTCGCGGTTTCCCAGGCGGAAAAACAGGTTTCCATCCCGATTGATACCGGCATTGATCCCATATCCAAAAAACAAAGCGCTGCGGTAATCGCCAAGTTCGCTCTTGATACCCACCCTGAATCCTGCCGACCGGACAGGCTTGCCCGCATCCAAACATCCAATCTTCACACTCATTTCAAACGGCCCGCCCCCCTTCTTTATTTGCCCCGTCAACAAATGCACATTCCGATTCCCCCCGCCGCGCAATACCTCGATCCGACCATCCCTAAGCTGCCAATCCTCCATCGGATTCGTCCATAACTCCGGGCCAACCCACGGGCGCGTCACGCCTTCAGTAAACTGATGCGCTATCGCGCCGCCACTCGCCGTGCTACACCCCTGCAACATGATGACCGCAAGCAATACAACCCCAGTCACACGTCTCCCAACCAAACCATTCAGCGTCCGATTCACCAATGTCATATATACCTCAATTCACTCAATGTTCCATGGCCCCGCACCGCAGGTCCCTCATTCTAATCAATCCTTGCCAAAACAAAAGCCACCGCACAAAACGTGCGATGGCTCAGATCATAATTCAGGTATCCCAACTACCCCTTCAATTCCCCGCCACCTTTCCGCCATCCGTAGCCGTCGTCTCGACGACCGGCTTCAACCCTGTCAACGCCGCGATTTTCTTATAGATATCGGTGTTGTCTATCGTTCCCCTGAAAGTCTCCGCGCCGACGCCCATCGCATAGACGCCAATATTTACACCCGTGTGATTCTTATGCGACCACTTCACCGTCGGCAGCTTACCTTTCCCATTATCCTTCAACACCTTCATGCCACCCGTCTCGTGATCCGCTGTCACCACCACCAGCACATCATTGCGTCCCTTCGCCCATTCCGCGACCGCCTTCGCCGATTCATGAAAATTAAGCGTCTCATACACATTGCACCCGATCCTCGTATCCGGCTTCTCTTCCTTGATTTTGATCGAATGGCCCGATTTATCAATCAGACCACATTCCACCATCAGAAAGAACCCATTGCGGTCCTTCTCCAACACCTTCAACGCTGCTCTGGTCATCTGCCCCAACCTCGGATACGTCTTATACTTCCCATGTCCATCCCTCTCATCAATGTACTGATAGGGCATCTGCCCGGAACCGAACGCCGCATTGAGAAATACAGGCTTACCCCTTGCCACCAGACGCGCCGCCTGTGCCGCCGCGCGATCCATATCCTTCGCCGTCTCCACGACCACATACTTATGCTTGCGCACCAGCTTCAATGGCCACGCCTTGCGATCTCCACCACCAAACAACACGTTCGGTCGCGATACCGTCAAATACTGCTTGCCGATCAATCTCGTCAATCCCCTCTTCTTCACATGCGCCGCGAAAGGACCGGGCGTCGCCCCGACGATAGCGTCGTTGGTCACCATCCCCGTCGACTTACCCTGAGCCTTAAACTGCCCGAGGATCGTCGGCATGGCGGCGCCATCACCCGGCAAACGCAAACCGATTACGCCGTTGGCAACCTTGATGCCCGATGCCATTGACGTCGCCGCCGCCGCCGAATCCGTCACCTTGTGGCTCGCCGAACGCGTCGTCACATACCCCTGATGCGGAAACGTCTCAAAAGAAAGCTTTTCACCCAGGTACATCCGCGCCGCTTTGACCTGTTCCGGTCCCATCCCGTCGCCAATCATGAGAATCACGGTCTTGGGTGCTTTTCCAAGAACCGGTGTCACCCATAGCGTGAACAATGCCAAAATCGCTACAAAACCAATGCGGATTCTCATCATACCTAGGGCTCTCTTTGTGAATAAACCTAAAAACAGGCTGTTTTGCATTGCCCCGCATGTCCCGCCGGAATAAACGCACGTATCCGACGCAGCACTGTTATTTCTACGTGTAATCCTACCAACTGGTGCAGCGAATTCACCGTTCATTTCATGAATTTACACCCAATTTATCGTAGCCATTTACCCCCCTACTCAGCCTGACACAACTGGACTGTTCACACCGAAACGCTAAGCTAACTGCCCCACTCAGGAAAAAGGATTATCCATCATGGCCAAAGCCAAAACTCGCATTGAACGTGACTCCATGGGCGACATGCAGGTCCCCGCCACCGCCCTTTACGGCGCCTCCACACAACGGGCCGTCCTGAATTTCCCCATCAGCCATCGCCCCGTCCCCACATCCATTATCCGGGCATTCGGCCTTCTCAAAGGCGCCTGTGCCGAGGCCAACAAACAGCTCAAGACCATCTCCGCCCGGACAGCCAATCTCATCATCAAGGCAGCGGACGAGGTAGCGACGGGACAGCTTGATGAGCACTTCCCGGTCGACATCTTCCAGACCGGTTCCGGCACATCCACCAACATGAATTCCAACGAGGTAATCTCCAATCGCTGCTCGCAGTTCGCGGGCAAGCCTGTCGGGTCCAAAAAGCCGGTTCATCCGAACGATCATGTGAATTACGGGCAATCGTCCAACGACACGTTCCCCACCGCCATCCACATCGCAGCAGCTTTGCAACTCAAAAACGACCTCAAGCCCGCCTTGCAGGCTCTGGCTAAATCGCTCAAATCAAAGGCCAGAAAGTGGGATAAGGTCATGAAAATCGGCCGCACCCACCTTCAAGACGCCACACCCATTCGGCTCGGTCAGGAATTCAGCGGTTACGCCGCGCAAACTGAGTATGCAGTCGATCGCGTAGATCGGGGGATCAAGGCGATAAGCGAACTGGCCATCGGAGGTACAGCTGTGGGTACAGGACTCAACACCCACCCACGCTTCTCAAAGATCGTCTGCTCCAAACTATCGAAGAAAACGGGAATCAAATTCGTCGAGGCGGCGAATCACTTTGAAGGACAGGCGGCAAAGGACGGCTTGGTCGAGGTCTCAGGCCTGTTAAAGACGATTTCGGTGAGTCTGTCGAAGATCGCGAACGATATTCGCTGGTTGGGGTCAGGCCCGCGCTGTGGGATTGGTGAGTTGATCCTACCGGCCATTCAGCCGGGATCTTCGATCATGCCGGGCAAGGTGAATCCCGTGATTTGCGAATCCGTGGTGCAGGTGGCAGCGCAAGTGGTGGGAAATGACGCGGCAGTGACCTACGGCGGGTTCGGCGGTGTGGGGTCCCTAATCGATCTTAACGTGGCCATGCCGATGATGGCGAAGAATATTGATGAATCGATTACGCTGCTGGCTAATGTAGCAAATGTCTTCCGCACGCAATTAATCGATGGCCTGGATGTCGATCGCAAGCGATGTAAGTCATTGATTGAAGAGAGCTTAGCGATGTGTACATCGTTGGCGCCGGTGATCGGTTATGACCAGGCGGCGGCAATTGCGAAACAAGCTTACGCTGAGGGCAAGACGGTGCGGCAAGTGGCGTTGGAGTTGGGCGCCCTGGATAAGAACAAGCTGGATGAGCTGTTGGATCCAAGCTCCATGACGGAGCCGGGCGTGAAGGAATAAGGCGTCCTCTCGACCCCTCACCGGATTCCATATTTTGATGTAAACCTTTGGTGTAACGAAGCTTAGTTGTCTTTGAGCAACTGTTTCGCCTCGGTAATGAGCGGGCCTGTTACGTTACGACGCTCGGCAATGAGCAAAAGATAATCCGCAGCGCGACGTGATCGGGCACGGTTGGCTTCGGTCTCGCTTTTACGAGAAGCAAGGGCATACCATCTGGCCGCGTTGGCAATGGCTTCGGCCTGAATACTGGCGGGTTGATCCTCATCCTCGGCGAGGAGTCTCCAGCGAATGCCAGCGGCGTGGAATTCGCCGAGTTTTTCGTAGGCGAGGGCAAACTGACTTGCCAAATCACGTTTTTTGGCGGCGGCGCCTTCTTCGAGAAGAAAAAGAAGTTCCAGCGCCTCCCTGGGCTTACCGATGCGACGAAGGGCATCCTGCTTGTACATGATATATTTGACGTAGCGTTCGCGCTCTTTGTCGGCGTCGAGATGCTTGAGGGCACTATCGATATGCTCAATAGAGCGGGTGTATTGACGTTCCGCCAGCGCAATTTCCGCGAGGCGACCGTGCGCCGCGACAGCCTTGGCATTGACCTCTAAAGCCTTATTCAAAAAGGATTTAGCCTGATCGTACTTGCGTCGATCCAGGTAGATCTGGGCAAGCATGATCCAGTGTGAGGCGTTCTGAGGGTTAAGTTCGGTGGCGATTTCGAAATGCTTTCTGGCCTGGTCAATCTGATCAAGGTCGCGGGAGAGTTTGCCGGCCAGTTCGTGGACGGTGGCTTGAAAGTTCTTGTTAGATTTGGCGGACCTGGCTTCGGCGCGGCGGATGGCGTCTCTGACGGCTTCATAGGCGGTTTTTCCATCGTGCTCGGCCATGCGGGCACGTGCGAGATGGAAGTGGGCGCGGGCATCGCCGGGGTATTTTTCAAGGTAGACGTACAATTCGGCCTTGGCGGTGGCGACTTTCTCCTCCCAGGGGATCATTTCGATGATTTCCTTGAGCTTGGCATCGGCGGCAGCTCGGTCGGAGGCGGAAAGTGCGAGGAAGGATTTGACCTGGCCGTTGACTTCGGAGGGGGTTTCAGGCCCGACGC
Source organism: Phycisphaeraceae bacterium (assembly GCA_028284925.1). Classification (GTDB taxonomy): domain Bacteria; phylum Planctomycetota; class Phycisphaerae; order Phycisphaerales; family Zrk34; genus JANQQT01. The sequence continues at coordinate 4,682 of JANQQT010000267.1, read as the reverse complement.
CGCCGAACCACTTGAAATAGCCTGCGGCGATGACGACGAGGACCAGGATGGTGGCGGCGATGCCGACCGTTCCCGCTCCGCGATTTTTGGTGCCGTCAAGCATGTTTAAAGGTTAGGCGTGGAGGTGAGATATCGCCACCGGCAGCCAGGGATAGTTGAGAGGTGGTCAAAGGGCACAGAGCCGAGGTCTTTGGATCGAAATCTGAGGATAGACAAACCCGGCGGCGTGAATGACGCCGCCGGGCGATAAGTATCCTTTAAGGGTCAAAATAGCGGTTTACTCGGATTATTTGGAAGGCTTACCGATGGGTTCATCGGAGATATAGATCGTGATCTGATATGAGGTGACGGTTTTGATGATATGTTCGGGGCATTCGATAAGGCAGGAGCCGGTTTGAGTTTTCTCACCGGCAGCGAGGCCTTTGCTGCCGAAAGAGCCGTGGCTTTCGCAGCCGACGAGATTCTTGTCCTTATCGAAGAATACGACGTTGTAGCGGTAGTGGAGGGCTTTTTTGGTGGTGTTGTGGACGTGGGCGTTGGCGTAAATGGTGGATTTTCTGATGAACTCCCCGTAGTAGAATTCGCATTTGAATGTGATAGTCTTGCCGAGGTTGACCACGTGGATTTTTTTCTTGCGGTCTCGGTCGCGGAATCTGGTTTTCTGGAGTTTGCATTGGCCGGATTTGCGGACGATGGTGACGGCGGCGTGGGCGGGGGTGGCGTTGAAGACGAACAGGGCGAGGTTAATGCAGGCAGCAAGGAGGTACATGAACGAGCGGGAACAATGCCGGGGGTAGGATTGCATGTTGTGCTCCTGTAAGGGTTTAGGAAAATTGGTAATGTTGTTTCGGACGTTAAACGTGAGGGAATGATAGCGGATTTTCCGATGTAGGGGAAAGGAAACAGGGGTGGTGGGGAACGGGAAGTGGGCTGGTTTGGATTTCGAGTGAGAAGCGAATTGATAGGGAGATAAGATGACTAAGGTGAGCGTGAAAACTGATGGGGTATAGGAGCGATAGGTGTATTGGCGATGTGACGAAAATCCTTGCGGCGTTGATGCGAAGAAGCGCGTTGGCATGCGGAGGGGTGTTGCGCAAATGCTTGGTGTTGTGATGGTTATGTTGGGCTTCCCGGGATGTGGGGAGGTATTGACGGACGGTAGAGATGCGAGATTGGAGGGAACGAACAGGCACGATGTGGCTCCGGCGAGGGTGGTTCGGTCGGAGATCGGGAACGGGTTAAAGGATATGAAGTGGGAGAAACGGAAAGCGTGGTATTGGTATGAGGAGATCGAGGCGAAGCTGAAAGAGACGGCGAGACGATTTCCGCAACTGACGCAATTGCAGGAGATTGGGAAGAGTGTGGAAGGACGGCCGATCTGGGTGATGAAGATTTCGGATCGTGTGAAGAAGGATGAACCTGGTGAGGCGGAAGTGTTTATCTCATCGGGCGTTCATGCGCGGGAGCAGCAGCCGGTTCATTTTGCGATGAATCTAATCCGAGATTTGACAGAGGGTTACGAGCATGATAAAGGTGTGAAGGAACTGGTGGATGGGATGCAGATTTGGGTGATGGCGTGTGGGAATCCGGATGGGCGGATCTGGGATCTGGCGGAGGGATTTGAGAAATTTCGGTTTTGGAGGAAGAACCGGCGGATGAATGGGGACGGTACGATGGGGGTGGATTTGAATCGGAATACGTCGTGGCGATGGGGTGGATCGGAGAAAGTGGGGAGTTCGGAGGTGTATGAGGGGAGGGGGCCGTTCAGCGAGCCCGAGAGTCGGGCAATACGTAAGTTTGTTGACAGCAGGAGGTTGCGCTCATGGCTGGAGTTGCATTCGGCGGGCGCCGAGTTGTTTACGCCACGGTATCTGACGAAGGGGGACTGGGAGGCGTTTTCGGAGCTGCGACGGGTGTTTCATAAGGCGCAAGAGGAGCGTTACCAGGAACTTACAGATGGTCGGGAGATTCAGCCTGCGGGGAGCGAGGGGGGGATTGAGCGGGCGGGGAATACGGGGACGTTGTGGCAATGGGGATACTATACGCGTGGGATATACAGCGGGATTATGGAGATTCGGCGGGATGTGAGGCTGAGCGTGGCGTTGCAGCATTATCCGGGGGCGGGGTTTATTGAGGAGGAGTATGAGCGGAACGGGAGAGGGGCAATATTGGCTTGGATCGCGCAAAGTCGGTATTTGCAAAGGGTTAGGAGACCGAGCCGGGCGGTTGGGCCCTGGGTGACGGGGGTGAGGGTGGAGGTGGATGATGATGTGGAGGGTATGAGCAAGGGGAACGGGGATGGGAAGGTTAATGCGGGGGAGACGCTGGAGCTACGGGTGTGGCTGGGGAATGAGGGGGATCGGGGGGCGAAAGGTGTGTGGGGGACGCTGGTGAGTGAGTCGAGGAAGGTGAGTGTAAAGCTTGAGTATAGAAGCGGTTACGGCGATATCGCCCCCGGAAGCATTGCCCCCGGAAGATTTAGTCCTGACGCGAATTCGGGGAGCGGCGAGAGTCAAGGGAATAAAAATTCCTATGTGGTAAAGGTAAGTGAGGGGGCGAAGGATGGGGATGTTATACCTATGAAGTTGTATGTATTTGATGGGGAGAGGCATCGGTGGGAGATTGGGTTTGAGTTGAGAGTGGCGGGGAAGGTGAGGGTGAGTCAATAGGAAATCGGTGAGAATTGGGGGGTTGAAACTGAGTGAAATGGAAAAAACGGGTGCTATTTTGGCGGGTAAATGGCGCGAAAGTATGGTTTTTGCGGTGTTTTTGTGCGGAATAGCGAACAAGTTGTGCGCGCCCCCGGAATTTGGACGTTAGTGGTGAGGGATGGTGGTGGGAGACGATAAGTTGTTGGGGGGACGGGAGTTACGGGGATTTTTGAGTGCCGTGGGATAATTTGGCGCGCACCGTTGGTTCGCAATTTGGTGTCAAGATATTTTTGGATGTCGTTGGGGGTGGGTTTTGAAGAAAAGCGCAAGGGTTGCGCGCGCGAGGGAAATTCGAGGGAGATTTTCTTCCACTACTCAAATTTCCTCACTTCGGGGTGAGAGGACATCTGAGTGATGGAAAATGGGAAAGGTTGAAATCTCTGAGGGCTGAAGACGGGGATTGGTATTGGACAAAAGCGAGGGGAGAGAATGACAATGCCTGGATTGATTCGATGGGAGTCAGGGTTGGGTATGGGTGGTTAAACTATCGCGCGACACTCTTTGGGTTCTGCGGCGGGCCCCCATCAGGGGCGATGGGGGTTAATCGACATTGTTTTTTTCGTTGACAGACTTGGGAGAAATAGAGTTTATGGAGTTTGATCTTTGCAGGAGGTTGAGATTGTTGTGGGGGTTAGGGCTGGGAGGTATGATTGGGTTGATTAAGGGGTTGGGTTTTATCGAAAGGGTTTGTCATGGCAAAACGGTATCGGGTTGTTGGGGTTGATAGGGATTCGGGATTCTTGTTTGGGCCTATTCTGGAGGGAGAGGATGAGTGGGGGGCGGTGGAAAAGGCGGAGGGGATGGGGATTGAGGTGGAGTGGGTGTTTGAGGTTAAGGATTTGATGTCGCCGTTGGATGAGCCTTTGAAGCCGATGAAGCGGCGAAGTGTAGCCTCATTTCTTTTGACGAATCGGGAGAGGATACTGGTAACGATACTGCGCGTTGTGTTCTATCTGGGCATTTTGCTTGTAGGGTTTTATGTATTTGGGAATCGCTGGGAATCGGAAAATTGGGAGGAAGTGGCGATGATCCAGTTTGTACTTGTGGTGGGAATTGTGATCGTTACGATGGTGTCAGCGTGTATCGTGGAGGTGGTGAGGAATCAAGGAGAATACAGATCGAAAGTGGAGCGGGAGACGTTCAGGAAAAGTCGACAGGAACGGGGAGGTAGGGGGTGATGGTAGTCGTGATCAATCCCAGTAGAAGTATTTTTGGATGTGGGTGACGCGTCCGTGTTTGTCGACGCCGATTTTGCGCATGTGGAAGTGGGAGCTGGAGGGTGAGCGGGAATAGATGAGGTATTGGGTTGACAGGTCGCGGCGTTGGAGGGTTGGGGGGCCGAATTGTTTTTGGATATCGTGTTGGGTTTTGCTTTTGAGTTTTTTGGCTTGTTGGGGTGTGAGGGCGAGGAAGCCGCCGTCGATGGATGTTCTATAGCTGGACGAGAGTAGGGTGTTGGAGGTATGTTTTTCGGTTTGTCCATATATGGATTTGACACGGCCATCGGGTGTGAAGACGAATCGAGTGAATGTTCCGCGGATGCCGCCGTCGGGTTCGAAGCCGGGGTGGGCGTGGTCGGTGTAGATCCAGGTGATTTTGGGTTCGACTGTTCTTTTGGAGAGGGGTTGGCCGAGGGTGTTGATGACGTGTTGGAAGGAGTCGCCCGGATTGAGCGAGTCGAAGGCGGATTCGGAGTAGCCGGGTGCGTACTCGGTGTCGGTAGAGAAGATGAAGGCGTAGAGGCCGACGGCGATGAGGAGGGTCAGGAGGAGGAAGGCGATAGGTCGGAGGAAGGACTTGGGCATTGGGTTTCTCCTGAAGAATGGGCCTGACCTGATGATGATAGGGTTGTGATTGCCTGGTTGGCGCAAGTGGGAGGGAGTGCAGGTCGTAAGTCAGTGAGATGAACGTGTAGGTTTGGTGTTAATAGGGGCCGCGGATTTGGGGGGCGATTTCGGATTGGTAGAGATC
>JANQQT010000226.1 GCA_028284925.1 Phycisphaeraceae bacterium | reverse complement strand
AACGAACGAATTGTGCGCCTCCGGAATTTGGGGAGGACCGTTGAGGTGAGGGGAAGGAGGTGACCGTAAGATGTTGGGGGAGAAGGGGTTAGGGGGATTGGGTGGGGGATGGCGAAGGAGTTGTGCGCATGGTGAGTTCGTTCTCTGGCGTTGGGCAGGAATGTGCCAATCTGAGGGCGTCAGATGAATAGAGGGTTACCACCTTTCCCTGCTTTTCATTTGTACGGCGGACTCGAGTGTGCTGATATGATGACGAACAATCGTGCGAAAGACCAATCTGGGAAGTAAACATTGGGGTCGGGATTAAAAGAGTGTCTAACTAATTGGCAAGAGCCGTATGTCTCGGGATGGTGCTCTCTAGCATCCTAGTGGAAGTATTGGTATTATGCATAGTCACGTTGATCTTATGTCAATTTGAATAAAGGGTTTGATACGATGTATGATTCCTTGACTACAAATGCCGAGAAAAAAGCACTTGAGGCGCAGTCTCTCAGTGCATTCAATAAAATCAATCTTAATGGCATCAAGAGTAATGTTGAGAAGATTCTTGGGTTGATTGGTAGGGATGGAATATTTGACGAATATACAGTTCATGATATTTCACATATCAATGCAATGCTTGAGCAATTGGACTGGCTTATTCCTGCTGAATCACAACTTATAATGACGTCCGCCGATTGGCTTATGATTGTACTTGCCATTTATTTTCATGATTTGGGAATGCTGGTTACAAAAAAAGAATATGGTGCTCGCGAGGGGTCGGGTTTTGAAGAATTTTGTGAAACGACATTGTTTGCGGATGATGAGGGATTTGACTATAAGGAAAAGGTATCGAGTCTTGATAGTGAGGATGCTCAGCGGTTCCTATATCAAGAATACGTTCGGCATAATCACGCAAAGCGCATTAGATCTTGGGTGACAGGGAAGGCATCGGACCATCTTGGATGTAATGAGGAAGCTGTGCACGAAGTTTCCACGATGCTTGAGCCGTTAGGAGATGTGTTTCGAGAGGATCTGGGAATTGTATGTGAAAGTCATCATTTAGATGATCTTGACAATTTGGATAAATATATGGTGTCACGGCCGTATGGCACTAGCGCGCAGGAGGCCGTAAATTTACAATATGTCGCCGTGCTATTGCGAACGGCTGATCTGCTTCACGTTACGAAGGATCGAACGCCGTCTGTTACCTTTCGTTTAATTAGCCCCGAAGACCCCGTTAGCCAAAAAGAATGGGCGAAGCAGGCTGCCGTAAGAGCAGTGCGCTATCAGTTAGGCAAAGATAAAGATGGTAACCCGGCTGAGGAGGCACCAAGAGACACCATTGAAGTGCATGCGAGATTCAAGAGTCCGGATGGATACTTTGGATTGACGTCGTATCTTCATTATGTTGAATCGCAGTTGGTGCGATCCGGTGAGTGGGTTGCGCTAGCGGAGCAGAAAAAAGGATCTAAATATAGATTTCCATGGCGACACATTGACAGCAATGCAATTGAAACGGATGGGTTTTTGGGGAAGCCGTTTGGATTTGTTCTTGACCAAACGCGGATACTTGATCTTCTAACAGGACATACATTGTACAATGATACTAGTGTTGTTTTGAGGGAGTTAATTCAGAATTCATTGGACGCGATCCGCCTGAGGAAGCATATTGGCGAAAGTTCGGGTGGGGCAGTTGCGCCAGGCAGTGTAAATATACATTGGGATTCCAAGCGAAGAGTTCTTTCTGTGTCGGATAGTGGCACAGGGATGACGCAGGGGGAGATTGAGCGCCACCTGTTAAAGGTGGGGTCGTCAAGATACCAAGATCCAGAATTTCAAGAGAATTATCCTGAGTTCTCTTCAATTAGTCGGTTTGGCATCGGCATTTTGTCAACGTTCATGATTGCTAATGATGTTGAAATTGTTACATGTCATTCCGAAGAGAAGGAGGCACGCAAGCTTGTATTGCGTTCAGTACATGGTAAATATCTGATTCGACTATTGGATAAGTCAGATGGAGAAGTCCCAAAACATATAGCAAATGGCGGCACATGCGTGTCGCTTCATATTCGCCCGAGTGCGAAGTTTGACGATGTGCTGAAGCAGGTGCGTCACTGGTTGGTTGTGCCAGGATGCGAAGTGAATGTGACTGAAGACAATAATGCCGCCGTAAAGGTTGGTTATGGTTCTCCAAAGGAGGCGTTGGCAGATGTGTTAAGTGATTCAGGCTTTATTCAGGATGATTCACCATCGGCCAGTGATCCGAACAACCAATATAAGGAGAAGATTCGAATTGAGCAGGTCAATGTTAAAGGCCTGACAATCGCGTATGTACTTAGATGGTCTTATTGGTTTAAGAGCTGGTCATTTTGTGAGGCCGAACGATTAGGAATTGATTCTATTCGGGACGTGCTGGGAACATGCATAGAGGGTATCCGAGTAGACTTCATGCCGCCAGGATTTCAGGGATGGGAGGGAATAGCAGCAATCGTAAATGCTCAAGGGCCGGGGGCGCCGAAGACCAATGTGGCTCGTACGGGACTTGAGAAGACGGCGCAGTATGATTCGATGATGCGCGACGTGTATAAGGCGTATTGTGATCATTTAGTTAAGGAATTTGATGCGATGCAGGCTGATGGTAATCTTTCTTTGACGTGGGCCGTCGGGGAGATCCGGGAATTAGTAATGGGGCTTTATAGAACGAAAGCCTGTGTGGGGGAGATATTGGATGAACAGGTCGATAAGTTGCCGGCAATCCTTGTTGAGACGTCTGGTGCTCGCGAAGTGATGTCGATTGAGCAGTTAAAGAAGAAAAAAGAGGTGTGGGTCGTGGATAGCCAATTGTTGCGGTCTGCTGGAATAATGATTAGGGAGGTGAGTAGTTCGACCTCTGTTAAATCTTTGATTGCGGCGTTGGACGTGAATATGAATCCATTGCCGGAAGGAGTGGTAATCTGCGATATAGGTGTGCGGCAGTTTCCATTCAATTCGATATTCGGCAATAAAGAGGTTGATAAGATTGTGATTGATCATGATCTACGGCGTTTGGATTTGCGCTGGAGCGACGCATTAGATTCTCCTAGATGGGCTGATATTGATTGGAAAGTAGGAGGAGAGGATTTTGTGAGGCGAGAGCTTTTTGACAGACATAGGTTAGGGACTGAAGTAGCGGATGGCCAAATACGCGTGTTGTTGAGCGTTGATAGAGGGGGCGTGGAAATTGATGGTCGAGGTGATGTGTCGGGAGTGATTTGGGATGATCATATATTTGTGCTAGGGGGTTCGCCGATTGCATGCAACTTGTTGGGTTGGGTTGACCTTTATGAACAAAGGCCCGAAGAAAGTGTCGCGAATTGTGGATTCAAAGTGTTCGAGCATGTGTATGCATGTTTCAGAAATAGGGCGTCGAGCTTGACTGATCGGGGTAAGGTGCTGCTAGAATTTAACTCTGTTATGCATGCGGGAATTGATCCCTTGCTTCGAACGCGTGTTGAGGAGAGTATTGATGTAATTGTTGATGATTCATTCAATATATTCGATTCTTTTCGTTGGAGTCGCCAACATAACTGAATGAATGCGGTGGCTTGTTTTACAGACATGCAGGTGAGATCGTATGACTTAAATTCATTGCATTGGTCGGAAAGTGGATAGGGAGTGGGATGGGATTGGTGGGAATCGAATGATGGCGGAAAATGTTGTTAAGAACGCTTGGATGTTTTTGGTGGTTTGATTTGGAGGAGTGGTTGAGGTGGTGGAGAGGCCGAGTGTTGTCGTGGTGTTTGTGGATGATATGGGGTAAGGGGATTTGTTGATGGAGGTGGGGATTGTGTGTCTTGGGTTGTTAGAGTTGTGTTAAGATGTTCGGCGAATTGGGGTGGGGTGATTGGCGATTGGTTTCGGGTTTCGTGGATTGAGGAAGGGCGTTGGGGTATCCGATTTTGGAATTCGGAGGTGGGTGGGCTTTTGAGGTGGGGAGGGATTGTGAGAAGGGCAGGATTGGTATCGATTTGGATCGGCAAACATTTGAACTTGAGCTGCTTGAGCGGCGGGTGATGTTGAGTGGGACGGGGCAGGCGGTGATGGGGCCTGCGGACGTGGTGTTGGAAGATGAGGCGGTGGTGGTGGATGGGGTTGTCGAGGGTGCCCAGTCGGATCCGTTTACGTTGGTGGTGTTGCCGGATACACAGAGATATTCTGAAAGGGGTCCGGCGCCGTTTAATGCGCAGACTCAGTGGGTGGCTGATCATGTATTGTCTGAGAATCTTGTGTTTTTGACGCATGTGGGTGATTTGGTGGAGAACGGAGGAGAAGGGACGGATCGGAATCAGGTGGAGTGGGATCGGGCGAATGCCGCGATGAGTATTCTTGACGGAGACCTGGGGGTTGAGCCGGATGGGTTGATACCGTACTCGGCAGTTCCGGGTAACCATGACTATGACAAGGAGAATAAGCATAGTGAGGGCCATGATCGATTCGTGGAGTTTTTTGGGGCATCGCGATATTCAGGGCGGAGTTGGTATTTTGGTTCATCTCCGGATGAGCTGAATCATTACCAGGTGTTTGAGGCCGGGGGCATGGCGTTTTTGCATATTGGTCTTGAGTGGGAGGCACGTGATTCGTCTCTTGCGTGGGCGCAGAGTGTTATTGATAGTCATTCGAGTCTTCCCGCGATTGTGACGACGCACTCTTATCTTAATCATCATGGGATTCATTCCTCGGAGCGACAGACCTCTGACGGGAATTCCGGGATGGATATCTTCCGAAAACTGATCAGTCCGAATCCGCAAATCTTTATGGTGTTTAACGGGCATTTCTCAGGTGAGGCGAGGCAGGTATCGATGAATGATGCGGGGTCGGAAGTGTTCGAGCTGTTGGCGAATTTTCAGGATCGCTCGAACTGGGCTGATGGATATCTGCGACTGGTTGAGTTTTTGCCTGAGGAGGATCGAATTGATGTGAGGACGTATTCGCCGTTGCTTGGGCGATATGAAACGGATTCGGATAGTCAGTTTTCGTTGGCGATTGATTTTGATGAGCGGTTTGATTTCGGGCCGACGGCGGGGATTGCTCGGCCGGTGGATGGTGGTGAGGATGATTTGGATCCGGATGATGGGGCGGTGACGGTTTATACGTATCAGTCGAGCTTTGATTTTCAACTTGATGGGATTGCGTATGAGATTGATGACGGGACGGTGACGCGTGGAATGGTGGAGTTGATCAAGGATTCGGAGGTGCAGGTTGAAGGCGTTGATTATGAATTCATTTATGACGCTGAGGCGGATGTCATCCGTCTTTTGCCAGGCGGGGAGTTGTTTGAGAATGGTGAGTATGTGATCACGCTGAATGGTTTGAACAGTGGTACGGGTCGGATATCGGATTTGGGCGGGCAGGAAATTGAAACGACGATGGTGGCGATAACGATTGATACTGCGCTTCAGCCGCCGATTGTGCCTGCTACGCACTATGTTGTTAACAGTCTCCTTGATGTGCTCGGTCATGACTCATTGTTGACACTGCGTGAAGCTATTCTTGCGGCCAACCTGAACATCGAGTTATTTGATGCTCCTGCCGGCTCTCCTGATCTGGCGGACCAGATCACTTTTGACCCGGCGCTGTTTCATGAGAACGAGGCTACGATCACGCTCTCCGGCAGTCATCTCTTTTTTTCCGACTCTGTTTATCTCTATGCTCCGGTGAACAACCATCTCACGATTGACGCTGACAGCCGTAGCCGGGTGTTCAACATACCTGGTCAGTCATCAATCGAAGTCAAGCTTTCGAATCTGACGATTACGGGTGGCGATACCTCGGATGACGGGGGTGGGATCTATAATACAGCCAACCTCACCATCAACAATTCCAGGATCATCGGGAATGTTGCGGGAGGTAATGGCGGGGGGATTGCCAACGATAACGGCGGGGAGCTTACGATAAATAATGTGGTGTTGTCGGGTAACCATGCGGGTATTCGCGGTGGTGGTATTAACAGTCATGGGGGGACGACGGTGGTGAATTCGACGGTGGTGGGCAACTCGTCTGCGGCTATTGGTGGAGGGATACTTCGAGGCGACGGGGATTTGACGGTGAATAATTCGATTGTTGCGTTGAATGATGCCTTGGTGATTTTCGATATTTCCGCGTCGGCGGTGATGAGTAGTAGTTTGGTAGGCGTCAATCCGGGATTTGTGAGGGAACCGTGGGTGGGGGATGATTTTGAGTGGGGAACGGAAGATGATGATTATGGGGACTTAAGATTGTTGGAAAGCAGTCCCGCGGTGAACGGGGGAGATGAGTTTTTGTTGCCGATGGATGCGTTTGATCTTGACGGTGATGGAGATGTGGGGGAGTTTCTTCCGATTGATCTGGATGGTGGGCGGCGAATCAGCGGGGGGCGGGTGGATATTGGTGCGTATGAATTACAGGGGCCGGGCGTGCATGTTGCGATTGTTCCGCGTGTAGAGCCGAGTGTGGAGGTGAGGTCATCGGTTGTTCCGGCGACGGATGGGCCGAGTGATGGGGCGTTTTGGCGGAGAGAAGGTGGTCAATACTATCTGGAGATTTGGATTCGCAGCGATGAGTTGATGGCGGATTTTGTTACTGAAGGGGGAGTAGGTGTTGCGTTTGATCCGAGTATTGCGGGGTTGGTTGGGGTGGATCATGGGCCGATCTATACGGACGGTGTGAGTAGTGTTGTTGATCTGGTGGAGGGGACGGTTTTTGTAGGCGGGCGTGATGCGGTTGGGAGTCATGGGAGGGACGAGTATGTGCTGTTTGGGCGGCTGTTGTTTGAGGGGCATGCGCCGATTGATCCGGTTGGACAGAGTTTTGGCCCTTTTTCGATGGGGTTGTCTGTAGATGCGGAGGAGACGTGGTTTTCTTTCAAGGATGTGGCGGAAGTTCCGGATGTCATTGCCATGGTTCCGAAGGTGAGTGTTCGTGCCAATCCTTATGATTTTGATAATAATGGGGTGGTGAATTTTGCTGATATGGGTTTTTTCCTGCCGGCGATGGGTTTGGAGGTTGGGGGGTCGGAGCCGGCGTATGCGGTGTGGGCGGATTTTGATGGTGACGGGGTGGTTGGTGTGGCGGATCGGGATTTGATCTTGGAGGCGATTGGGAGGGGGTTTGGTGAGGTTGGGGTTCCGGAGTCGGCTCGGACGGAGGGGGGTGGGGTATGATGGGGTTGTTTGGAATTGAATTATGAGGGTTTCTGTTATGACGCGTATTTGGATGTTGTTGGCTTTGGTGTTTGTTGGGTTTGGGGGAGTTGTGGAGGGTGTGGAGAGGCCTAATTTTGTGGTGGTGTTTGTGGATGATATGGGGTATGGGGATTTGGGATGTTTTGGGTCGAAGGCGCATCGGACGCCTGCGCTTGATCGGATGGCTGCGGAGGGGATGCGGATGACTGATTTTTATTCATCGTGTTCGGTGTGCACACCGTCGCGGGCGAGTTTGATGACGGGGTGTTATCCGCGACGGGTGAATATGCATGTGGATGAGCGGAATTTGTGTGTGCTGTTTCCGAAGGCGAAGAAGGGGTTGAACCCGAAGGAGAAGACGGTGGCGGAGGCGCTGAAGGAGAGGGGGTATGCGACGGCATGTATTGGGAAGTGGCACTTGGGAGATCATCCGACGTTTTTGCCGACGCGTCATGGGTTTGATTATTACTATGGGATTCCTTACAGCAATGATATGGGGGGGCGGCGGAAGGGTGGGGGGCGACCGCCTTTGCCGTTGTTGCGAAATGAGAAGGTGATTGAGGCGCCTGTGAAGCAGGGGACGATTACGGCGCGTTATACGGCGGAGGCGATTGGGTTTATCAGGAAGCATAAGGATCGGCCGTTTTTTGTTTATTTGCCGCATACGGCGGTGCATTTGCCTTTGTATCCGGGGAAGCGGTTTAAGGGGAAGTCGAAGGGTGGTGCGTATGGGGACTGGGTGGAGGAGGTGGACTGGTCGACGGGTGAGATTATGAAGGCGATTAAGGAGCTGGGGATTGATAAGCGGACGCTGGTGTTGTTTACGAC
>JANQQT010000169.1 GCA_028284925.1 Phycisphaeraceae bacterium | reverse complement strand
CAATGGCCCCGAACACACCATTCGCGGCCAGGGCTCCATCGAATCGCTAACTCTGAATAATCGGGGTACTCTCCGTGCCGAAAACGGTACCCTGCAATTTGGTGGTGGCGTAATAATTGATAATACCGATGGTCGAATTGAGATTGCGTCAAATGGTTCGTTGGGTCGCGGTTCGATCTCTGGTGGCCGAATTCACGGCGAAAACGGTAGCACAATTGCCGCTTATGCACTGTCTGACGTGACAGTAACTGGAACGGTAGCGCTAAGTTCCTTCATCCGTATTTCTGGCGTCATCAATAACAATGGGACTTTGACGTTCGACGGCCGCGCCGATTTTTCACGTCATTTTCTGATACTCGCAAATAATTCAGCCACATTTGATGGTGATGGACAATTAACGATGACCGATGGAAATACGCAGATTCGCGGCAACGGTTTTTCCATCAGTACCTTGACCAATGACCCCGACCACATCATCCGTGGGCAAGGACTCATTTATGGCGTAACTCTATACAACCGTGGTACCCTCCGCGCTGAAGGTGGAACGTTGAGTCTCAGTCGGGTAGCCTTATCGAACGATATCACTGGGCGTCTTGAAGTTGATAGCGGCGCAATCCTACAAATAGGTTCCACTACAGTTACAAACGGAGTCATTGCCGGGAGCGGAACAATCGATGGCGATATCTCAAACGAGGGCGCAACAGTCAGTCCCGGATTTTCATCAGGCATCCTGACAATTGATGGCCAATACTCCCACGAAACCGATGCAAACCTACGTATAGAAATCTCCGGCCCCAACGAGGGCGAGTTTGATGTCCTCAACGTGATTGGTCAAATCGAATTAAATGGCGGGAACTTTGAAGTCGCATTATTGGCCGAGGACTTTCTTATACCTGAGAATACGGAATTCGACGTTGCTTTTGCTGATAGTATTTCTGGTTCCTTTGACACAATTTCTCATTATGATGATGGAGCGGAAATCTCGCTTTTTTCAGTGGCGGTGAATCCCCAGGGCGTCATCACCCTCACGGCACTTCAGGATATTTACGTCCGATCCGTATCTAACGGAGATACGGATTTCGATGGCGACGTCGATGGATTTGACTTTCTCACCTACCAATCAAATTACGGCCAAACCCACGAATCCGGTGTACGCCGCGCAGACTTTAATGGCGACGGAATCACGAATTCTCTTGACTATGAAATCTGGCACGCAAACTTCGGCACAGTAGCCGGCGGACCCGTCGCCACTCTCTCCACCATCCCCGAACCATCTGCTACCGTCCTCCTATTCCCGATTGCTCTCGCACTCTTCGTCAGACGTGAATCTCATTAGCCACCAGTACTCACGCAGGACTGTTGCTTAATTTTGTTAATTGGGATTCGATCTCGAACAACTTACGAATCATCACGTGGCTTGCATCTCGACCCGCGCGATTTGGATAGAAATCAAAACGATTCACGCACCCTTTTCTCTAAGACTCATAGGATGAAAATCTCATTCAAGAAAAACGTACCTCTGGTGCGCACCAAAAGTACGTCAAATCTAATGCTTGAATCTAACTCTTTATATTCCAATACCTTACAGTCATTCGCTTATCCTCCTTAAAACCTCTTCACCAAATTCCGGGGGCGCACAATTCGTTCGCTATTCCGCCCAAAAACACACCAAAAAACACACTTTCGCGCCATTTACACCCCAAAAACACACCCATTTTTCCCGTTTCGATCCCTTTCAACCCACCAATTTCCCAATCTACCGCCCCCATCCGCTACCCGACTCCCACGTCACGCCCCTCTATCTCATTGCGTTTCTCCACCCACAACCTGCCCCAAATTTACCTCGAAATCCCCCTTTTCACTTACCCCAGCCCCCATTACCGCCGATTTCACCCATTAACTACGCTTCTCACACGCCCTCACACCAATCCCCGCGCCTAAACTCACATCGAACTGCCGCAAATTCCGATAATGATACATCCAATCACCTGTTTCCCAGAGGTACACCCCATGTGTGGCATCGTCGCTTACAACGGTCCCAAACCCGCCCAGCAACCGTTACTCGAAGGCCTAAAGCGTTTGGAATACAGGGGTTATGATTCCGCAGGCATCGCCTCCATCTCCGACGGCGCCCTCAGTATTACCAAATCCAAGGGCCGAATCTCCGTCCTCGAGGACAAACTCAACTCCGAGGGCAACCAGTCCGGCGTCATCGGCATCGGCCACACCCGCTGGGCCACCCACGGCTCCCCGACCGAATACAACGCCCACCCCCATCGCTCCTCAGACGGCAAAATCGCCCTCGTCCACAACGGCATCATCGAAAACTACGCCGCCATCCGCAAGTATCTGGAAGAAAAAAACGTCGTTTTTGAGTCAGAAACCGACACTGAGGTCCTCGCCAAGCTCATCGGCCAGCTCTACTCCACCGGCAGCTTCACACTCGAAACCGCCGTCCAGGCCGCCCTTCGCGAGGTCACTGGGGCTTACGCCATCGCTGTCATTTCCGCAGATGAGCCCAATACCCTCGTTGTCGCCCGAAAGGGCTCTCCGATGATCATCGGGATTACCGACAACGCCTTTATTGCTGCTTCTGACGCCTCAGCGATCGTCTCCCACACCACCCAGGTCGTCACGCTCGACGACTACCAGGTCGCCCGCCTCACCGTCAACGGTCACGGCCCCGAAATTCGCACCACAACCATCGATAACGATGTCGTAAACCGCGAAATTGAGGAATTAGAGGTTTCCCTCGAGCAGATCGAACTCGGCGATTACGACCACTTCATGATCAAGGAAATCATGGAGCAGCCGCAGGTTCTGACCAACTGCTTCCGTGGTCGAATCGATGGTCGCGAGGGCCAGATCCGTCTCGGCGGTCTTGATGCGTTCGCCCGCGACCTCGTCCGCGCCCGCCGTATCGTCCTCACTGGGCAGGGAACCGCCTGGCATGCCGCCCTCCTGGGTGAATATTTGCTCGAGGATCTTGCCAAGATTCCCTGTGAGACCGAATACGCATCCGAGTTTCGCTATCGAAACCCCATTATTGACGAAGGAACGGTGGTTATGGCCGTGAGTCAGTCCGGTGAGACGGCTGACACGCTCGCCGCCCTCCACGAGGCCAAGGACCGCGGGGCGCTTGCCATCGGTGTTGTCAATGCCGTCGGCTCCAGCATTGCCCGTGAGACTGATGCGGGTGTTTACCTTCACGTCGGGCCTGAAATTGGTGTGGCTTCCACCAAGGCATTTTTGGGCCAAGTCGCCGTTTTAACGTTGATATCGCTGTTTATTGGCCGCCGTCGCTATCTTTCACCCCAGTCCGTCGCAGAATACATTACCGAGCTTGAGCGTTTGCCCGGCCACATCGAGTCGATACTCCAGCAGTCCGACTTTATCCGCGATGAGGTGTCCAAGGTCATCGACCGCGATAACTGGCTCTTCCTCGGGCGCGGCTATAACTACCCCGTCGCCCTCGAAGGCGCCCTGAAGCTCAAGGAAATCAGCTATATCCATGCTGAAGGCATGCCCGCGGCCGAAATGAAGCACGGCCCGATCGCCTTGATCGATGAGGGTATGCCCGTCGTCTTCGTTGCCCCCCACGGTAGCCAATACGACAAGGCCATCTCTAATATCGAAGAAGTTCGCGCCCGCGGGGGTCGTATCATTGCCGTCGCTACCGAGAATGACACGCAAATCGAGCAATACGCGGATACGGTTTTGCGTGTTCCGGCCGTCCCAGAGCCGTTGCAGCCGCTGGTGAGCGTGATTCCGTTGCAACTTCTGGCTTACCATGCCGCCGTGCTTCGCGGCCTTGATGTCGACAAGCCTCGCAATCTTGCCAAGTCGGTGACAGTGGAGTAACCGCTGAACTTACCCCAGATGCGCGGAATTGCGTAATTTGACCTTGTCTTGCTCGATTTTTTGCAGGTTTTGCTTCCAATAAGTGGTGTTTTGGATTGTTTCGTAAATCCAGTTGAGAGGTAGAGAGGCAAGCAATGGGGTGGTTTGTTGATTCCCTTATTGATCGGTTTTTGAGGCGGTTTGGAATCCGGTCATGTTACCGAAGCCGGTGATTTTGATGTTTTGGTTGGGGGATAGCTCCATGAGGCCGTAGGCATTGTTTTTCAGGCCTGGGCCTTCGACCATGGCGGCGAGTGTGCAGTAGTGGATATCGTTGATTTCTTTGTACACGTTCCGATGATAGTGGCCCTGCAGGACGGCGATGACTTTATTGGATTCCTCCAACACCTTGCGGACCTGGCCGCTCTGTCTGACGGCGTAGTTGTGCGGTGGATCGAGGTCGAGACGTTGGTGGACGAACACAATGGTGGGGTTTTTCGTTGATTTCAGGTCCTTTTTGAGCCAATCGATTTCTTGAGGCGGTATGTTGGGGTCGGTCCACTTGAAGTTCTTACGCTGGTATGACTTGAACTCGTGTGTGTAACAGGCATCGAGGATGATGAAGTGCCAGCCTGCGTGGTCCCATGAGTAGTGGGCGGCTTGTGCGCCACTGTTGGCGATGAATTCCTTTTTGGAGAGCGTGTCGACGCAGTGGTTACCAAGGACGTAGTGTCGGGGGGCGGTGAGTTTGGCCATGACGGTGTCGATGGTCTTGAGGTAGCGTAACTCGGTGGGGACATCGTCGGCGGCGTCGATGAGGTCGCCGAGCTCGACGGTGAAGTGGCAATTGGCTTTGTTGATGTGTTTGACGGCGTGGTCGAGTTTGGTGAGTGAATCGCGGTAGTGCCGCGTGCCGCGCGTGGGTTTGTCGGCGTAGTGGAGGTCGGTGATCAAACCGATTTGCAGCGGCTTCTGTATGGGGTGGTCTTTCACTCCCGCCTCCTTTGTCCAAGATGAGCATCCTGTCAAGAGTAGTCCGCCGCCGACCAGCGCGGCGCGGCGGGATAACTGGATGAGGTCTGAGGTTGACTCGTGTTGTTTCATGTTTGATGTCTCATCGGTGTGGGTTGTTGAATCACCGGTCCCCTACGTTGAATCGCTTTGGGTTGAATTTGACCTCGCCGATGAGGTAGCCGCTTCGGTCGTCGAAATCGTAGGCGTCGCCGGAGTTGAGGTGGTAGGTGCGTTGACGATCTTTGAGCGGTGTCTCGATATCGGGGTCGAAGCCGAAGTAGTCCCGGTTGTCCATGATGTTCTTGTAGTGCGTGGCGACTTCACTTGGGGTGATTGCGACATCGTAGAAGGCGACTTCATCGAGGATGCCATTGAAGGGTTCGGCGCCAGCGGGTGCGATGGGGGTGTTACCGATGGTGACGTTGCCGGGACCGCCGACCATCATCTGTGTGCCGGGTGGATAAGCGTGTTTGGCCTGGAGCTTGCCATCGAGATAGATCGCCTTGATGCCTGTGCGGCTATCGTAGGTTGCGACGACGTGGTGGAGGTTTCCATCGGTGATATCTTTGAGGGAGGGGCGACCGTCTTTGCCGTCGAGACGGATTTCCAGTTCGTGGTAGTCGGCTCCGGGGACCTGTTTTTTGAGGCCGAATGCGAGGGTTGGGCCTTTGTCTTCAAATCGGGGGAGTCGGGTGTGGATGTGGTTGTCGTTTTGAAAACTCAGGAGGATGATGCGCATGCCCTGATCCTGCTTGCGGAAGATCTGGTCGTAGTCCAGTTCATCGCCGGTGGATGCTCCGTTGCCGGTCCATCGGGAGGTGAAGACGACTTCGATGGAGACGGACTGGCGAACGGCGAATGAGCCGGTGCCGAGTGTTTTTGCGCCGCCGCTGCCGACCTGGACCTTGGCGTTGGGTGTGTTGTCAAAATCGAGCGCCCGGCGTCCGACGAGTCCTTTGACGGGTTTGGCGTTCGCAGTTTTTGTACCGTGTGCGTCACCGGCCAGATCCTTGACGTGTGGGTCGGAGGTGACTTGGTTGAAGTTCCAATAGTGGATGGGTCGCCAGTTGAGAGCGATGACGTCGACTTTGCCGGTGAAGTTGTGGACTGATGTGGGGTTATCTTTTTGAACGGTAAGGCCAAACTTGACGCCTGCGTTGGCGATCCTGACGGATGATGTTTGTGTTTCGAATTGCCGGGCCGAGGGTGGGACGTCGACGAGAAAGGTTCCGCTCTGAAGGGAGATGCGGTTGGGGCTCTCAATTTTGATAGAAGCATCGGAAAGAATGTTGATGGTTACGCCGTTGGTAAAACGGAGGGTGGCGTTTCCGCCGGCGATGCGGTATTCGCCGATTTCCAATTCCTCGCCTACAAAGAGTTTCTGGTTGGAGGCGAGAGCGGTTACCGTGGCGGAGCGGGCGTGATCGGCAAGTTTGGCGATAGGTTTGTGGAGCGGGGTATGTGGCTTGAGAAGAAAGATGGCCATGATGAGGACGGCAACGCCTACGCAGACCATGCTGACCTTTCGCCATGCGCCGAGTGTGGGGTCTGCACCGGGTAATGCTTTTTGTGGTTCGGGTGGAATGGTGGAGAATCCGCGTTCGTGGCCGCCATCGTCGAAGTCGAGGATGATTTGTTGGAGTGTCATGCGTTTGACGCCACCGGGAGCGTTGGTGGGGTTTTGGCCGGAGAGGCGACCGTGCATGTCCATGTAGCGGAGGTAGTAACGCTGGGCGTCCTGATTATTGGTGAGCAGTTCCTGAATGCGCTGGATGTCCGTATCCTGGGCGGTCCCGTCGCACAGTTTGTCTGCAAGCCCGCGGAGTTCATCGTGGGGGTCCGTCATGGGAGTGTTCATGTGTTTTCTTCTCCGGCGGACTGGGTATCGACGCATTGGTGGAGTTGTTTTCGGATTCGGTGGATGGATTTTCTGACGCCGAAGATGGAACGGCCCTGCTCATCGGCAAGGTTCTGGGCAGTCATGTTTTCGGTGTAGAACTTTCTGATCATTTCGGCGTCTTTGTCGCGGAGGTTTTGGAGACAGCGTTGGAGGGTATCCCAGCGATCGTCCAGTTCGTGAGTCATGTCGGCGTGTTGGGCGGCGAGGCTGTCGACGAGGTCATCGGAGACGATGACTGCGTTTCGGTTCTTCTTTCTTCGCCAGTTTCGGACGCGGTTGAGCGCGACAATGCTCGCCCATGCCCAGAAGTTTGTTCCCTGTTCGAATTTGTCGAATTCACGCCAGAGGACGAGGCTGGATTCCTGGAGGAGTTCTTCAGCGGTGTGTGGGTCGTAGACCATTGCGAGGAGGTAGCCGTAGAGTCTGCCTCGGGATTGGTCGTAATATTGGAGGAAGGTGTCGGCTTTTTTCCGCTGATCTTCGGGAAGCAGGTGCGCATCGTTGTCTTGAGGATGTATTGGTGTTAAATCCGTACTCACCTAGTCGAACCTCTTTGGGGCCTGGCCCATGATATCCGACGAAGGGCGTTTTGGGGCTGGTCGGGTATCAATTGGTGGTGCTGAGGGCCTTATCAGTAAAAAGGTATGTATGCGTCGATATTGATACGGTGGGTCAGATTAGGGCAATTCGGTGCAAGAATCGTGTAGGATTGAAATGTTGACCATGTCCTGTGAGGATGAGTGTTGCGTCTGATGTTAGAGCGAATGATGTATGTGATGATGGCGGGTCTATGTCTTGGTGGTTCCCTGGTTCTGGGTGAGTCGAAATCGGCGGGGATTAATCATTTTCACCGTCATGTGAAGCCGATTCTGGAGCGAAATTGCGTTCAGTGTCATGGTGAGGGCACGACCAAGGGGAAGCTGGCGTTGGATTCGGAGCAGGGGGTTGTGGCCGGTTTGAAGGCGGGTGTTCTGAGCGCGAAAGATGGATCGGAATCGGCGTTGATCGAGGCGGTGAAGGGGCCGAATCCGGATATGCCCAAGGACTCGAAGCCCTTGAGTGCTGCGCAGGTCGCGGAACTGGAGAAGTGGATTGCGGCGGGCGCCCCGTGGCCGAAGGGGGCAAAACTGGTGGATAAGCGATTGGCGGACCAGAAGTTCTGGTCGTTGATGCCGATACGGAAGCCGGCCGTGCCCAAGATGGAGGGGCGTTGGGGCAAGTGGGTGAAAAATCCGGTAGACGCCTTTGTTGCGAAGCGGCTGTTGGAACAGCGGTTGACGCCGTCCGGGCGTGCGGATAAGCGAACGTTGATTCGTCGGTTGTATTTTGATCTGATTGGTTTGCCGCCATCACCGGAGCAGGCTGAGCAATTTTTGAAGGACCAATCCAAGGATGCGTTTGAGAAAGTGGTGGATAAGTTGCTGGCGTCGCCACGTTATGGAGAGCGTTGGGCGCGGCACTGGCTGGATGTGGTGCATTACGCGGATACGCACGGTTATGACAAGGATAAGTTACGACCGAATGCTTATCCGTACCGGGATTATGTGATCAGGTCATTTAATTCGGATAAGCGATATGATCGTTTTGTACAGGAGCAGATAGCGGGTGATACGCTTTTTCCGGGGACGCCGGAGGGGGTTGTGGCGCAGGGTTTTATTGCGGCGGGGCCGTGGGACTTTATTGGGCATGTAGAGGTTCCGGAGTCGAAGATTGACGGAAAGGTGGCGCGGAGTCTGGATCGAGATGACATGGTGGTGAATGTTTTTCAGAGTTTTATGAGTACGACTGTTCAGTGTGCGAGATGTCACAACCATAAGTTTGATCCGATTTCGCAGGAGCATTACTACAATCTGCATGCGAACTTTGCGGCGGTGGATCGTGCGCCTCGGCGGTATGATGCGGATCAAGCGACGCTGGCGAAGCGTAAGAAGCTGATGTCGCAGAAGACGGGGCTTGAGGCAAAGCGGGTGTTGCTGGCGAAGAAGGTGGATGCGCTGAAGACGCCTGAGATGAAGGCGCTGGAGAAGCAAATTGCGAGTCTGGCGACGCCCAAGAAGGGGGTGAGTCCGTCGAACGGGTATCACAGTGCGTTTTCGAATAAGGCGGAGGTGGTGAAGTGGGTACAGATTGATCTGGGGAGGGTTGTGCGGATTGATGAGATTCGGGTGTTTCCGGCGCGGCCGACGGATTGGAAGGATACACCGGGTTTTGGATATCCGGTTCGGTTTAAGATTGAGGTGTCGAATGATGTCGGGTTTAAGAAGGCGAAGATGATTGCGGATCGGACGAAGGCGGATGTGGTGAACCCCCGGAATTTGGTTCCGAAGTTTAAGGTCAATGGGATTGACGGGAGGTATGTGCGGGTTACAGCGACGAAGTTGTGGTTGCGGGATAGGAGGAATTATGCGCTGGCATTGGGGGAAATGCAGGTGTATGGGAGTGGGGAGTTGTTGTCGGCGGGTAGGGGGGTGACGGCGCTGGATACGATTGATTCCGGGCGTTGGAATGTAAAGCATCTGGTTGATGGGTTTACATCTCGTATGCCGATAGCGGCGCAGTTTAAGGCGAACGCATCGATGGCGGAGTTGCGAAGTAAGTTGAAGAAATTGTCTGAGACGGTCCTACCGGAGTCGGTTCGTGTTCAACAGCAGGCGACGGAACGTGAGATTGATCGGGTTGAAAAGGCACTGGGGGAATTGCCGGCGCAGGGTGTGGTTTATACGGCGACGGTGCATCGGGGGAGCGGGGCGTTTCGGGGGCGTGCGGGACTGGGGCCTCGTCCGATTCATTTTCTACATCGTGGTGATGTGACGAAGCCGGGTAAGTTGGTGGTACCGGGTGTGCCGCCATTGGTTCCGGGTGAACCTGTGGCGTTTAATTTGGCGAAGGGACATGGTGAAGGTGATCGACGGGCGGCACTGGCGCGATGGGTGACGCATAAGCGGAATCCATTGACGTGGCGATCGATCGTGAATCGGGTGTGGTTGTATCATTTTGGGCGAGGGATTGTGGATTCGCCGAATGATTTTGGTCGGATGGGGCAGCGTCCGACGCATCCTGATTTGCTGGATTTTCTGGCGATTGGGTTTCGTGACGGGGGGCAGTCGATTAAGAAACTGCATAAGTTGATTGTGATGTCGGCAACGTATCAGCAGGCCTCGACGATGGATACGCATCGGGCGAAGCTGGATTCAGGGAATCGATTTTTGTGGCGGATGAATCGGAGGCGGTTGGACGCCGAGTCGATTCGTGATGCGACGCTGGTGCTTGCGGGGAAGATGAATTTCAAGATGTATGGTCCGGCATTTCGTGATTTTGTGTTGGAGAAGCCACAGCATTCGCCGCATTATGAGTATCACAAGCATGATCCTAATGATGTGACGACTCATCGTCGGTCGATTTATCGTTTTCTGGTTCGGTCGCAGCAGCAGCCTTTCATGACGACGTTGGATTGTGCGGATCCGTCGATGTCTGTGCCGAAGCGAAATCAGACGTTGACCTCGTTGCAGGCGCTGGCGCTGATGAATAATCGATTCATGCTTGCGATGTGTGAGCATATGGCGAAGCGGTTGCGGGGGGCGCATCGGGATTTGGCGGAGCAGATTGAGTTAGGGTATCGGTTGGCACTTTCGCGCGGTCCGACGGCGGATGAGTTGAAGGTGATGGTGGGATTTGCGAAGAAGCATGGGTTGGAGAATACTTGTCGGGTGTTGTTGAACCTGAATGAGTTTGTGTTTGTGGACTGATTTAAAGGTGTTGATGGATGCTGTCACGACGTGAGATGCTGTTTAACATGGGCGGAGGGATAGGTGGAGTGGCGTTGGCGGGGATGTTGCAGACGGACGGTTTGTTGGCGTCTGAGACGGGGCCTGGTTGGGGGGCGCGTATGTCAGTGTTGCATCATCCGCCAAAGGCGAAACGTGTGGTGCAGATGTTTATGGGTGGGGCGGCGAGTCATCTGGATTTGTTTGACCATAAACCTTTTCTGGAGAAGAACCACGGGAAGAAGTCGGATTTTGGCGAGCATGTCGAGGCATTTCAGAATGGGTTGGGGCCGTGGATGAAATCGCCTTTTAAGTTCAGGCGATATGGGAAATCGGGGAAGATGCTTTCGGATGTGGTGGCGCCGTTGGGAGACTGTGTGGATGACATGGCGTTCATTCATAACATGGTGGGGAAGACGGGAGTGCATTCGCAGGCGACGTATTTGCAGGCGACGGGTTTTCAGCAGCCGGGTTTTCCGGGGATGGGTTGCTGGATCAGTTATGGTTTGGGTTCATTGAATCAGAATTTGCCGACGTTTGTGGTTTTGCCGGATCGTCGGGGGTTTGCATCGAATGGGCCGAAGAACTGGGATGCTGCGTTTTTGCCGCAGCAGCATCAAGGGACGATTATTCGGCCTGGTGCGCAGAATCCGATTGCGGATTTGTTTCCTAGTGGAAGTAAGTTTGCCACGCGGACGGCAGATCGGAAGGCACTGGATGTGTTGAAGGAGCTCAATCGAAAGCATCAGTCACAGAATCCGGGCGACAGTCGGCTTGAAGCGCGGATCAAGTCGTATGAGTTGGCGGCTCGGATGCAGTTATCCGCGCCGCAGGCTTTGGATGTGGCGAAGGAGCCGAAGCATGTTCTGGAGATGTATGGTCTTAATCACGGGAAGCGGTCGTATTCGAAGCAGATCAATGCGGTTGAGGAGATCGATTATTTTTCGATGAAGTGCCTGGTGGCGAGGAGGCTGTTGGAGCGGGGTGTGCGGTTTGTACAGATCTGGTCGGGGAATGACAATGGATTTCCGCGGCGTAATTGGGACTCGCATGAGGATATTCGTCGGGACCATGGGCCATTGGCCATGGGGATGGCGACGGGGGCGGCGGCGCTGATCAAGGATCTGAAGCAACGGGGCATGCTTGAAGATACGATTATTCTCTGGACGACGGAGTTCGGTCGTATGCCTTCCACGCAGGGATCCAAGGGGCGGGACCATAATCCGTATGTGTTTACGAATTTCCTTGCGGGTGGGGGGATTAAGGGTGGGGTGACGCATGGTCCGTCGGATGAATGGGGATATAAGCCGCTGGACAGGGCAAATCCGACGACGGTGTACGATGTGCATGCAACGATTCTTCATCAGCTGGGGATCAATCATGAGAAGTTGACCGTTCGCCACAACGGGATTGATCGTCGGTTGACGGATGTGCACGGGCATTTGATTAAGCCGATTCTTGCGTAGTCGGCTGGGTGGGCGGGGATGTGTTCATTTGGGATATGATATATTCGTTACAACCGGCCAATTGTCAATGTTTATCTATTGTTCCCGGTTTGTTTGTATTCACGGGAAATGTATTGTAGGTTTGATATTGGATGCGAATTGGCAGTTGGCCGCAGGTGGATGAACAGGCCTTATTTTTGGTTCGATAGAGACCCGCAAGGGCGGAAAGGATGAACCGATGAAACTTGCACGATATGCCATTTTGGGCGCGCTGGTGATTGGGTTTGGGATTACGCCGAGCAGGGCGGATCAACTGGAATTGACCGGGACGTTGCGCGACTTTAAGGATGCGCACTCGGATTTCCAGCGGTATTCAAATCAGGGATTCCCTCTGGTAACCGGTATGGTCAAGTCGACGATTGGTGAAAACGGGCGACCCGTTCTGAATAAGAATGAAGGCGACTCAATTCCGTCTGTCTGGCGCATAGAGTCCATTACTTCATTCAATCAGTGGTTCGTGAATATCGAAGGTGTCAATAAGTCCATTCCTTATACGATTAATCTTGACAATGGTATGGATCACCCCGGGGGCACTTATCGGTATGAGCGTTCCAAGCATAATGGCCAGCAGTTCTTCCCACTGGATGGTCAGCTTTATGGTAACGAGGGTCGAAGCCACAACTACCACTTCACCTATCAAATTCATACCAAGTTCACCTACACCGACCCGGCGGACCGCGATGAAGCGATGATCTTCAATTTCTCAGGCGATGATGATGTTTGGGTTTATATCAACGGTAAGTTGGTGGTTGACCTGGGCGGCGTTCACCCTGAGAAGTATGCGTCAGTCAACGTTGATGCCCTTGCCCAGCAACTCGGGCTTGAGCCTGGCAAGAGTTATGACTTCCATTTCTTCTTCGCTGAGCGTCACACGACGCAGTCCAACTTTACGCTTGAAACGTCGATTCAGTTTGTTTCACCGCTGTACGACTAAGTCTTCATCCTCAATAAGGAATATTAAGAAGCCGGGTCGCGTTACTTTACGCGACCCGGCTTTTAGGTTATTTGGTGGTTGGTGTAAATTGGAAGAGTCTTACTTCTCTGCCGCCAAACGCGTACGGGGGCGTCTTGCATCATTCTCATCGTTGGATTTGGGGGATTTGGATTTCTCATCAGAATTGTTGTCGGTATTCTCTTTGGTTGGGATCTCGGTCTTGCCGGGTTTCTCGGGGGTTTCTTCGAATTCGGGTTCGGGACGGCTGACAAAGAGGGCTTCCTGGACAGGGAGATCCCACATGCGGTGTCGGTCGGCATACCAGCCGATGACATCGGGGCGAAGGAAGACGCTGACGAGTCGTTCCTCGCGGCCGTCGAACGCAGGGCGAATGATCTCGACCTGTGCACTTAAACCGCTGACATAGACACGCAGTATTTCGTAGGTGGGAAAGGCTTCAGCGGTCGCGCCCTGTTTCATGCCACCTTCGGGGAGGGCGTCAAGGACGTGGGCATAGACCATGTCGTTGGTTCCCTCGGGGAGACGCACGGAGAACTGGCCAGGTGGGGGGTACTTCATGACAACGCGTCGCATCGCAGATCGCATGACATGGGCGACGGTCTTGCTGTTAGGATTGGACGAGGCGAGGCGACTGTTGCGTTTGGGGATGTGCACATAGGGTGATGTGCAACCGCCAATGCCGATACAGAGGATTAAGAATAAACCGCAGAGTGTAAATCTTGACATGGTCGAACCTCCAATGTTCGTTCAGGATCGCGTCCTTGCGTTAGGAAATTTTATCTTGTCCGGCTGAGGTTGGCGAATGTGATTCGAATATTTGATCGTGGCGGGTTGGAGAGTGTTAATGGTCGGCGAGTGAAAGTCCGTAGATGACGACGTCGTACCAGCTACCGTTCATCTCCGTGACGCGGGGCAAGGTACCCCATAATTCAAAGCCCAGCGATTTGACGAGACGAATACTTGGCTCGTTGTGTCCGAAGATGACGCCAACGAAATTGATGATACCCAATTGTTCGGCCTGGCTGATCGCGTGTGTGAGCAGCGCACGCGCGATACCCCGGCGTTGAAATTCGGAAGCGATGTATAGACCGAACTCGACGGTAGGGTGGTAGGCTACGCGGTCTTTGTAATTGGTAAGGTCCAGCCAGCCCGCGACAATGCCGTCCACTTCGGCGACCCATATGGGGCGTCCGTCCGGTGTGTGCTTATCGAACCACGCTATGCGTTCTTCCACACTCACCGGTTCCATGTCGGCCGTGGATTGTCGGCCGGGTATCGACTGGTTGTAGATTTCGATAATACGGGGGAGGTCTTCACGTTGGGCGAGTCGAATGTTCACTTGATTTGATTCAGCATTTCCAGGAGATTTCGGACAACAGTACCCGAGGCGTTGACTTCGAGGTAACTGGATCGTGCCCGCCATGTTTCGTAGCCGCCGAGGGCGTGCTGTTCGGGTGTGGGGAGATATCCGTTGTATCCATTGGCGAGGCCGATGGTGAAACTGGGTTTGAGGGGGGATTTGGCTTTGAGTTCGAGGCCTATTTCCACGAATACCTCGCAAGGGATGGCGGTGATGGACAGGCTGCCTATTCGGAATGCCTGGAGTTTGACGGGGACGTAGTCGGGGTAGTCATCGAGTTTGACGGTCTCGCGGGCGTAGATGGCTTTGCGGTCGATCAACTGTCCGCCGACGCGACGCGCTGTTTTGAGGATCTGCTTCGCTTTCTTCAAGTCGGTGGTGGTGGGTTTACGCACGCCCAAGCGAATGTCACGTTCGGAGGAGCCGAGGGAAACATTGTTCGAAAACTTAATGGTCTGGTAGGCCTTGATGGTCTGGGCTGCGACGGAGTCGGCGACGATCTGGATCTGTTGGTAGGGTTTTCTTCGTGGGCGTGTGTTGAGGGCGAAATTGATGTTGTTGATATCTCCGCTGGCGCCGTTGGACATCATGGCGATGCAGGGGTGGTGGTATTTGTCGAGTTTCGGGTCAAGGTGTCGTTCCATCTTATTGGCGAAGGCGCCGAAGTAATCGGAGGAAAGGGGACGGACGCCGCCTACGTAGTGGAGGGCATAATTGGCGAGAAGTGCGATGGGGCGATGGTTGCCGGCACAACGGACGGCGATGATGGGTATTTCCGGGTCGATGGGGCCGGCGGGTTTGGTGACTTTGGGGTTGTTGTTACCTGGATTCATCCATGCTTTATCGCCCGTGTCGCCGAAGGGGTTTTCATATGAGGCGCCATCCTTGACGAGCCAGCGACGATTGAAGACCTGGGTTGGATCACTGCCGACGGCCCAACCAATTTCTGCCGGGACGCGTTGTGTATCGGCGTGGATGATGGATTCCGCCATTTTCTGAGCAAGGAATTGTTGGTATTGGAGGTCCGGATCAGATTGGAAAACACCGCATACCGTCGGGGCGGTGTGGGTGTGTGTGGCGGAAATGAGCATACTGGCTGGATTGATGCCTGTTGCTTTGGCGGCGATCAACTTGGCCCGGTCCATGGTCTTGCGGTAGATCATGCAACTGTCGACGATGGCGATGGCGAGGCGTGTTTGGCCATCGCTGAGGACCATGGCGCGTGAGTGAAGTCGATCGTGTGCGCCGCTCGCTTTTCGATCGCGCATGCTGCCGTTGACGGAGATGGGCCAGCGTTTCGGCGTGATATCGACTTTGGCCGCGCCTGCCGTGAAGGTCTCTTTGGCGCAACCGGTGGAGCAGAGAGTGATCCATGCCATGCAAACAATCAGGCCTAGTTGACGCATCATGCCAATATTCTCTCAGCGGTGAACTGGGTCAATGGGTTTCATTCTCGCGTGATAGAGGGGCAATCTCCACCGAGTGAGGTTGAAAATCCTATGTATTGGGCATAGCGGGAGCTCCGGGCGATTCGAGTGTGTTTTGATCTTGTTGGAGGTGATTGTCTGGAAATGGGAGGAAGGAATGTTGGCTGGAAGTATAGGGAAAGCAGGGTGTTTTTTTGGTCCAGATCGCCAATATTGGCCAACATTCAGGCGGGATTCCGATTAGAATCTTCCTGTACGAGTTATGAAGATTTCAACCCTTTAAACGTTTGAGGTAGACCCCATGTCAGGTAAACAGAGTAAGAATTTGAATCGTCGTCAGTTCACCAAGGCCGCCGCGGCCACTACGTTGGCGGCACCCGTGATAGTTCCATCCAGCGTATTCGGAAAGGATGCGCCGTCGAACAAGATTACGATGGGTTGCATCGGCGTGGGCTGGCAGGGTGGTGGTAATATGGGGCGTTTCCTGGGTATTGATGACTGCCGTGTGCTGGCGGTGTCGGATACGGATAAGAACCATTTGAGGAATGCCCAGAATCGCGTTAACAGGAAGTATAAGAACAAGGATTGCAAAGCGTATGATGACTTCCGCGATCTGCTGGCGCGGAAGGATATTGACGCGGTGATGATGGCTCTGCCGGATCACTGGCATGCGATTCCGGCGATTATCGCGGCGAACTCCAAGAAGGATGTGTTTGGTGAGAAGCCGATTTCGCACACGCTTCGTGAAGGTCGGGCGATGGCGGATGCGATGGCGAAGAATAAACGTATTTGGCAGACCGGTTCTTGGCAGCGTTCGGTGTTTAATTTCCGCCAGGGGGTTGAATTGGTTCATAATGGTCATATCGGTAAGGTGAAACGGGTTGAGGTGGGATTGCCCTCGGGCCATGCGGACTTCAATCGTACCGGCAACAAGTGTCCGGATTCTGATCCGCCGAAGGAATTGAATTATGACATGTGGATTGGTCCGGCGAAGATGGAGCCTTATAACCGGTGTCGTTCGCATAAGAACTGGCGATGGAATTACAACATTGGCGGCGGCCAGTTGATGGACTGGATTGGACACCACTGTGATATTGCACACTGGGGACTTGCGGATACGGAATTTGGTATCGGACCGGATGACAAGATTGGACCTTTGACGGTTGAAGGTAAGGGTGATTTCCCTGATCCCAAGGCAATCTGGAATACCTGTACGAAGTATCGGATTAACTGCCAGTATCCGAACGGTGTGGAAGTTGTAATTGCAGGCGGACATCGCGACATCGGCGGCGGTACGAAGTGGATCGGTGAGGATGGGAATTGGGTCCATGTGAATCGCGGTCGCTTTAAGGCTTCGAATCCGGAGTGGACGAAGCGAAAGTTTGAGCGAGGTTCGAAAAAGGCGTATTACTCGCAGGATCACTGGCGAAACTTCATTGAGTGTTGTAAGACGCGTAAGCCAACGATTACTCCGGCTGAGGTTGCGCATCGGTCTGCCACGCCGGGCCATCTGGGATTATTGTCGATGCGACTCGGTGGTAAGAAATTGAATTGGGACGCCAAGACGGAGACGGTCACCAATGACAAGTCGGCCAACGGTAAGCTCGGCAAGAATATGCGAGCGCCGTGGAAGATTGACTCGATCGCCTGAAGATTGTGAAATAAGTGACGGTCCGGCCGTCAACAGGATATGGGGCATCGAATACGTGCGAGATCAACCGCGTGTTCGATGCCCCGATTTTTTGATTAGAAGTGGTTTTGGGGGAATATTCAATTGACGTGGAATAATGGGATAGCGTGTAGTAAGCAATAAAAACAGCGGCGCGAGTGGAAATCAATTTAACTCGCACCGCTTATGTCGATAGCGTCAATACAACGGGTATTGTTTGACCTTTATTTCATTTCTTGACCGTTGCCCGGCCGATTTTGGCACTGGCTTTGGAGTCCGCTTTAATGTCTCCTATGGCGTACTGGATTCCGTCCAGATAGAAGGCCATGATGGTCGGGTTCCAGAATATCTCCTTGCGGTGGCCCAGCGAGCTGTAGAACACGCGTCCTTTGCCTTCCGAGCGGCACCACGCTACGGCAAAGTCGCCATCTCTGCGGCGAATGCCACGTTTCTTCATGTTGGTTTTCTTTGTATCCAGACGCAGGAGTACTCGAACGTTCTCTCTGGTGTATGGATCCTTGAACTGATAGATTTCATCGGTGATGGTGAAATCCTTGCCTTTGAAGGCTCGGGCCAGCGGGTGATCTTTTTCTTCAACATGAATACCGACTTTTTCATGCCAGGGGTGTCCCCAGAACCAACCGCCGATCAGGACACCAAATTCTCCCCAGTGATAATTGGCGTCCGAAGCGGCGTGGATGCCGGCAATTCCCTTTCCACTCTTGACGAAATTCATGAGGCTTTTGCGTAAGACTTTTTCGTCGAGATGAGACTCGTTCTTGCGCGGCCTGATCCATTTACCGGTCGTATTGCAGAGGACGACGGCATCAAACTCGCTGAGCTTGTCGGGGAGGAACATGGAAAGGTCATCGCTGATGACGGTCTCAAACGCGCCGCTCTTTTCGCCCATCATTTTGACGGCGTAGGCGGTGTGAGGGATGGAGGGGTGGCGGAATCCTGCCGGTCGTGTGAAGGCCAGTACGCGTCGTTTCCTGGCGGGTTTGACGGTGGCCCTGGTCGGCGCGGCGGCTTCGATTTTCTTCGCTTCCTCAGGTTTGATTCCCTTGGGAACTTTTCCGAATACTGGTCCGCATAGCAGGAGCGCGGTTGCTATTGCCGATAACATTACAGCCTTATATCTCATGGTTTTGCCTCCATGAATTCTACGGGGGTGATCAATGACTACAGATTATAACATCAGAGGTACGTCTCCCGATCACTAATTGTTTTTCAACGTATACAGGCTACAGATTGCGAATTGTCTTCCGGGAGACTTGGATGCGTTGAGTTAGCCGACGGATGTCTGAAGGCTCATGTGACGATCCGTATCCACGACGACCTGCACGCCTGTCATGCCGGCCTCGGTGGCGATGTGCTGCAACTCATCAGGGGTCAGGGCGGCGTGGAGACTTTCGGCAAACATGCGCTTTTGGTAGGCGTCGCAGTCGGCGGCATGTTCGGACACGATGCGGTCGAGCTCGTTCGCATCACGTGGGCGGTAAAGATCACGAATCAGCAGGACGCCATTCGGTTTGAGAACACGCCAGGCCTCGCGCAACATGTCCACTGGTTTAGGGATGTGATGAAGGATGGTGTTGCTGCAGACGACATCGTAAGTATTATCCGAATCTTCGATTTGCTTGGCATTACCGATTCGATACTCGATTCGGTCAGCGAATGGACTTCCAAGGCGACGGGTATCGGCGACCTCCAACATCTTGTGTGCCATGTCAATCCCAACGACATGGCAGCCTTCGATTTTTTCACATACGTGAAGGGGGAAATGGCCCGGTCCGGTACCGATATCCAGGATTAATCCTCGTGCGCCAAGCTCGATAAGACGTTCTACGAATGCCGCTTTGGGTTCCTCGTGGTCCATGCGGTCGTAGGCTTCGACTTCCTGGTCGGTGTCCATTACCTCTTCTTCGAGTATGCGCGGTAAATTGCTCATGTGGAGAATCCCTGTCTCGTTATCACCCGGATCAGGCGGATCATCCAGTTTTCGACAAAGGGTGGATGTCTGGATGGTGCATTTATTGTGCGCCGAAGTAGTCCGGCTCACCGCCTTTTTTCCATTTGATATTGCAGCCGACGCTGGGCGCCTGATCCTTGGGAATGTCGTTTCCCGCAAGGAGGGTGTCGGCGGCGGAACGCATATCTGCTCCGGTTGGTGTGCCTTTATCCGGTCGTGTTTCGTCAAACTGGCCGCGATAAACGAGTTGATGGTCGGCGTTGAAGAGGAAGAAATCGGGTGTGCAGGCTGCGCGGTAGGCTTTGGCGACATCCTGCGTTTCGTCCCATGCATAGGCAAAAGGATATCCATAATTGGCCTTTTCCTCAGCCATACCTTCAAGGCCGTCTTCAGGATATTGCTCGACGTCGTTTGAGCTGATGGCGACGGTTGCCAATCCCTTTGCTTCATATTCCCTGGCGAAATCCGCCAGTGCGCCGCCAAGATGTTTCACAAACGGGCAGTGGTTGCAGATGAAGGCGACAAGGAGCGGCTTGCCTGCATAATCACCCAAACGTACGGTTTGGCCTTCGGTGGAAACCAATTCGAAATCGGGCGCTTCGGTGCCGAGCGTGAGCATTGTTGAGGGTGTCATGACCATTTTGTTTACCTCCATTGTCCGGGATAGTCGTTCCGTGGGAAAGTCATTCCGGGAGTGTAATTAAGTCCGCAACGATATCACATAATGCATGATTCGCCAAGCGACAGTTGATACATTGCGGTGATTGAATGTCCAGGTATGGTCCGCTTCGGATCAGGTCCTTAATCGTCGTGTGCCAATGATGAAGGTACCCAATGCCAAGCCCAAGAGGGTCGTGGATTCAGGTATCTCGGATAACGCCGAGCCATTCCCACCGCCATTTACGGATTGACCAAAATGTTGCTGCCAGACCTGAAAGTCGAATCCATCCACATCGCCATCACCGTCAAAATCGCCATCCTCGAAGCCGACATTGGATGAGCGTCCAATGTTCTCGTCCCAAATTGCCAGATCGATGGTGGTGACGAGGCCATCGAGATTGGCGTCGCCTGCGATTGCGGTAAGTGTTAGTACCAGAGTGTTATCTTCCCAGGATTTCACCCAGAAAGTGCCCTGCGTGACGAACTCACCGTTGATCTCGGAAAAGTCACCGATGCGATTGTCAAATTTCAGCACTTCGAAACGCGATCCGATTTCAGGCGTGAAGCCATCAATCAGCGCGATGCTGATTCGACCGGAAATGTCAATATCGGCATCGATTACGACCTGGTCGAATTCACTGCCCGCTGATGTTCCTCCGATTTCGACGAAGAATGTATTGGTTTCCGTCAAGGTAACATCGACTTCAATGTCAAGTGATCCAGCGCCATCCGCTGCGCCGAATCCGCCAGTGAATGTCGCCGTTCCGCTCCCTACCAGATTGCCCGCGCCCAGGAATATGCCGTTGAACGTCGCACCGTTGACCAGCGTGACCTCGCCGCCCGAAGTCCCTGTGATGTTACCGGTTGCTGATGCATTGATCAGGGCCAGGCTTCCCTCATTCAACAAACCTGCTCCAAAGTCCTGAATGCCGCCCAAGATGGTCCATGTCCCTCCCGGAGCAATTTCAGCTTGTCCAACCACGATATTACCGCCTTTTGCGCTCAATTGGTTGCCTGTTGTGATGACCAGTTTCTCGGTGATTTCCAGGAATTGACTGCCGGACAAATTCTGTGACGCATTGATAAAGGGAGTATCGCCCAGGCGAAGTCCGGCTTCGCCTGTGATGCGTAGCGTCCCGCGATTCCAGTCAATCGCGCCCGGCACTTCCCCGCCGGTGGGTTCGGATAGCTGATTCGCAATTAACACACCACCATCAAGGATGATTCGACTACCCGCGTACATGGTGAGATTGCCTCTGATTTCAAGGTTGCCATCATCCTCCAGCGTGATCCTTCCGGTACCTCCGGATGCGCCAGACGTTCCGCCCAGGATCAGATCGTCATTGACCTGCCATCGGGCACCGTTTCCCGCAACGGTGACGATGCCTGCTGCACCCGCCGATTCGCCAACCCATCCGCTTTCACTGATTACGGCTCCGCCATCCGTCACGTCCAGCGTTCCCAAGCCTCGCTTTCCGATTCGGAGCTGGTCGGCGGTCCACGTCGACGCAGCGCCTTCAACCTTTACCTCTCCGCTTGCACCACTCAAATCGCTGACGATGGTTAGACCGCCGGCTACGGCGCCTCCATCACGAATGGTCAATGTTCCTTTGCCTCTTGGCCCGATCGTCAGTATTCCGGCCTCCCAAAGAGAGGACTCTCCCGATACTTCTACCTCTCCTTCTCCTCCGGTTGTGTCTCCGATCTCGGCACTGATGCTGGTGAATTTTCCGCCATTTAAGACCTCAACCTTACCTAAACCGCCACGCCCGATGTCCACCACGCTGGCGTCCCAAGTGGAGCCAGTTCCGTCAACAGTGATTGTGCCATTGCCATCGGTGTCCATGCCGATTTGGGTAAAACCGCTCTCTAGTTTTCCCGCGTTGGTTACGTTAATCTCACCGATGCCCTCGATGCCCACTTTCAATCTCTCGCCTGTAGAGAAGCGTGAACCAAGACCGTCAATTGATATCACGCCCATACCGGCTGGTCCCGTTCCCACGCTTACTTCGGCATCTGTGATGCCAACCGTGGTGTTCTCCACCACTCCGCCTGCCTGTAGCTCAAGCGTGCCCATGCCATCCTTGCCGACGTGCATGAATCCGAGATTGGTCCATATCGATTCGACAGCCGTTTCCGGTCCGTCTCCATCCGGGTCCGGTAAACCCATCACCAGGACTTCTCCGGCGCTGCCTGATTCATCGCCTATGCGCGCGCCCAAGCCGGCAGACTCGTTGGTATCCAACTGTCCTCCCTGGAGAATCTCCAATCTGCCGGTGGCAAGGTTTTTTCGACCGACGCGGAACATACTCTCTACCTGCCAGGATGAATTCAGTCCGTTTAGGGTAGCGAGGCCGTTTGAATTGGCGCCTTCTCCAATGGAAACCTCGCCACCCATGTTGCGTATTTCTCCTCCAACAATATCCAAGGCTCCACCCCGGCTGGAGCCTACCTGAAATCTGCCGGCGGTTTGCAACAACATGCTATCGGAACCGATCCTGAAACGGCTCATACCGCTACCGAATAACTTCGAAACGAAAAGGTCACCATCCAACTGCCAGGTGAATTCTCTTCCCACACGGCCTTCAATTTGGAGAGTCCCTCCGCTAATCAGGTTTTGCCCCGCCGTTTCAAGGATAATATCGTCGGCCCCCATGACGTCCTCCGGCAGCCATGCCATTTCACCCAGACTAAAGGTGACGGGGCCGGTTGACCGTGATGCATCAAACGAAACTTCGTGCACGCCGGAGAGCCCGAAACGAATCGCATCGCCGGAAGTCGGCACGCCGGCGGGCGACCAATTTCCATCCCGGCCAAATAGTGAGTCTATGCTCCCGTTCCAATCGCGCGTGATCGCTGTAGCCTCTTGAGGCCCCATCCATATTGACAATAGAACGACCCCCAGACTCGCTATCCATCCAATCCTGAGATTCTCGCGGATCAAACGCATCCATGCGCTCCCAATCGACGATTCATCATTCTCGATATCCAATTATACCCTAATCAAGGAGATTCACATCCAGAGCCGCCAAGCAAATTTCGTTGGATGGATTGTCTGATTTGAGTACCTAGACTCCTTCATTCCTATGGAATCACGCCCGCTACTTCACCATACCTTGCCGATTGCCATGTCTTCTTCCGAAGTCGTGCCGGTTCTTTTTCTGCATGGGATTCTGGGTTCCGGTCGGAACCTTCAGCCACTCGCTAAATTGCTTCACGGTCAAAACGCTTCCATTTGCCCCATATTGATTGACCTGCCTGAACACGGTCACTCACTGGGTACACCGCCGCCATATTCACTTGAGGCAGCTGCTCATGATGTTGGTCGCCTGATCAAACACCTTGAATTATCTGGCGTAAGTATCATTGCACACTCATTTGGAGGTAAGGTTGCGCTTCA
Source organism: Phycisphaeraceae bacterium (assembly GCA_028284925.1). Taxonomy (GTDB): domain Bacteria; phylum Planctomycetota; class Phycisphaerae; order Phycisphaerales; family Zrk34; genus JANQQT01. The sequence continues at coordinate 11,182 of JANQQT010000169.1, read as the reverse complement.
GGTCGCGAGAATGTACTCTGAGTTGGTAAGAAAGCTGTTTATTCTTGATTCGACGTACGCAGCGACACCACCGATGGGAGAAGCTCCACGCGTCATCCGGCTTCTTCGGTCACTTCCCGGTACGTTTGGGGACCGGAATGAAGCGATGGAACAAATGCGGTTGAATGGGTTGCCACTTTCCGTTTCTCAGTGGCTTGCAACCAATCTGACGCGCAGTCCAATGCGCGAGGCGGTAAGGGAAGACTCGCAATCCAATTCAGGCAAGCCTCTTCGCTGGCGATTTGATCTTGATCACATCGAATTGCTGTTGGATGATTATTTTGCCTCGGATTTCACTTCTTTGATTCAATCACCACCTGCGGACATGCATATTCACTTCATTCACGCCGATCGATCCGAGGCTATTTCACTCGATGCGGCGAAGATGATGCAAACATTAGCTGAAACCATACCAAACGTTCACTATCACATCGTTTCGTCCGGTCACTGGATTCACGTCGAAGCTCCGGATGCGTTGGTGAGGATCATTGCAGACCATTGGTCCGATTAGTTCTCGAACCGCTTGAAACTACAACACATACACCAGATACCAACCCAATCCGAAGATTGCTATGTCTGCGAAAGCGTGGCTGATGTATCCGATCCAGATGCTTCGATATTTCAGGTACATCCATGACCACATGGCGCCGCCGATGAAGATGCCGAAACTTGCCAGTGCATTTAGTCCTGCGGGGAGAAACGCGCTCATCGCGATGGTGTGATGCACTACGAAGATTATTCCCGCGGCGACCACCGCCCATGCTCCGCCCATGAGCGCTTCGCATTTGCGAAAGATAAACCATCGAAAAACGTACTCTTCAAGCACGGAATTGATCAGGATCCAATACAACGCTCCGAGGATGTACTTCCATCTTGCATCCAGTTTGAAATTCTCGAGCGCCGCACGCAAGTCCGGAACTTTGGCATTGATTTGATCTCGGGCCAGGAAGTACACGCCCAGGATGGCGACAAGGATCAACACGCCGCTGACGATTCCGATGGTCCATCCGCCCAACTCCGGCTTCGACCAACTCAGCTTCGCCTTGTCTACCTTCAAATGCCAGAGTACGGGTAATCCAAACAGCCAAGCTTTGGAAAAGACCCATACCAGAGGCCCGAAATTACTTCCCTGAAAAAACTGCGTCGCCAGTACGCCCACGCTCGGTGCAATTGCGACTAGAAACATGCCCCAGAAAGACTTCCAGTCAAATCGCCTCATGATGCCTACCTGTTCACTCATTGCCAAATCCTTGCTCAGGCCCCCGGTGTCTTACTCCATGCGTACGTTGACAAGGAAATCCCGGTTCACTTTTGTTTCGCGACAATCTTATAAACCGCAAAGCCATCCACCGTCGACATAGATCGTCTGGCCGGTCATAAAGTCGCTTGCGTCGCTTGCCAGAAATACCGCCGGGCCGGCCATGTCCGCAGGCGTCGCCCATCGCCCCAGAGGACACCGACTTTCCACCCAATGCGTGAACTCCGCATCGTCCTGCAATGCCTGTGTCAAGGGTGTTGCGACGTATCCCGGGGCGATCGCATTGACCTGTATTCCACTCCTCGCCCAGTCCAATGCAAGTGATTTGGTGAGTTGGCCGATACCGCCTTTCGTTGCCGTATAGGCACTTGTTCCCGGTCGTGTTGCCGAGGTCATCAGGCTTGCAATATTAATGATCTTTCCCTTTTGTCCACTTGCGATGCGTTCCTTGCCGAATGCCTGGCACATGGCAAACACCGAATTCAAATTGACATCCATGACTTCCCGCCACTGGTCCAGGGTTAACTCATCCGCGCGTGCCCGATGGGTCGTGGCCGCGCAGGTGACGAGTAAATCGAATCCTCCATGCTTCTCGACCAGTTCTGCATACCAATTTCCAACACCTTCCACGTCATGGACGTCGAACGAGGTGACATCCACCGCCTTTTCCGTTTTGCCGAATTCTTTGTCCAGTTTGGTTTTCGCAGCCGTCAGCTTCTCCTCATTCCGCGCCGCGAGGACTACGCTTGCTCCTGCTTCCAGGAATCCGCGTGCAATGCCAAGACCGATTCCGCTGCTGCCTCCACCAATCAGCGCCCGTTTGCCATCAAGTCTGAAGTTAATCATGCACCCAACATATCACCGTCGCCGTCTGCAAACAACCGTACTACTCATCCCGATTACTGGGTTTCAACCCACTTCTCAAACAGGTCCTGCCTGGTAAACAACAGGCGATAATCCTGCGGTCGAATCCCCATGCGCTGATCCGTGTACTTCTCGGTCAGCTTTTCGTATTCCTCGTTGGATATCGCATCCGGTTCAACGATTAGAAACGCAGCGGTCACTTCTGATGGAAAGCCCTTCGGAAAGTACTTCACAGGATAGTTTCTCAAGTAAAACGGGAGCGGCTCTATGATGCCCGGATCGAAAATCCAGATGGTGACCTCTTCATCACCCATGATTTTCTCGACCGCTTTGATGTGCGTCGAATATCTCTTCACATCCGGCGTCGAATGGGCGTAAACATAAGGGTTGCGACTTTCAATTAGGTATGCCGGATGGTAACTTCCCAACCACGCCTGCCGACCGAGTTCATAGGCCCCCAGGCCTAAGGCGAGTATTGCGGCCAGCCATGCGACGGAGCCTGCAATTCCATTTCTTCGAATAATCAGATCCAGCGCAAGCAATCCGGTGACGCTAATAGCGGCTACGCCAATCATCCATCCCTCGACCCGGCCGATTGCGTCGAGTACGCGATCCCACCAACCATCCCAAAGTGCATACCCGCCGGCACCGCTTGCCAGCGCGAGGGTGACACCTACACCAATCGCCAGTCCTCCCTTGATCCACGCCCATCGCCATCGCAACAAGAGTCCGCCGATCACACCGACACCGATACCTGCGACGACAATCATGCCGTGCAGGAAGCTAAGCATTGTCCAGGGGGTTTTGTAGGGTATGAACGAATACACCAATATCATCAGGCCGGTATACAAGACCATGAAGCGGCTGAATCTTCGGTGTTTTTCTCGTATTCCGATTCCGGTTAGGCCGAACAACCCGCCAATGCCGGCAAGGATCAGAATGAGTTTCTCGCTGAAAAAAATGCGGGTCGGCTTTTTCTTCGCAGCCGTGCCTTTTGAATCAGCTTTACCGGGCTTGGCTTTTGGTAGCGGGGGGGCTTCGGGGTACTCCCATAGCAAGTTCATGTACCACCAGGTTTCGTGGGTATGGATGGGAAAAAGTTTTGAATCCCCTTCACCCTTTGCACGTTCCAGATAAACCTTGTAGGTCGTGACTGAATCCACCACACCGCCCCAGTTCGTGAAGAAACTCGAAAAAAGCACCACGACCACCACCACCGCTGACAGGAATCCCCAGTTCATGTGCCACCAGTTGACCTTCTTCTGTTCTGCGTTTTCCACCTGAGCCTTGGCTTCGGCTTCACGTTCCTCCCAATCCTCATCCTCTATCCCGACGTACTTGGGTCGTTTCCACCGAACCGGCACTATTGCGGAAACCGCGAGCGCCAGCAACATGCATCCACCGGCAATCACACCTGTTTCCTTCGTGGCGTGCATTAGTCCGAGGCATACACCGCACCCAATCGCCCAACCTGCAAATCGATGTTTGGCGTAGGCCAGGCCGAATAGGATTGCCCCAAAGGTAAACACCACCAGCAACATTTCGTGAATGTGGTACTGACTGAAAAAAACCATCGCAGGTGACACGGCACACAATACTGCTGCTGCTAACGCCGCCCCCAACCCCAATCCCATCGCCGCCAGCAATGTCAACACGATCAACGTCATTCCGAAAAGCAGAATAACTTCCCGATAAAATGCTTCATCCGTATCTACATACTTGTCAATATTCTTTGCTTTCGCATATCCCAGTGTTGCATAGGGTAATGCCGGCCCGTGGAAGTGTTTGGGATCATACTTGTAATTGCCCTCTTCCAGCAGTGCCGAGAACTTTCGGGCATTCACCGCCTCATCGCTGTGCATTGCTCGAGCGCTGATGGAGACATCCCACTTCACGCCCTTTACGCCTAGAACCTCTTCGACCTTCACACCTGCTGTTTCGTTGGCTCCTTGCGGATAACGTAGCCAATAGCCGCCGATCACAACGCTTGCTCCGACTGCCAGAAACAGAATCAGCTTTAATACTTTCATCGCAATGGCCTTCCCCAAACCCGCCCGAGTGTCATCCATCACCACGCTTTAAGGATTAATTCTCTCACCCCGTGTCGATTCGGAATATATCCATTATCGGTCGGCATGCGACCCTTCCCAATGCACACTCAGCATTTTACACCCAAAACGCCGTCTTATGCTCGAATATCCGGCATAAATCCAACTTCAAGCTACCTTCACGGCGCATAACAAACACCCCACGCCCACTTTGAATGACATGTGTCCCTTAGGAATATGTGTTTACTTCTTACCCTTCGGTTTCGCCCAGACCTCTACCTCCGAGTAATGATTCTGGTCATTCTCCGTCGAACCATTGGAATACAGCCTTACATATCGAGCCATTTTCCCTTTCCCCGTCTTCGGGTTAAATACGATCGCGGCTTCACCTTCTTCCGACTCGAAATATTCGTAATTCTTACCAGCGCCAAACTTCAAGGAGTTATCGTGATCGTTGTTATAGACCGTGGTCACGCCTTTCTTGAAGTTCTTGTCATTGGAAATCTGAATGACCACATCCCGATACACACGCGGGTCCATGTGATAATGCCACACCATGATGACGCCAATTTCATGCTCTGCCGCCAAGTCAATTTGAATCCATTGCTTGCCGTATGCCAGTTCCACCCATTGCCCGTCATAAGCTTCTTTCTCCCCATTGGTTACGTAATCGATCTCGCCGATAAAGATATTGGTATCGCTTGAAGTGACCGACTTGCCCGCCGCAACATTTTCAAGCCCTTCGGCGCCATGATCTTGCCCCGCTTCTTTCCATGGCGTTTCTTATCAATTCTCACGCCTTTCGGTATGGCTTTGGGCGTTCCCACGAAGGCAGGGTCAGGAAGTTCCAGAGGCAGGGGGGCGAGTTTGACTTTGCGGGTCTTGCCTTTTTCCTTCTTCGAAACTTTCCGGCCTTCCCCCTTGGCGCCTTTCGCCCCTTTTTCACCCTTCTTCCCCTTGGTCACGGGCTTGGCCCAGACTTCAACCTCTGTCACATGATTCGAATCATTTTCCGTCGAACCGTTGGAGTAAAGCCTGACATAGCGTGCCTTCTTTCCAATCCCTGTCTTTTCATTGAAGACCTTAACCGCCTCGCCTTCCTCCGATTCGAAGTACTCGTAATTCTTCCCGACGCCAAACTTGGATGAGTTGTCGTGATCGTTGTTGTAAACCGTCACGACACCCTTCTTGAAATTTTTATCGTTGGAAATTTGAATCACCACATCGCGATAGACACGCGGGTCCGAGTGATAGTGCCACACCAGAATCACCCCGATCTCAAATTCTTTCTTCAGATCGATCTGCACCCATTGCTTCCCCGGCGCCAATTCCACGAAGGTACTGTCCAGCGGGTCTTTTTCGCCATCCGTCACAAACTCGATTTCACCGATAAAGATATTGTCGTCGCTTGAAGTGACTGGCTTCTCAAACGCGACATTCTTCAGGCCCTTGGGCGCCATGATCTTGCCGCGCTTCTTACCGTGACGTTTCTTGTCAATCCGAATGCCTTTTGGAATCTCCTTGGGAGTTCCTGCAAAAGCCGGATTCGGCAATTCCACAGGCAAGGGAACCAGTGCAACCTTTTTGCCCTTACCTTTACCTTTACCTTTGTCGTCAGTCTTATCGTTCTTACCGGTTTTCTTCTCTCCCTTCGAGCCTTTCTCACCCTTTGCTCCTTTTTCGCCGCTCTTCCCGTTGGGCATAGCCCAGACTTCCACCTCCGTGAAGTGGTTTGCATCGTTCTCCGTCGAACCCTTGGAGTACACACGCACATAGCGTGCTTTTCTTCCCTTTCCTGTCTTGGCATCAAACACCATCACGGCTTCGCCTTCCTCGGACTCAAAATACTCATAGTCCTTGCCGGCCCCCTTGCCGAGAGAGTTATCGTGGTCATTGTTGTAGACCACCGTCACACCCTTAATGAAATCCTTGTCGTTGGAGATCTCCACCACCATATCGCGATACACGCGTGGCTCCAGGTGGTAGTGCCACACCATAATCACGCCGATTTCATGTTCAGCTTCCAGATCAACCTGTACCCATTGCTTCCCGGGCGCCAATTCGACAAACGTACTATCCAGCGGGTCTTTCTCGCCGTCGGTCACAAATTCAATTTCACCAATGAAGATGTTTGTATCACTGGACGTCACCGGCTTCTCAAATGAAACATTCTTCAACCCCTTCGGCGCCATGATCTTTCCGCGTTTCTTGCCGTGACGCCTCTTGTCAATTCGGACGCCTTTCGGCACTTCCTTAGGCGTTCCCGCAAAGGCCGGGTTCGGCAGCTCCACAGGCAACTCCGCCAGCTCTATCGTTTTCGTGGAAGTGGTTTTTTTAACGTCATTCCCACCGTTCTTCTTTACCACCGCGCCTGTTTCGCCGCCGGGAAGCCCCCATACTTCTACTTCGTTGTAGTGATTCTGGTCGTTATCCGTTGACCCGTTGGACCAGCAACGTACATACCTTGCCTTGACGCCCTTTCCGGTTCTCCTGTCAAACGCAACGGCCAGCCCGCCTTCATCCGATTCAAAATATTCGTAATCATCACCCTTGCCGAATTTCAGGGAATTGTCGTGATCGTTATTAAAAATAGTCGTCACGTTCTTCTTGAATTCCGGATCATCACTTACCTGCACGACCACATCACGGTACACACGTGCATCCATGTGGTTATGCCACATAAAGACCGCCATGATTTCGTGCGACTTTTCAAGATCGATCTGAACCCACTGTGGGCCGTCACGCAATTCCACAAAGGTGCTGCTGTCAGCTTCCTTATCTCCATCGGTCACCATCGAAAGCTCGCCAATGAAGATTTCTTTGTCACTGGAAGTTACCTTTTTCCGTTCGGACAAGACCATGGATCCTTTCGGCGCCATTAGTTGCGGCCGCTTCTTGCCCAGCATTTTCTTATTGATCTTTAATCCCTTCGGTACTTCCTTGGGTGTCCCGGGGAATGCGGCAAACGGCAATGCAACCTCCACCGGCGCCCACTCGACCTTTCCATCTCCTGAATTAACATTTGTCTTATCGCCATTCCCTGTCGGGCTATTCTTATCCCCAACCTTCTTATCCCCGTCCTTCTTACTCTCATCTTTTTTGTCGCCATCGTTTCCAGGCTTATTGCGTTGCGCAACTTCACCGTCTTTCTTGGCAGGGTCATCCGCAGGCTCATTTTCGACGTTGATGAAAAGGACCGCGCCTACGACGATAATTGCTGCCCCAAGCATGATCACAAATAATGCCCCGCCGCCGCCGCCTTCGTTCGAGCTACTCATGACTGAAATCCCTTCTGATTACAGGATCTTCTAGGTTCTTGCATTCCAAAAAACGGTGTGACCTTTCATCCCTTCATGTCGGCCAAAATTCGTGTCGCCTCCCCCGGATTAGCCAACCCGCCAATGAACCCATATTATTGGCCCTTTTGCTTCATAAGTCCACGTACATTTTACGTCGAAATCTGCCGTGCGTTCACGCCAAAACACCCAAAATCATCGATTTAGCCGAACCAGCGACGATATCCCTCCATCGTCAGTCGTGCGGCCTCATCGCTGTCCGGATACGCGAACGCCTCGGCACTGGCATAACCGTCGTACCCAATATCCTTCAACGCCTCGACAATCGGTCCAAAATCCGTATGGCCCAGCCCCACCGGTCTTCTGTTGGAATCTACGAAGTGCACATGCCCGATCCATTTGCCGCCATCGCGAACGCCATCTGCAACCGTGGTTTCCTCAATATTCATGTGGAAAAGATCGGCCAGCAGCACGACATTTGCTCCTTCGCCCAGCGATTCGCAAAGTGCAGCGCCATCCCCCATCCGATTGATCAGATTAGTCTCATAGCGGTTCAGAGGCTCATAAATAAGAGGCATATCATAAGCCTTGGCATGATGACCAAGATCCACCAGAGCCTCCTTCAGATATCCCATGGCCTGATCCGGGCTTACCTCGCTGCCATGTCTGCCCTGCATTGAGCCGATAATTGCGCTGGCCCCGAACTCACCTCCGTAGTCGATCATTTCTTTGACAAACCCGCGCGCCCTTTCTCGTTCACTCGCACTGCCGCTTGTCAGAGATAGCCCATGAATCACCATACCCGCGCCGGTTCCGACTGCGGCCAGTTCCAGGCCATGCTCTTCCAGAAGACCTTTCAATTCCCCCTTGTCGACCGCGTTTGCTCCTGGGGCAAAGAGTTCGATCGCGTCATACCCCAATCCCTTTGCCTTCCCACAAGCTGCCGCCAGGTCGTCCCAATAAACAAACGGCCCGCCGCGTGCCTCATCCACCAGACTCACCGTTACACTCGACTTAATCATGAATTCCTTGTCCTTTCTTCATGGAACACGAGTATTGCTCACTCAAACACAGGATTCCACATCTTCCGCTCATAGCACCTGTTGTGGGCTATAATAAGGGTGACCAATCGCGGTCGAATTTCGGCACGCCCCGCAAATCCAAACCACGACAAAACGGTATAGCATGAAAAATCATTTTTTTCTTATCGCTGCCATCGCCACGCTCCTGACATCTGCCCAATCGGCGTTCGCCGGTGATTGGCCCCTCTGGCGCGCAACGCCGGGCCATACCGCCTCCTCGCCACACACCCTTCCCAAAAAGCTTCACCATGTCTGGACGTGGAAGTTTTCCAAAAGAGATCAGGTCTGGGATGACCCGCTGAATCATGACCTGATGCCCTATGACAAACTATTCGAACCCGTGGCCAAGGATGGGCGTCTGTTCATCAATTTCAATGACTCTGACAAGTTGCTGGCGCTCGATGCGACGACCGGGAAGGAACTCTGGCGTTTTTATACGGATGGCCCCGTTCGCTTTCCGGCGGCTTGCTGGAACGACACCGTCTTCATCGTTTCGGATGATGGTTACCTGTATGCCATTCATGCCGAATCCGGCAAGCTCAAGTGGAAATTCCGGGGAGCGCCCTATGCACGCAAGGCCCTGGGCAATCGTCGCATCATCTCCGCCTGGCCCGCGCGCGGGGGGCCGGTCGTCCGCGATAACACCGTCTACTTTGCCGCCTCCATTTGGCCCTTCATGGGGACGTTCATCTACGCACTGGATGCGAAAACCGGTAAGAAGATTTGGGTGAACGATGGAACGTCTGCGGATTACATTAAGCAACCACATTCCACGCCTTCGTTCGCAGGCGTTGGACCTCAGGGTACGCTCGGAGCTACCAAAGACTATCTCGTCGTCCCCGGCGGGCGATCCACGGCAGCCGTCTTTGACCGCAAGACCGGCAGGCAACTCCACTTCAGGATCGGCGGCAAAGGTACAGGCGGCTCATTCGTCATTGCCAACGACAAGCAGTTCTTTGTCCACACGCGATATCGAGGTGTAAGGGCGCACGATCTGAAATCCGGGGGCGCCACCAGACTTGTGGTCAACGAACCCGTCCTCGATGGCGATCGCATGATTACCTGGGTGGGGCGAAAAGGAAATTCACAAGTCGTTATCACCAACTCTGCCGGCAAGTCTTCACTGACCATTCCCGCTGATGGTTCAGGTGACATTATCAAGGCTGGTTCAACCATTTATGCAGCGGGTAAGACCCACATCACGGCCATTAACTTGCCCGTTGACGCTTCGGGCATACCTTCTATCGCATGGAAAATTCCCGTCAAGGGGACCGTCCTTCGTCTTCTGGCTGCATCGGATCATCTGTACGCCGTAACTCTCGAGGGTGATATCCTCGCGTTTGGTCCTAAAGCGGTTGCGCCTAGCGTGATGGTAAAGAAAAAATCGACCCTACCTGTGGATACCGATACTGAGATAGTTGCCAGGTCCATCCTGGCAGGCGTCAAAGACACTTCCGGTTACGCGTTGGCATATGGCATTGACGATGGTTCTCTTATCACCGCCATTGCCCAGCATTCAAAAATACACATCGTGGCCGTCGATCCAGATCCTGCGAAAATCCAATCATTACGCAAAAAACTGGATGACGCCGGCCTCTACGGCACGCGCATCACCCTACACGAAGGTACACCCACCTCTTATCTCGCACCCCACTACGTTGCTCACCTCATCCTTATCGGTAAGTCCTTTCTTTCGGATTTTGCCAATCCCACAACCGTTCGTTTCACCGCCAATTCCGTGCGTCCCTATGGGGGCACGCTGTACATCCCCGGTCCGCAATCGGATCGAATCCTCAAGCATTTCGCATCGTTTGTAGAGAAGGACAAAGGAACCTGGAAGGTCAAACGCGGCGCATCCGGTACGTTCTTCGTGCGATCCGGTCGGCTGCCCGGCGCTGCCGATTGGACCCATCAGCACGGCGATGTTGCCAACACGGTCAAATCCAACGATACACGCGTCCGACTTCCGTTGGGCCTTCTCTGGTTTGGCGGAAACTCGCACGATGATGTCCTCCCCCGCCACGGGCACGGCCCGCCGGAGCAAGTTGTCAACGGCCGCATGGTGCTTGAAGGTATGAACAGCTTCACGGCTCGTGATGTATACACGGGTCGGGTGTTGTGGACAACCAAATTTAAAGACCTCGAAACCTACGGCATTTATTATGATAAGAGTTATGCCTACACGCCCCTTTCGACTGCCTACAACCAGAAGCATATCCCTGGCGCCAATGCACGCGGATCCAATTACGTCCTTACCGAAAATCGCGTGTATATCGCGGTTGGGTCTGAGTGTGTTATTTTGGATGCCGCTACAGGTAAAAGGATTGACGTCATAAAACTCCCACCGGGCAATGGCTCCGCGACACCTCCGAAATGGGGATTTATCGCGGTCTACGGCGATATCCTGCTGGGCGGATTCGGTTTTGCGAATTTTTCCAAGAGGGACAGTTCGATCAGGAAGTCTGTGTTGGATGTGTCGGCCTCAGCGGGCCTGGTTGCCTACGACCGTCGCACGAAGAAGCTACTATGGACCCAACCGGCTCTGCATGGGTTTATCCATAATGGAATCGTCGCGGGGGGCGGGCATGTGTATAT
>JANQQT010000152.1 GCA_028284925.1 Phycisphaeraceae bacterium | reverse complement strand
GCGCGCCCCAGGCGGGGCGCCTGGGGTTAATAAGGGTTGGGGCGGGAGGATTGGAGATGGCGGGAGATGGATTGTCGTTGGGAGTTTGGTTTTGGGGGAGTTGAGGAAGTTGGAGGGTGGTTGAAATTTGGCGCCGCGTTGTAGAATTTGTGCGGCGGGCCCCCAGCACGGGCGATGGGGGCTAATGGATGAGGATTTATTTTATTGACAGATGAATGGAGATGGGGAGGGGTGCGGGCTTGAGTGGGAGGATGATGGATGGTTGGTGGTTTCTGGTGCGCGCGAATCTTCGTTCTCTGCGGCGCGCCCCAGGCGGGGCGCCTGGGGTTAATAAGGAGTTGGGGTGGGAGATTCAAAGATGACGGGAGACAGACTGCCGTTGGGAGTTTGGTTGGATGGGAGGAATAAGGGCAAGGGTGGTTTTTGTTGCGCGCGAATTTTCGTTCTCCGCGGCGCGCCCCTGACGAGGGCGTCGGGGGTTAATTTCCTTGACATCGAGATTGAGTCGGCTTGTGGCATGATGACAGACGCGCGTTACGGGGGGCTTACAAACGGGTGGGGGTTTGGTGCGTATATTTGTTCATGGACATGAAGAATTTCCTTTACAAACTGTTACATTCAATGTGCTGAAAGGAGCATGCGTGATGAAATCGATTCGAGCGAATGGTCGTGTGATTGGGGTGGGGGTTGCGGCGTTGTGCGTGGTGGGACTCATTGGGTTTTCGGTGAGCGGGATGAAGGTGTTGAGGGTTCCGCTGCCGCATACCTCGGCGAAGGATCGGGCGGATGTGACGCGGGTGATTAACCAGCATTTCCTGGCGATACGGCAGGGTGATGTGAAGAAGCTGGGTGAGGTTTGGGACACGACGAACGGGCGGGTTCAGTATTTATCGAAGGGGAAGGATCGGAAGATGGGTGTGAGTTCCGTGCCGGTGAGTGGCGCGATGAAGACGTGGGTTTCGGCGAAGGATGCGGCGGCGAACGGGTATGTGATGAGTGTGGATGTGATTGATAAGAAGATTGCGACGGCGCGGGTGATGTTTCGTTGGCAGGGTGAGACGTTTCATGAGTTTTTGACGCTGTTTAAGATGAATGGGAAGTGGTTGATTACGAATAAGGCGTTTACGACGGTGGGTAAGAAGCGTGGCGGCGGGTCGGCGTACGGGAGTGTTGGGGCGTCTGCGAAGCCTGAGCCGAATGTGCGGCATCCGTTGGTTCCGGGTAAGGCAAAGGGTGATGTTCGATCGAAGTTTTCGACGACGCCGTTTAAGGATAAGAAGCATCATGCGCCGGCGCCGGGTTTGCCGGGCGTTCCGGAAGGGAAGTCCAAGGTGTCGGGCGCGAAGGGGTCGTGAATGTTGGGTGGGTGAGATGGGGTGGGTTTTTGAAAGGCTGATGGCTGGCGCTCCCTCGAAGCGGGTTTGGCTCGTGACGGGGGAGCTTTTTTGGTGGGACTCAAGGGGATTCGAGGCTATTATTATGTCGCCATGTCCATTAACAAGATATCCAAATCATCGCGGTGGTTGTCGAGTCCGGAGAGCGGCCAGGTAGGGTTAGCGTTATTGGTAATGTTTGCGTCGGGGTTGTTTGCGTGGATCACCTATCCTCGAGCGGTATTTGTGGTCTTGGCGGGGTTTTCGATGTTTGGGATGTATGCGACCTGGCACATCCTGGTACGTTTGTATCGGACGGATCATGACTTGATAGACGCGAAGGTGCATGCAGAGACCTATGCGAAGGCGGTGTATCGAGATCGGACACCGGCGGGTGTTGTTCTGATGCGAGATGAAGGTGCGACGTATGTGATTGCGGTGGTGTATGATTTTGTATCGGCGCGTCAGGCATCTTTTTATTTGGTTGTGTCGGTGAATAAGGAGACGGGGATGGCGCGGCGGGTAGCGGATTCGGAGGAGAAGGGCTATCGGCTGAATGTGGGGAAATGAGGTGGGGAGTTTCTATGCGTGGGTGAGGATTTTTTTGATGGGTTTGCCGGTGGCGTCTTTGGTGACGTAGAAGGGTCGTTCTTCTATTTTGATGTTGGCGTTGGGGGGGATGCTGAGTGTGTGGAAGATGGTGGCGTGGAGGTCGGTGACGGAGACGGGGTCCTTGATGGTGGTGCAGGGGCGTTGGTCGGCGGTGATGCCGTGGAGGTGACCTTTTTTGGCGCCGCCGCCGAAGATGAGGCAGGAGCCGGCGGCGGTGAAGTGTCGGTGCATGCCGTAGAATTTCTTGTCGTTGATGATGTCGGGTTGTCGGACCTGATTTCGGACGGGCTTGGTGGATTTGCCTTCGATCATCATGTCGCGGGAGAATTCGGATGCGAGAACGATGAGTGTGCGGTCGAGGAGTTTGGATTTTTCGAGGTCGCGGACAAGTTGTGCGATGGGTCGGTCGATTTGTTTTTTCATGGCGGCCATGCGTGTGTGGCCGTTTTCGTGGGTGTCGAAGCCTTTGAAGGGGATGTATTCGGTGGTGACTTCGATGAATCGTGCGCCTGCTTCGGTGAGTCGTTTGGCGAGGAGGCAGCCGCGTCCGAATCGTGAGGTGTTGTAAGCGTCGTAGGATTTTTTGTTTTCGAGTGCGAGATCGAAGGCTTTGGCGGCGGGTGAGTCGAGGAGTTTGTAGGCGTTGTCGAGTGAACGGAGGAGTGATTGTTTCTGGTAGTCGGAGCCGAAGCGTGCGATGGGGCTGGCCTGGAGCATTTTCTTGTATGCGGCGTAGCGTTGTCGGAAGCGTTTTTTGCTCATGCCGGCCGGGGGTCGTACGGCGTCGATGGCTTGTGAGGGTTCGGTGATGATGAAGGGGCCGTATTCAGAGCCGAGGCACCCGGCGGTGTGGAAGGCCTTGAGTTCTTCGGATTCTCCGCCTGAGAATCCCTGGCCGATGTCGATGAAGGAGGGCATGGCGGGGTTTTTGGGGCCTTTGAATTTGGCGATCCATGCGCCGATGTGTGGGGCGGCGACGGTGAGTGGTGGTTCGTAGCCGGTGTGCCAGTGGTATTGGTGTCGTG
>JANQQT010000145.1 GCA_028284925.1 Phycisphaeraceae bacterium | reverse complement strand
GAGGCGAGGCCGGTGTATTTGATGGGGGGGACGGCGGAGAAGGGGATGGAATTGGGAGTTGGGAGTTGGGAGGGTGGGAGGCCAGGTGTTGTTATTGTTTGAACTTTTGCGCGGATGTTTCGAGTTCTGCCATTAGCCGCCAACGGGGGCGTTGGGGGCTCATGGGGTTTGATAATATTGGCTTGACCGTTGTTGGGAGAGGGATGGTTTTGGGAGATTTGGCTTTGTGGGAGGGATTAGTTATGGGTGGTTTTTGTAGGGGCGCGGATCTTCGTCTTCCGCGGCGCGCCCCGGACGGGGGCGTCCGGGGCTAATATACTGGGGGGGGAGTTGGTGATGTTCGTGGGAATCATTGAAGGGACGTGAATAATGAGGTTTTGGGTCATTGGTTTGATGATGTTGATAGGGGTGGGGGTTGGTGTTTGTGAGGGGAAGAGTGGTGGGGTGTTGAGGCCTAATGTGGTGGTGTTTTTGACGGATGATCAGGGGACGTTGGATGTGGGTTGTTATGGATCGAAGGATTTGTATACGCCACATATGGATCGTTTGGCGAAGGAGGGTGTGCGATTCACGGCGGCGTATGCGCATATGGTTTGTTGTCCGGCGCGGGCGATGTTGTTGACGGGGCGGTATCCGCAGCGGAGTGGTGTGAATTCGTGGACTCAGGGGAATTTGAAGGCGAAGCGGGGTGTGAACATGAAGCTATCAGAGGTGACGCTGGCGGAGGCGTTGAAGGGGGCGGGTTATGCGACGGGATTGTATGGGAAGTGGCATTTGGGGGCGGCGGCGACGCACGGGCCGACGAAGCAGGGGTTTGATGAGTTTTTTGGGCATCGGGGCGGGTTTATTGATAATTACAATCATCATTTTTTACATGGGTCGGGGTATCATGATTTGTATCGGGGTGTCAAGGAGAAATTTAGGCGTGGGGAGTATTTTCCGGATCTGATGACGGCAGGTGCGGTGGATTTTATTGAGAGGCATAAGAAGGGGCCTTTCTTTTTGTATGTGGCGTTTAACCTGCCGCATTATCCGGAGCAGGGGGATAAGCGTTTTGACGAGCGGTATAAGGACATGAAGATGCCGCGGAGAAGTTATGCGAAGGTGGTGTCGACGGTGGATGGGTTGATGGGGAGGGTGTTGAAGAAGTTGGATGAGGTTGGGGTGGCGAAGGATACGATTGTGATTTTCATGTCGGACAACGGGCATTCGGAAGAGCGGTATGCGATTCGGGTGGATGGGCATACGAGTGGAATGAAGAAGGGGGAGAAGTATGGGGCGAATGGGGGCGGGGGGAATACGGGGAGGTGGCGCGGGCGCAAGGGGACGTTTTATGAGGGTGGGATTCGGGTGCCGGCGATATTGCGGTATCCGAGGAGGTTTAAGGGCGGGTTGGTGAGGGGGCAGGTGGTGACGGCGATGGACTGGATGCCGACGGTGTTGGAGTTATGTGGTGTGAAGGCGAAGGGTGTGAAGTTTGACGGGAAGTCTCTGGTGGAGGTGATTGAGAAGGATGGGGATGGGCCTCATGGGGTGTTGCATTGGCAGTGGCAGAAGAAGTGGATGGTGCGGGAAGGGGATTGGAAGTTGACAGGGAGTGGGAGTGGGAAGCGTGTGGAGCTATTGAATTTGAGTGGGGAGAAGCCAGAGGGGAAGAATTGGGCGAAGGAAAAAGGGGGGTTGGTGAAGCGGTTACGGGGATTGCACGAGGCTTGGGTGAAGGAGGTTGGGAGTTGATGGGGTGTGGTGTGAAAGGGTGGGGCTGGATTGCGTCAGAAGGCGGATTATGTCGGTGGAAAAATGGGTGTGTGCGTATGGATTTGAGTTGTCGGTGAGGGGTTTGGGTTTTGACCAGTGGGCGAGATTGTGGTAAAATAGGTTGTAGCGCAATATCCCGCCTGGCTACACGAAACCCCTAATTTCTGGTATTGGAGGCAAGTCATGGAAGAGGCAAGAATGAGCCGTGTCAATGGTTTTACGCTGATTGAACTGATGGTGGTGGTTGTGATTTTGCTTGTGTTGGCGGCGATTTTGTTGCCGGCGTTGTCTGGGATCACGGATTCGGGTAAGGAAATCGCGGCTCAGGCGCAGTTGTCAGGTTTGAAGGTTGCATCGACGAAGTATGCGACGGAGCTGAGCCGAAATCCGGGAATTGTGGATGAAGTGGATTTTGCAGGCCGGGATAAGTTTTCGGGTAATGAGAACCTTGTGGTATCGCTGATGGGGCAGATTAAGAAGTCGGGTGATGCTACAGGTGGAGGTGAGAAATTCAGCATGAGCGGATTGCTTCCTGAGTCGGGGTACGTGGTGGATATCGAGGCGATTGGCGAAGGGCCGCGGACCTTGTCGGCGCAGGGCCAGGGTCGCAAGTACGGAGCGTTTTACGGCGCGAAGGCTAACGAGCTTGCCGTGATTAATGAGGACTCGGGTGGAAATAACATGCCGGAGTTGATTGATCCTTGGCAGGGTTTGCCTTTGCTTTATTTTCGACGTTTGACCTCAGACAAGTCTGCTGCCCTGGTGGGTCATAGTCAGCCGACGCGAAGCCGGTGGGATCTGGGGACGCATCAAGCGTATCTGGATGCCCGGGCGATGAAGTCGAGTTCCGGTCGGTCGTATACGATCAAGGAGCGTTGCCTGTTGTCGGGGAATAGCAATGATTCGAAGGAGGCGTTGGCGTGGTTGATCGCGCACCTGAAATTGAGTGAATTCAGATCAGGGCCGATGGGTGATGATGTGGTGGAATCAGGTTCGATGTTGTTTATTTCTCCGGGTAAGGATGCGGCGTACTTGCCGATTCCGACAGGTGACGGGGCGGAGACGCGTTTTAGAAAGGAAAAGGAATGGGTGGGATACCGGAGTGAGTTTAAGCCTGTGTTCTTGATGGGCGGTACGGCGCAGTAAGGAATTGGGGTGTGAGCGGGTAGGAATTGTTGAAGTTATCCAGGGCGGGCCATTGAATTAATGGCCCGCTTTGTCATTGCCGATGCAGGAAGTGGACCTGTAGGTATATCCTTATAGGACCCACCCCCCGGAATTTGGATATTTCCGGTCAGGTGTGTGGAGCATTTACCGGGGAGTACGGGTTTGCGGGGAGTATTTGTGTGGATAAGAAGAAGGGACCACGGACCGGATGGGTCAAGTTTGGGGGAGTCAGGGAGTAGAACTGTTATGTCAGGAACGGCAGCGAGTGTTGAAGGGGATGGGGGCGCGGGTGTAATGGATCGCGAGGTGACGTTGATTCAGCCGCGTAAGGGTTGGATCGGTGTGGACTGGCGTGAGATTGTGCGTTATCGGGAGTTGGCGTTTTTCCTGGTATGGCGTGATATCAAGGTAAGGTATAAGCAGACGGTTTTGGGTGTGGCGTGGGCGGTTTTGCAGCCGTTGTTCATGGTGACGGTTTATGCGGTGATCTTTGGTGAGTTGATGGGGATGGGGAGTCGTGTGCCGGAGTTTCCGTATGCGGTGTTTGTGTTTGCGGGCCTTTTGCCGTGGCAGTTTTTCCAGAGCACGGTGACGCAGGCTGGGCAGAGTCTGATTAATCAGCAGAACCTGTTGACGAAGATCTATTTTCCGAGGTTGTTTGTTCCGAGCGCGACGGTGGGGGCGGGGCTGGTGGATATGATGATCTCGATGACGTTGTATGCGGGTGTGTTGTTGATTTATCAGCAGAGTGTGAGTTGGGCGGTGATCTTTGTGCCGGGGCTTGTGTTGTTGACGTTGATGACGGCGTTGGGGGCCAGTTACCTGTTGTCGGCGTTGACGGTGACGTATCGGGATTTCCGTTATGTGATTCCGTTTGCGTTGCAGGCGATGATGTTTTTGAGTCCGGTGATTTATCCGGTGACGCTGGTGCCGAGTGAGTACCAGTGGATTCTGGCGTTGAACCCGATGGCGGGGATTATTGAAGGATACCGCTGGTCGATCCTGGGGCAGCCTATTGAGCTGTTGAACTTCCTGATTTCGATGGTGATGGCGCTTGGACTGTTTACGTTCGGGCTATTCTACTTTAAGAAAATGGAGCGACGATTTGCCGACATCGCCTAACCCCCCGGAAGTTTCCCCCCCGGAAGTTTCCCCCCGGAAGTTTTTGCGACGCCCCAGGAAAGTCTTACGACGCACTTGGGCGACCTCGCGATGTCTTCGGAAGGATTGTGAGGGTTGCGGAAGGCATTTGGGACTGGTCGATGAGAGATTGGTCGGTGGGTGAGGTGATTTGACAGAGGAACGTCATGATACGTCGAATTTTGTATGGCATACGGGATCGGGTGAAGACGTCGGCGAATTTGAAGGCGAATGCGAAGCGTGCGCATCGATGTTTGGAGATTGGTCCGGGGCCTGAGCCTGTGGAGGGGTTTGAAACGTTGAATCTTCATGGTTTTGGTGATGCGGATTATGTTGCGGATGCGACGAAGCCGTTGCCATTTGAGGATGATACGTTTGAGGTGGTGTATGCGAGCCACATTATTGAGCATGTGGCGTGGTATCAGTTGAAAGATGTGGTGAAGGAGTGGGTGAGGATCCTGAAGCCGGGTGGGCGGCTTGATATCTGGACGCCTGATGGATTGAAGATCTGTAAGGCGTTTGTGGAGGCGGAGCTTGAGGGTGGTGAGCGTTTTAAGGAGGATGGTTGGTGGAAGAATAATGAGGGTCAAGATCCTTGTTTGTGGGCGAATGGTCGTGTGTTTACGTTTGGGGATGGCACGGGTACGACGCAATCTTCGAACTGGCATCGGGCGTTGTTTTCGCCGCGTTTCTTGCGTGAGTTGCTCGAGGCGACGGGGCTGGAGGATGTGCGCGAGATGGATCGGAGCGAGGTGAGGACGTATGACCACGGCTGGATCAATCTGGGGATGACGGGTGTGAAGCCGGGCGGGGAAAAGGGACAGGATAACGGAAAGGGAGATTGAGCGGTGGGGGTGATGGGGAAGCCTGAGCGAATTGACGGGAAGTGGTGTGAGGAGAACAGCAGTGAAGAATGACAAGAGTATCGTGGTTGAGGGCGTGAGCAAGAGCTATCAGCTTGGCTCGCAGGGGGAGAGTTATGAGACGTTTCGTGATGCGATGGTGTCGTTGTTGAAGGCTCCGTTTCGTCGATTTGCGGCGTTGCGCGGTGGAGGCGGGGCGGGGGATGAGAATCTGTTCTGGGCGTTGAAGGATGTGGGGTTTGAGATACCGGAGGGTGAGATTGTTGGGATTATTGGGCCCAATGGGGCGGGGAAGAGTACGCTGTTAAAGGTGCTATCGAAGATTACGGAGCCGACGGTGGGACGTGCGACGATTCGGGGGCGTGTGGGCAGTTTGCTGGAGGTGGGTACGGGGTTTCACCCGGAACTGAGTGGGCGTGAGAATATTTATTTGAATGGTGCGATATTGGGCATGGGGCGGGCGGAGATCAAGCGCAAGTTTGATGAGATCGTTGAGTTTGCGGAGGTGGAGCGTTTTCTGGATACACCGGTGAAGCGTTATTCGTCAGGGATGTATGTGCGGCTGGCGTTTGCGGTGGCGGCGCATCTTGAACCTGAGGTGTTGATTGTGGATGAGGTGCTGGCGGTGGGTGATGCGGCATTTCAGAGGAAGTGCCTGGGGCGGATGAGTGAGGTGAGCAAGACGGGTCGGACGGTGTTGTTTGTGAGTCATAACATGTCGGCGATCCAGAGCCTGACGAATAGCTGTGTGTTGATGAGCGGTGGGAGGTCGGTGATGCACGATGAGACGAAGAAGGTGGTGACGGAGTATCTGAACCTGTTTCGCAGCAGCAGTGGTGAGGATTTTTCGGAGGCGGCGCGTTATTCGTTTGAGTTGGGGCAGAAGATCCGGATCATGAAGATTCGGGCGAAGACGCCGATTGAGTATGGGTATTACTTTAATGATGACCTTGTGTTTGAGATTGAGCTTGACAGTAAGGTGAAGAAGGAGGGGTTGCGTTTTGGTGTGACGATTGCGGATGCGGGAGGCCAGGGGATTTTGACGACCTCTACGGCGTGTGATATTGATGTGGAGGAGGGTGAGCGGGCGGTGTTTGAGATTCGCCTGTCGGATACGAATATTGTGCCGGGGAACTATGTGATGAGCGTGAGCGTGGGTGAGGGTAATCTGTCGGAGGCTCGTGTTCAGTATGATGTGGTGAACCCCGGGCCAATGTTCTGCGTATGTGATTTTGATCGATCGGGCGAGGTGTTGTACAACTGGAATCCGGCTTATGGATGTATCGCGCATGGCGGTGCGGCGTTTAACCGTGTGGCGTAATCAGGTGGCAAACGATTGAGTAAGCGAGTGATATCAGCGGAAGGGATTGGGAAGTCTTACCAGTTAGGTTTGGCTGCGGACCCTCACGCGACTTTTCGGGATGTGCTGGTGGGTTTGGCGAAGGCTCCGTTTCGTCGATTGAAGGCGTTGCGTGAGCGTACGGAGGAAACGGAGGGGACTTTCTGGGCGTTGCGGGAGGTTGGATTTGAGGTGGAGGCGGGTGAGGTGATTGGGATTGTGGGTCATAATGGCGCGGGTAAGAGTACGTTGTTGAAGATTTTGTCGCGTATTACGGAGCCGACTGAAGGGCGGGCGCGGTTGTGGGGGAGGGTGGGCAGTTTGCTGGAGGTGGGTACGGGTTTTCATCCGGAGTTGAGCGGGCGTGAGAATATCTATTTGAATGGGGCGATATTGGGTATGGGGCGGGCGGAGATCAAGCGCAAGTTTGATGAGATCGTTGAATTTGCGGAGGTGGAGAAGTTTCTGGACACACCGGTGAAGCGTTACTCCTCGGGGATGTATGTGCGTCTGGCTTTTGCGGTGGCGGCGCATCTTGAGCCTGAGATCCTGATTGTGGACGAGGTGTTGGCGGTGGGCGATGCGGGATTTCAGAAGAAGTGTCTTGGGAAGATGGGTGAGGTGTCGGAGGGAGGGCGTACGGTGTTGTTTGTGAGTCACAATATGGGTGCGATTCGCGCGTTGACGAAGCGGTGCCTGTTGCTTTCGAGCGGTCATTTGTTGAAGGATTCGGTGACGGAAGAGGTTGTGGGTGAGTATATGAACCAGGCGGCGGTGAATACGGGGGATGATTTTCGTGATGCGAGGCGATTGTCGCATCATCACGGGACGCGGATACGGTTGTGTCGGATCAAGCCGATGGCGTCAACGGATTATGGGTTTTATTTTCGTGACGATATTGCGTTTGAGGTGGAGATTGAATCGAAGATTGATGCTGATGAATTGGGATTCGGATTGACGTTGAGTGATGCGGGTGGGCAGGCGTTGATGTCGAGTTATTCGGAGACGAAGGTGTCGGGTCGGGCGGGTAAGTCGGGGCGATATCGTGTGACGTTGCGTGATACGCGATTGTCGCCGGGGGCGTACCAGGTGGCGATGTCGATTTATCAGGGGAAGCGTTCGGAGGCGCGAGAGATATTTGATGTTGTGAATCCGGGGCCGAGCTTTGCGGTGGCGGAGTTTGCGCGTGAGGGCGAGGTCGTGTTTAACTGGTCATCTGCGTTGGGGCATGTGGTGTTGGATGCGGCGGAGGTGGAGCAGGAGGATGTGGACTCGGAGGGCGGAGAAGAAAAGCGTCGGGCGGTTGATGTGGAGCATATATAGGGTTTCCGGTTGATCGAGCGGGTTTTGAACGGACTTGTATGGAGCGTGGATTACGCATATTTCGGAGGCAGTTTCTGGTGGGTCGGAGCGAGTATGCGCCGCTGCCGGAGGGGTGGGTGGATCATGCGTTTATGGGGGGATGGCGGGTTTGCGCGGATGAGGACCTGAACGTGACGGTTTCGAAGGCGGGTGAATTGGGTTTGTGTGTGATTGGTGAGATCATTGATCCGTTGCAACCGGGGCATGGAAACGAGGATGTGGTTGCGGGGATTCTTGCGAGTGTGAAGGCGGAGATGGATGGCGGGGAGTTGCATGGATTGTTTGACCAATATGGAGGAAGATGGGTTGCGTTGGTGTTGCAGGGTGAGGCGTGTCATGCGGTGATGGATGCCTCGGGGTCACGGCAGGCGTTTTATCGTGAGGGTGATGGTGGGGTTGAGCTTGCATCTCAGGTGGGGCTGTTTCGGAGGTTCGGGTCGGTTGAGGTTCGGGAGGATTTTTTGGCATTGGAGCGCAGCAGTATTTATGCGGCGGAGGATCAGTATTGGTGGGCGGGGTGGAACAGTCCTTATGTGGGTGTGAAGCGATTGGGGCCGAACCATGTGTTGGATATGAGTGGGGGTGAGGTGAAGCGTGTGGGGCCGTTTGGTGAAGTTCCGCATCGTGAACTGGATGATGCGGTGGAGGAGGTTGTGTGTGTATTGAAAGGGACGCTGGATGCGATGAGCAGGCGTCATAAGCTGGTATTGCCGTTGACGGGGGGGATGGACAGTCGTGTGGCGTTGGCGGCGTGTCGTGATATTAGCGATAAGGTATCTGCTTACACGTTGATTTCGGATGTTACTCCGCGTTGGCATTCGGATGTTGTGATTGCACGCCGATTGGCGCGTTGTGCGGGTATGTCATATTCGACGGTGGAGTGTCCGTGGCGTGTGAATGAATCGTTTTCCCGTGGTTATCATGAGAATTGTGACTATGCGCATGAGCAATGGGCGCGATGGGCGGAGGGTATGCTTGGGGGGCTGGCGGACGATGCGGTTGCCATTCGTGCGACGGTGAGTGAAATTGGGAGCACTTATTATTCGGATGAGCGAGGTCATGCGGGGATGGAGGCGACTGCAGAGAATGTTGCTGAGATGGCGCATTTGGGTGATCCGGAATTTACGTTGAGGGGATTTGGTGAATGGCTTGAGGATCTTGAGGGTGTGGAGGGGGTTGATATGTTTGAAATGTTTTACTGGGAGCAGCGTGTGGGTTCGTGGGCGACGATGAATTACACGGAGTGGGATTATGTGCAGGAAGTTTTTTCGCCTTTCAGTCATCGGGGGATGATGCTGGCGATGTTGGGGGTGGCGCGGGAGTATCGGGTGATGCCGGATTATGTGTTGCACAACAGTCTTCTTGAGGCGATGTGGCCTGAGCTTCGGAAATATCCGATCAATCCGGATCAGGAGCGTTGGGGTAAGGGTGTTCGCGGGGCGTATGTGAAGTTTCGGGAGATGATTCGTAGTCGGGGGTTTGGCGGGGTGGTTCGTCGATTATCGGAGAAGGTAGGGTTGAGTTAGAGCGAGCCAGATTAAGGGCAGAACCATGGAATATCGAAGTTACTCAGATTTGCACGGATGTATCGGTCGGAACTTGTATCAGGTTCCGGCGGATGTTGATTTGATTGTGGGGATTCCTCGTAGCGGGCTGATGCCGGCGGCGAGTCTTGCGGTGAGTTTGAATCTACCGCTGACGGATTTGGAGGGGTTGCTGGAGGGGCGGTTGATTAAAGGCGGTAAGCGGATGGGCGGGGATGAGGCGGTTTTTGAATATAAGAAGGTGCTGGTGGTGGATGACAGTGTATCGACGGGTGAGCAGATGGGGAAGATTCGGGAGCGTCTGGAGGGGGCGGACTTAGGGTGTGAGATCCTGACGGCTGCGGTTTTCGTGGCGCCGGAGAAGGCGGATGTGGTGGATATTCATTTTGAGCAGGTGGATCAGCCGCGTGTGTTTGAGTGGAACATGATGAACCACTATCTGCTGCCGTATAGCTGTGTGGATATTGACGGTGTGTTGTGTCGTGACCCTTCGGAGGAGGAGAATGATGATGGGGATCGATATCGGGAGTTTTTGTTGAATGTTGAACCACTGCATCGTCCGCGTCGTAAGATCGGTTGGCTGGTGACGAGCCGGCTGGAGAAGTATCGTGCGGAGACCGAGGCGTGGATGGCGAAGCACGGGATTGAGTATGAGCATTTGTTGATGCTGGATTTGCCGAGCAAGGAGGAGCGGCTTCGGCTTGGGTCCCATGCGAAGTTCAAGGGATCGGTTTATCACAAGGAAGACAAGGCGTTGTTGTTTATTGAGAGTTCGGTGCATCAGGCTCCGGAGATTGCGCGTATTGCGGGTAAGCCGGCGTTGTGTATTGATGAATCACGAATGTACTATCCGCGTCGACGGCATGAAGTGTTGGCGCGTGTGAAGCGGGCGCCGCGGTCAGCTCCGAAGAAGTTGCTGAGCCTGTTTGGATCGCTTTTTGGGCGTCGTGTTGAGATGACGAAGGTAGAGTGAGCAGGAAGAGGATCAATAAGAGGTGGAGATGAATCATGAAGGGCACATCGAGTAAGAATGGATTTAAGCTGTTGTCGGCGTTTCGGAAGAAGCGTCGCCGACCCGCGCCGGACACGAGTATGAATGAGAATGCGGACATGATAACGGGGTTTGTTTGCCCGGGTTGGCCGCGTGAGAAGTGCTTTAACGGGATTGTGAGTTATACGACGAATATGCGATTGGCGTTGCGTGGGGTTGGCGCGAGGCCGATTGTGATGTCCCGTGATCTTGATCCGAGTTGTGAGGATGAGGATGTGATTGCGGTTGCGGGATTTGAGCCACCGAAGAATTTGTTCAAGAGGTTCTGCCAGCGGGTGGCGTGGAAAGTTGCGAAGGACTGGATGCAGCATCGGATCACGACGGATTCGATTTTGCGTACGGTGGAGCGACTGCATGCGGAAGAGGGGGCGGCGCTGGTGCAGATGGAGGATTCGTTTGGGTGGGCGAAGGGTTTGATTGAGCGGAGTCCGATCCCTGTGGTGGTTCGTCAGCACGGGCCGTGGTTTTTGAACGGGACTGCGAAAGGCCGACATACGGAGTCGGGCTATCGTCAGCGCGTGGCGGCGGAGGATGCGGCGACAAAGATTGCGCATGGGATTTCGGGTCCCTCGCAAGCGGTGATTGATGCGGTGCGTGAGCATCTTGGGATGCCGTTGCCGGATGCGGAGGCGATACCGAATCCGATTTTTCCAGCGGCGAAGGAGACGTGGTGGCGACTGGACCGGTGTGAGCAAAACCGGATTCTGTTCGTGGGTCGTTTTGATCGGATGAAGGGTGGGAATCTGGTTATTGAGGCGTTTGCGAAGGTGCTGGAGGAGCGGCCTGATGCGCGGTTGACGTTTGTGGGGCCTGATACGGGTTTCAAGGATGATGATGAGGTTTACCATAAGATCGAGCCGTTTGTGCGTGAGCGTATGGGGGATGCGCTGGAGGATGGGCGGATTGAGTATATGGGGTTCCAGGGGGGAGAGGCGTTGAATGATCTGCGTCGTCGGGCGTTGATGACGGTTGTGCCGTCACGTTATGAGACGTTTGGGAATACGGCGACGGAGGCGCTGGTGTTGGGTTGTCCGGTGATTGCGGCGAATACGGGGGGGCTGGCTGAGATTGTCCAGCACGAGCGTAACGGTCTGCAATTTGAGGTGGGTGATAGTGAGGGATTTGCGACGCAGATTCTGCGATATTTGAATGATGTGGAATTTGCGCGTCGTATGGGCGAACAGGGGATTCTGGATTGTGATGAGCGGTATCACCCGGACGTGATAGCGGAGCGTACGATTGCATTTTATCGGCGTGTGATCGAAAAACACGGATAACAGGCGAAGGGGTGGGGATGTGCCGATAAAGGACTTGGTTAACGGGCTGCGTGTAGGCGCGGGAAGAAGAAGGAAGGACCATGACGGGCAATACATTAACCAGTGTGGCGATGTTCGGGTTTATCCCGTTTGTAGCGTTGGTGTTTCTGGCCTGTCGCGATAAGCGTCACGCGGTGGTATTCAGTTTTGTGGTAGGGTGGTTATTCCTGCCTTCGACGGCGTTTCCGATTCCGGGTTGGCCGGACTACACGAAGGCGACGGCGGTGGGTATCAGTGTGTTGTTGGGGATTTCGTTGTTTGACTTCAACCGGCTGGTGAAATTTCGGCCGAGTATTTACGATATTCCGGTGGTGTTGCTGGTGTTGTGCGGGGCGATCTCAGCTCGTGCGAACGGTGACTCGCTTTATACCGCGGGTTCGGAAATCGTGGGGGCGTCGGTTCTTTGGTTGATACCGTATTTTGTGGGTCGGTTGTATTTCAACGACTTTGAAGGGATGAAGGTATTGGGTCGGGGGATTGTGTATGGGGGGTTGGCTTATGTGCCTTTCCTGCTATTTGAGATCCGGATGTCGCCTCGTCTGAGCGAGTACGTTTACGGGTTCGGCGGGCGTGCGAACTTTCTGGAGAATTACGGTGCGCTGGGTTGGAAGCCGCTGGTGTTTATGAACACGTCGTTTGAGACGACGATGTTTATGGCGATCTCGACGCTGATCTGTGTTTCTTTTATGCTGACGAGGGCGCAGAAGCATATCTTCGGTTTTCCGATGTGGTGTTATGTGGGCGGGTTCTTTGTGATGACGATTGCGTGTAAGGTGTGGAGCGGGATTATCCTGATGATGGGCGGCCTTTCGTTGATGCTGTTTATCAGGTATTTCCCGTGGCGGATCGCATTGCTGGCGTTTGTCATGGTGGTGCCGTGTTATGTCGCGACTCGCGTATCGGGGTTGTGGAACGGTATGAGTGCGGTGGAGCTTGTCAGCAAGGTTTCCACACGACGTTCGGAATCGCTTTTGACGCGTATGGAGAATGAAAACCTGCTGATTGAGCGGGCGAAGATGAAGCCGGCGTTTGGATGGGGGGGCTATGGTCGATCGCGAATCAGGAATGAACGGGGCGAGGATATTACGCGAACGGATGGTCTCTGGATCATTATCTTTGGTAAGAATGGGTTCCTTGGGTTGATGGGTTTTATTGGTGTGTTGTTGTTGCCGTTGGGATTGTTCATGTTGCGGTATAAGCCGAAGATGTGGCGTGACCCTGTCATGGCGGGGGCGATACCGATGTTTTTGATGGTGGGTCTGTTTGCGATTGACAGTATTGTGAATGCGATATTGAATCCGTTTTATGTTCTGGCTGTGGGTGGGCTGGTGATGTTGCGTCCGGTGCGGCGTCGTGTGCCTCGTAGCGCGGAGGTGGTGATGGCCGAACGACAGATGGATGCACGTCGGCGTCGCAATATTCAGATCCGTGATGCGGCGGATCGCACGGCCCACGCATGATGGAGATGCGGGACATGATTGGGGAGATGACACGAACGAAAGAGGCGGCGGTGTGGCGACGCGAATCGGCGGATCGTATGAATTACGAGAAATTGTTGATAGTGATTGTGAATTACCGGACGGGTGGGCTTGTGGTGGACTGTCTTGAATCGTTGGAAGGGGAGTTGGAGGGGATAGAAGGTGCGGGTGTGATGGTGGTGGATAATGAGTCGGGCGATGATTCGGTGGAGGTGATAGGAGAGGCGATTGAGAGAGAGGGCTGGGGGAGTTGGGTGGAATTGCGTGAGGCGGGTGAGAACCGGGGGTTTTCGGCGGGGAATAACGTGGCGATTCGTGAGGCGATGGGTGGGGATGTGAGGCCTGAGTATGTGTTGCTTTTGAATCCCGATACGGTGGTGCGGGCCGGGGCGATTGAGGCGTTGGTGGATTTTGCGGATGAAGATGAGAGCGGGGGGGGGATTTATGGGACGAGGCTTGAGGATCCGGATGGTCGTGTGCAGGGGACGGCTCATCGGTGGTTCAGTCCGCTGGGTGAGCTTGACGCGGGTGCAAGGTTTGGGGTGTTGACGAAGCTATTGAAACGGTGGGCGGTGACGGATGAAGAGATGCGGGATGAGGCGCATTTGTGTGACTGGGTGAGTGGCGCGAGCCTGATGGTGCATCGGGAAGTGTTTGAAGTGGTGGGCTTGCTGGATGAAGGGTTCTTCCTGTATTTTGATGAGGTTGAGTTTTGTCATCGTGCGCGGCGAGCGGGGTATAAGACGTGGTATGTGCCGGCGAGCCGGATCGTGCATCTGGAGGGGATGGCGACGGGGATTACGGAGGCGCGTGTGCGTCGGAAGTCATACTGGTATGAATCGCGGAGGCGGTTTTTTGTGAAGGCTTATGGTGTGTTGGGGTTGATTGTGACGGATGTTTTGTGGGGGGTTGGGCGGGCGACGCTGGCGTTGCGAAGGTTGTTGAGGTTGGGT
>JANQQT010000082.1 GCA_028284925.1 Phycisphaeraceae bacterium | reverse complement strand
ACTGCTTCCGCCGCATTCTTACCGCATGCCCCCATCACACCCCCGCCAGGATGTGTCGCCGCCCCGCACATCCACAATCCCTCGATCGGCGTCGCATAATCCAGCCTCATCGGCCCCAATTGCCCCAGCGTCATCGCCCCCTGGAAAATATTCCCGCCTGTCAACCCGTAAACCCGCTCCAAATCCACCGGACTCAACACCTGCTTGTGCAAGACCAACTGCCGCACATCGGGCATATACTCCTCCAAAACACCCATGCAGCGCTCAAAAAACGCGTCTTTCGCGTCCTCATCCCATTCCCCCTCCGCCAGCGGATAAGGCGCATACTGTACAAACATCGACATCACGTGCTTGCCATCCGGCGCCACGGTGGCATCCACCATCGAGGGAATCGTCAGCTCCAATACAGGACGCTCACTCGCCCGCCCATATTTCGCATCGTCATAGGCCCGCTCAATCGTCTCCACCGTCGGACAGATATGAATCGTCCCGCGCAACGCCTCCGACTGGTCCACACCCTCGATTTCAAGCCCATTCGGCCTGAATTCCGGGCGGCCGTCCAACGCCACATTGATCTTGCAACTCGCCGACCGATAGTCGATCCGCTCCACGCGCCTCGCAAACGCCTCAGGCAGGTGATACACCCCCAACAGCTTCACGAAGGTCTGATGCGCATCAATGCTCGATAACACGCTCCCAGCCTCGATTTTCCTCCCATTCTGAAGCGTCACACCGGTAGCCCTGCCGCTTCGCGCATCAATCCGCTCGACCGAAACCCCGATACGTAACTCCGCCCCGTATCGCTCACACGCCCCCGCCAACGCATCGGCCAGCCCGCCCATCCCACCACGCACATAACCCCAGACACCCCGTGCGCCCCCCGCCTCGCCCATCACATGATGCAACAGCACATACGCGCTCCCCGGCATGGAAGGCGAATTCATGGCCCCAATAATCGCATCCGTCGCAAGTGTGGCCTTTAAAACCTCCGATTCGAACCATCTGTCGAGAATATCCGTCGCAGCCCCCGTCATCAGTTCCACCGCGTCCCGCCAGTCCTCACCCAAGGCGTTCATCGCCCCGCGCATCTTCAGCCATTTCCGCCAATCCCGGATCCGCGGCGGAATCGACGGCGCACGCTCCATCAACAACGGCTCGAGCACCTGCGCAATACGCGTCAAAAACGCCTCATATTTCGGGTAGGCCTCCGCATCCGCCTTCGAGAATCGACCGATCGCCTCCGCGTTTTTTACACCGTCATGGCCTAAAACCAGCGCCCGACCATCCGGCAACGGGGTGAACGAGGATGGATCGCGCGGCAGAATCTCCAGACCATGACCATGCAGCTCCAATTCCTCGATAATGGAGGGCAAAAACAGGCTGATCACGTAGGACGCGGGTGAGACCTTAAAGCCCGGCCAAAGTTCCTCGGTACTGCTGCAGCCCCCAATCACCTCCCTGCGCTCTAAAATGCAGACTTTCTTCCCGGCCCGCGCAAGGTACGCGCCAGCAACAAGACCGTTGTGCCCTGCGCCGATGATGACACAGTCGTACCGATCTACTCCGGTTTCTGCCACGGAACCGCCCCCCCTCGTTGAATGTGGGCACGCATCGCCGTCGCCATCTGGTTGTACTGCCGGCGATTCTTCTTCGACAGATCATTCTTCTCCAGTGGATCGTCCGCGAGGTTAAACAGCTCAAACGGGCCAAAAGGCGTGTTTTTGACCAGTTTCCACGGTCCGCGTCGCATCGCCCAGATCGTCAGGCCCATATACCGATTCCCCCCCTCCCGACGCGTGAAAAACAGGTCACGCGTTTCGGCCGGAAACTTTTTACCGAGCAACAGGGGAAGAAATGATTTGCCATCGATGCCGGACCCCGGCTTGGCGCCTGCGGCCTCGCAGATCGTTGAATAGAAGTCCATGGTCAGGCCGATTCGATTGGTTCGCACGCCCGCCTTGATTCGACCCGGCCAGACCACGCAGGTTGGAACCTTGATCCCGCCCTCATACATTTCCTGCTTTTCGCCCCTTAATGGCCCATTTCGCGCGCCTACGTTGCCCTGACCGCCATTATCGCTGGAGAAGATGACCAGTGTATTTTGATCCAGTTTCAACTTTTTGAGAGCGTCCATCACCTTGCCGATGCCATCGTCCATGTGTTCGATCAGGGCAACCAGCTTGGCGCGGCGATCGGTGATGCCCTTTTCGCGGGCCTTAACTTTCCGGTACCATTCTTTGGGGGGCTGAATGGGGGTGTGGGGGGCGTTGTAGGCCAGATACAGGAAAAAGGGCTTTCCATCGGTCGCTTTGGAGCGTCTGGTGAGGTAATCGATGGACCATTGGGTGAAAAGATCGGTGGCGTGACCTTTGGGTTTGATTTCCTTATCGTTGAGACGCATGTAGTTGATGCCGTGGCGGCGATGCTTGTAGTAATCGTCCATCATGTCGCCGAGGTAACCGTGGAAAAAGTCGAAGCCGCGCTCATTCGGTTTGCTCGGTGATTCCAGGCCGAGGTGCCATTTACCCACGATTGCGGTGTGATATCCGGCTTTTTTAAGTGTCATGGGGAGGGTGGTGACGCCTGGCTTGAGGAAGCCCCAGTTGCTCGCCTTATGGGTACGGATGACACCTGGAACACCGACGCGTTCGGGGTAACAGCCGGTAAGGAGTGAGGCACGGGAGGGTGAGCAGACGGGGCAATTGGCGTAGAAATTATCGAAACGCATGCCGGCCTTCATCATGGAGTCGATTTTGGGTGATTTCAGGTCGGGCGCTCCGTAGCTTGAGAGGTCGCCGTAGCCCAGGTCATCGACAAGGATCATGAGAATGTTGGGGCGTTCGGCCTGATCCGCGTGCGCCTTGGCCGCGATGCCGGTGAGCATGAGGCCCGCCAGGACACAGATCAATCCCTTCGGCTTCTTCATGATTCGCATATTCGTAAATCCTTATTGCACCGTATCTTGTGGAGATACTCAGTTCTTCTTCCTGGGGGATCGTGAGGGGTTTTCGTACCAAAATACGCCGAGGTTGTGGTGTTCCTCGCAGCATAAGACATCCAGATCGCCATCGCCATCGATGTCGAGGGTTTGCATGAGGTCGAATTTGATCCCGGCGGGGCCGCTGAGTTCGTGCATGACCCACGACTTATCGCGGGGCGATTGGGTCCATTTCAGGTACACGATCCCGGATTTAGGGGGTTTTGCGCTTTCACATGAGAACAGGATTTCCATTCGGCCATCGCCATCCAGATCGGCGACTTTGACGGCTTTGGCGCGGCCGATCCGGTGCGGTTTCAGGCTTAAAGTCTGTGTGTTCCAGGGTTCACGCGCATCGCCACCGTGCCCACCCCCCTGCCGCATGATCAAAACGTCCCTGTCCTTGGCACAAACTACGACATTCTTCGTATTTTTGCCGTCGATATCGACGTAATCCATAAACATCACTTCACGACCCGTGCCTCCAACACGGTGCTGTTTCCAGGGTTTACCCGCGTTGACAGCCTCAAAACCGGGGTTCTCGAGCCAGAGGACACCCCGGTTCTTGCCCTTACGATCGGTGACGAGCACATCGAGATCACCATCGCCATCCACATCGGCCTTGAGCAGAGACATGATCCAGCCGGCGTTATAGAGGCGGTGGTATTTCCATGAGGTGATGTCGCGGGGATTCTTGGGGGCCTGTAGCCAGCCGACGGATGCCTTGGCGCCCTTGGAGCTGACGACGAGGTCGATGCCGTTTCGGTTGTCGACATTCATGGGAAGAGCGAACATCCAGCTCTGTTTGCCGCGTGTGGCTTCGATCGGCTGTGTGGTCCATTTCGCGGATTTAAGGTAATCAGAAGGGTTTTTAGGCGCCCAATGGATGAACATGGTACGGACGCGACCCTCGCAACTGCTGATGACATCGACAGCCCCATCGCCATCGAGATCGGCGAAGACGGCGTCCTCAGGGGACTTGACCTTGCCAACGGTGACGGCGGGCCAGGTTGTTTTTACGCGGTTGTGCCCGGGATGAAGGTAGGCACGAATGATTCCGCCTTCTTCCCACGCGGTGGCGATGTCGAGGAGGCCGTCGCCGTTGACATCGGCGAGGCGAACGCCATCAGCCCCTCTGGAGGAGCGATCGATGGTATGCCGTTTCCAGATGGGGCCGGGCAAAACCGCTTTCCTGGGGGCCTTATGGATGGTTTTGGCTGGTGCGGCGTTGTTGTCGGCACGCAAGTTTACCCCAACCGACGACGCGATGAGGATTGCCGCTACTGAAGGAGCAAAAAAACGTATAATTGGACAGTTTTGGGTCATTTTTTTAATTTTTCGATCTTTTTTGACCAAAAATGTATCATTTTGGTGGATTTTTGGGTTGTGGCGAAGCATTGGCGAGGACATCGGTTTGCCAAGTCTTATGAGCGGCGCGCATGGCCTTGACGCGGTCAGGGTATTTTTTGGCGAGATTGGTTTTCTCAGACAGATCCGAGTCGAGATTGAAGAGAAAAACGCTGTTTTTTGCGTTCTTTCTGCGATTTTTGACGATGATGAGTTTCCACTTGCCATCACGGACGGCCGCGTTGGCGCCCATCTCCCAGAACAGCTTGCGGGGTTTGAGGCGTTTGCCCTGGGCGAGAACGGGAAGCAGGCTTACACCATCGAGAGGACGTTTTTTGGGAGTGGAGACACCGGCAGCGGCGAGGACCGTGGGCATGATATCGATGGAAATGGCGGTTTGGACCGTCTTGGAGGCAGGTCTGATCTTGCCGGGCCACCAGACGATGCAGGGCACGCGGTGGCCGCCTTCGAACATTTGGCCCTTAAAGCCTCGTAAAGGGGTATTTTGACCGTGCCGGTTGGCACCGTTATCGGAGAAGAAGAAGACGAGGGTTTTGCGATCGAGTTTGAGGCGTCGGAGGGTATCCAGGATCTGGCCGACGCCTTTGTCCATTTCCTGGACCATTTCGCGGTAGGCGCGTGGGATATCGGCGTTTTTGGCTCGGACTTTGGCGTTCCCGACCTTGCGGAAGGGTTTATCGTTGGGGCCCTGGTAGGGGTAATGGGGGGCTTCATGGGCGATGTAGGCACAGAAAGGGCGATGTTTGTTGGCTTCGATGAACTTGAGGGCGTGTTGGGTGATAAGGTGGGTCGTGTAGCCTTTTTCGCGGGTGGGTTTGCGGTCGTGCCACCAGTCGAAGCGGCCAGCCTGGTCGATGTGGGAGAAGAAATCGACGTTTCCGCTTATATAACCCGCGAATTGGTCGAAACCGTGGTGGGTGGGGTTGTAGGGTAGGTAGTAGCCGAGGTGCCATTTGCCGAAGATTCCGGTGGTGTAGCCGGCGGTTTTAAGGAGTTCGGGTAGGGTGTTTTCGGCGTTTTGGAGGCCGTGTGGGTGGGTGGGGCGCTTGGGATCGGCGACGATGACTGCGGGGATGCCGGCACGCTGCTGGTATCGGCCGGTCATGAGGCCGGCGCGGGTTGGGCTACAGACGGTTCCGGAAGAATGGAAATCAAGGAATTTGAGGCCTTCGGCGGCCATTTTATCGAGTTGGGGAGTCTTGTAAGTCTTGTTGCCGTAGCAACTTAAGTCGCTGTAGCCGAGGTCGTCGGCCATGATGATGATGAAGTTGGGCCGGTCGGCGGCGATTGAGGCGTTGGTGAAGACGGTGAGAAAAAGTGCTGCAAGGAGGGGAAATCGACGGTTTTTGGGAGGAGGTGGGGCCATACCGAGCATTGTAATGAAATGGCCCGGAATTGCTAAGGCTTTTTCGGAGGATTGGATGGTTGGGATGGGGGTGGTCCAGGGTGCTTTCCGGCCATGGAAAGCGTTCGCGGCGCAGACAAAAAACATTGATTTTGAGGCGAAAAGAGGCTTTTTTTACTTTGAGAGCGTGATTTTGGGGGGGTGTTCGTAGAGGGT
The DNA here is from genome assembly GCA_028284925.1 of Phycisphaeraceae bacterium. Taxonomy (GTDB): domain Bacteria; phylum Planctomycetota; class Phycisphaerae; order Phycisphaerales; family Zrk34; genus JANQQT01. The sequence goes on along the minus strand of JANQQT010000082.1, from coordinate 1,480 downwards.
GTGGAGGAGGTTGAGGTAGGTGGGGTTGGGTTTGCCGGCGAAGGAAACCATGCGGTATCGGGACTGGTAGGTTTGGCCTGGTTTGATGTCGAAGGGGCCGAGGACCATGGGTGCGAAGCAGAAATAGGGGTGTTTGGGGTGTACGCGAACGGGTTGGGGGTGGCGGAAGTTGGCGGGATGGCCCATAATCACAATCCCCCCCACCCCCCCGGAAGCCCCGGAACCCCCGGAACCCCCGGAAGCTGGTTTTTGACTCTTGAGGGCTGTTTCTGGCGTTTTATCAGGGTTTTTTTGGGACTTTTTTGAGGGGTTGGGTGATTTGGTTTCGGGGGTTGGAGTGGTGGGGAGGGTTCCGTAGAGGGAGGTCCAGTTGGGGCGGGTGTGGTTGGCGGTGGCGCGATTTCCTTGTTTTGAGGTCAGGAAGTGGGATTTTTGGGTATTGATCCAGTCGGCGCGGCCTCGGAAGGCGAATCCGCCGTAGTGGTACTTGAGGATGTGGAGGGTTTGGAAGGTGGCGCAGCGTTGTTGGGAACGGATATCGATGATGTAGGGTGTGGGTGTCGTTTTTGGGCGGGATTCGCCGTTTTCGGGGTCGGGAAGGAGGTTTTTGGGGGCGGTGGCATAGACGCGGACGCGCCAGAATTCGCGCAGGACGGGTTCGCCGGCGGCTGGGGGGCGGAGGTCGATGTGGTGGAGTTGGACGGTGAAGGAGGCGAAAATAGGGCCTGAGAGGGGTTTATGGATGATTCTGGCGTGGGCGACGGTACCGAGTTTGGCGGCCTGGTTCCAAAAATCGAGCTTTTTGCGGATAAAACGGGTATTGGTCCATGCGAACATGGTTCCGTGCTGGTGAGGGTGGTCGGGTGCGAAGTCGCCTGTGATGACGTGGCCGGAGGGGGAATGGAGGGGGTGAATGTAGCCTGAGCGGGCGTAAAAGGGCTTTTTGGGGTATGGGGAGGGGACGGTGGCGACGTTGTAGGTGAGGACGGGTTTGTGGTCGAGGGTGATGTTGATTTTGCCATTTTTGAGTGTGGCGCGGACGCGATTGGGGTAGTTTTTGGGCGTCGAAACGTGTCGAACGGGGAAAATATGGGTTGTTTTTGGGGTGTTTTGGGCGCGAAATGGTGTGTTTTGGGGTGTTTTTGGGTGTTTTGGCGACCTATTTGTGCGCACAAGGGAAATTGGGGTGTTGGGTTGGTTTGGCGCGCGGCGGGCGGTGAAAACGGTGTTTTTGGGTGTGTGAGGGGGGATTGGGGCGGTGGTGGTTTTTAGAGGGAGAAGTTGCGCCGTGAATGTGCGCACCTGGTTTGCGCGTGTTACACGATCGAGGAGGAAGATGGCGGTGGAGCCATCGGCGGATTTTTGGAAGAGGATTTTTTGTTTGGTTTTGGTGTCGGTGAGGTGGCCTAGTTTGGACGGGGAGGAGCGGAGGGATTTGGGGAGGGGGAATTCGATGATGGTGTTTTTGGGCATGTGGGTG
>JANQQT010000068.1 GCA_028284925.1 Phycisphaeraceae bacterium | reverse complement strand
GTGGTGGAGGGGGAGGGCATCGAGTTGGGTTTGGAGGAAGGACTCGTAGCCGGGGAAGTAGTCGCATTCGAGACCGGGGAGGATTTGGAGGGAGGGGGCATACTTTTCGGCGGCGGACTGGATGAGGTCGAGGTATTGGGGGATGGTGTGGAGTCGCATTCGGATGCGGTCGCCGCCGAAGTCGGGGTCGTTGTCGGGCATGGGGTTGTGGCAGGTGACGATGAGGCCTTTGAGGTTTCGGGTAACGGCGTGGTCGGCGTATTGGGGAAGTGTTCCTTCGGCGTGGCCACAAAGATGGGTGTGGGAGTGTGTTTCGTAGACAAGGGGTTGTTTGGGCGGGTTGGTCATTGGGAGGGGATGATAGGCGAGTGGATGGAATGGTGGGGTGAGGGGTAGGTTAGGGATACGCGGAGGAGGATGAGGATGGGAAAGGGAGACGCGGGTGTGGAGAATGGGAGTACAATGGCGAGCAAGTTTATTGGATATGAGAGGAATTGATATGGTGAAGCGTGACTGGATGCTGGTTGGCGTGTTGGTGTTTGGGATGGGTTTGGTTGGCGGAGAGGTTTTGGGTGAGGAGGAGAAGGGTGGGGTAGCCGGTCATTTGTCGGCGGCGGAGAAGGCGTATCGGAAGGGGGATGGGAAGAGGGCGATTGGTCATGCGACGAAGGCGTTGAAGGCGTCGCCTAAGGATTGGCGGTTGTATAACTTTCGGGGGGCGTTGTATTTCAAGCTGGGGAAGATCAAGGAATCGATAAAGGATTTTGATCAGGAGATTAAGCTTAACCCGAAGCGGTTGCCTTATCACTGGCAGAGGGGGATTTGTCATTATTATGCGGGGCGGTTTAAGGATGGTCGGGAGCAGTTTGAGGTGCATAAGAAGGTGAATCCGCATGATGTGGAGAATGCGGTGTGGCATTTCTTATGTACGGCGAGGCAGTTGAAGAGTGTGGAGAAGGCGAAGAAGTTGCTGATCCCGATTAAGGGAGATGGACGTATACCGATGATGACGGTTCATGCGCTGTTTGGGGGGAAGGCGAAGGCTGAGGATGTGATGAAGAACGTTAAGGAGAATGGGGCGAGCGGGCGGCGATTGCGGAATCAGATGATGTTTGCGCATCTGTATCTGGGGTTGTATTACGAGGCGATGGGGAAGTTGGAGTTGAGGGATACGCATATTACGAAGGCGGCGAAGGATTTTGGGATGGACCATTACATGGGTGAGGTGGCAAAGGTGCATTATCGGCTGGTGGTGGCGAAGCGGGTGGAGAAGAAGAAGGGGGAGGGGAAGAAGGAAGGAAAGGGTGGTGAGAAGGATGGGAGCAAGGGGGAGAAGTAAGGGGGAAATGGCGGTTATGGCGAGGGTATGGGTGTTATACTATACTTATACGTGCTATTTTTTCGGGACGGCGTGGCGGGACTGGCAGGTTGTGAGAGGTAAATGGCTATGAACGGATCTGGCATACGAATGCGGCGGATATTAATCGGGGCGATGGTATTGGCGCTAGGGGTGATGGGGAGTGTGGGCGAGGCGTGTCAGATACCTGTGTTTCGGTATGCGCTGGAGCGGTGGGTTCCTGATCCTTATCAGGTTTTGGTATTTCATCAGGGGGCACTGACGAAGGAGCAGCAGGGGTTGGTGGGGAGGCTGGAAGCGGCGGCGGGTGATGCGAAGGACCCGGTGAATATTCAGGTGCATGTGGTGGATATGGAGAAGCCGGGCGCGGAGTATGAGAAGGCGGTGGCGGCGGTTAAGAGTAAGGGTGTTGAGAAGTTTCCTTATGTGGAGATTCGATACCCGGTGGGGACGCAGACGAGTGGGAAGGCATGGACGGGTGAACTGACGAAGGAGACGGTGACGGGGATTATTGATTCGCCTGTGCGGCGGGAGATTGTGAAGCGATTGTTGGGTGGCCAGAGTGCGGTTTGGGTGTTTTTGCCTTATGGGAATAAGGAAGAGGATGATAAGGCGGAGGCGGAGTTGAAGCGGAGTTTGGAGAAGCTTGCGGGAGAATTGAAGTTGCCGACGCTTGAAGATTTGCGGAAGGAAGAGGAGTTTATTGAGAATTCGAAGATTGATTTGAAGATCAAGTTTTCGGTGATCAAGGTGGATCGGAAGAATAAGCTCGAGGCGTTTTTTGTTTCGAGCTTGTTGAATGCGGAGGATGGGATTGCGGAAGAGAAGAAGCCGGTGGCGATACCGGTTTATGGGAGGGGAAGATGTCACTTTGCGTTGGCGGGTGGGGGGATTACGTATGAGGTGATTGGGGAGATGTGTCAATTTCTGGTTGGGCCTTGTTCGTGTACGGTGAAGCGTGAGAACCCCGGGGCGGATCTGGTCTTTGCAGTGAACTGGAATGAAAAGGTTGTGGGGAGTGCGACCGAGCCTCATGTGTTGCCGGATATTTTGCCGGCGTTGCCGGATGTGAATGTGGTGGATCAGGGGAATAAGGCGGATCAGGGCAATGTGAAGTTGGCGGTGGCGGGGAAGCAGAAGAGTGGCGGTGATAATGGAAGCGGAGCCAAGGATGGAGGGGCAGGCAGTGTTGCGGAAGGCGAGGGATTGGGTGTGGGGACGGTGGCGAGTTCGATCAGTCTGACGTGGATATCGATATTTGCGGTGGTGGTTGTGGCGGTTGCGGTGGTGGTGTTTGGGGTGACGCGCATGAAGGGTCAGGCTGAGCATTAAGGGATAATTCTGGATCGGATATGAGTATTTGGCGTTTAATTCAGCGGGAGATATTGCATCGCAAGCTGAATTTTGCGTTGGCGTTGTGTGCCGTGATCGCGGCGGTGGCAGCGAGTGTGGGGGCAGTGACGTTGCTGGCGGCTCATCGGGTGGAAGTGACGCAGCAGACGGTGGCGTTGAATGATGAGATGCGGAAGATTACGAAGCGGATGGGTTTTAACGTGATGATTCTGCCGAAGGATCAGGATTTGGGTGATTTGTATTCGAAGGGGTTTGCATCGAAGACGATGCCGGAGGGGTATGCGGATACGCTGGCGAACTCGAAGATTGTGACGGTGAATCATCTGTTGCCGAGTCTGGAGCAGAAGCTGAGTTGGCCTGAGCGGGATCATCGGACGATTGTGCTGGTGGGTGTGAAGGGTCAGGTGCCGATATCGCATCGTGATCCGCGTAAGCCGATTATGCAGGCGGTGAAGAAGGGGAAGATTATTCTTGGGGCGGAATTGGCGCGGACGGAAAAGCTCAAGGTGGGTGATAAGGTTGGGTTGCTGGGTAAGGAGTTTGAGGTTGAGAAGGTGAATAAGCCTTTGGGGAATAAGAAGGATATTACGGTTTGGATTGATCTGGAGACGGCACAGAAGATGTTGAAGATGGAGGGAAAGATCAATGCGATCTTTGCATTGGAGTGTGCTTGTGCGATGAGTGATTTGCCGAAGGTGCGGGCGGAGATCACGAAGATTTTGCCGGGGACGCAAGTGGTGGAGTTTGGCACGAAGGCGCTGGCGCGTGCGGAGGCGCGACAGGCGGCGGTGAAGAGCGCGGAGGCGACGTTGTCAACGCGAACGACGATGGCGGCGATTATGTTACCGGCGGTGATCTTGGGGATGGGGGTCATTGTGTGGGTGTTGACGTTAGGCAATGTGAGGGAGAGGCGATATGAAATAGGGGTGTTGAGGGCGCTTGGATTGTCATCGAACAAGGTGGTGTGGATCTTTGTGGCGAAGGCGCTGGTGATTGGGTTGGTGGGTGGATTGATTGGTTGGGTGGTGGGTTATGCGGCGACGGGTTGGTATTCGGCGGGCGCCTTTAAGGATGTAAAGATTGAGATGTTGTTTTTGCCGTTGGTGCTGGCGGCGGTGATTGTATTGACGCCTGTGTTGACGGTTGTGGCGAGCTGGTTGCCAGCGATCAGTGCGGCGGGTGAGGATCCGGCATTGGTGTTGCGGGAGGAGTAATTGTCGGATGCTGGAGCTAGAGAAGGTCAATAAGGTTTATGAGAAGGATGGGGAGAAGATTGAGGCGATGGTGGATGTGGATTTGTGTGTGGGGGATGGGCGTTTTGTGGCGGTTAGGGGGCCGAGCGGGTGTGGGAAAAGTACTTTGTTGTTGGCGGCAGGGACGCTTGCGCGGCCTGATTCGGGTGTGGTGAAGGTTCAGGGTGTGGATGTGTATGGGGGGTTGGGAGGTGAGGCGCGAGCGAAGTTTCGGGCGAAGGAGATCGGGTTTGTATTTCAGCAGTTTCATCTTGTGCCTTATTTGAGTGTGCTGGACAATGTGCTGGCGGCATCGCTTGGGCGGGATGGTGATAAGGGGGAGGTTGTGGAGCGGGCGAAGGGGTTGCTGAAGGATTTTGGGATGGAGGGCAGGGCGGGGCATGTTCCGGGTGAGTTGTCGACGGGTGAGAGACAGCGGACGGCGTTGGCGCGGGCGTTATTGAATGACCCGGGATTATTGCTGGCGGATGAGCCTACCGGGAATCTGGACCCGGAGAATGCGGATATTATCCTGAAGTAT
>JANQQT010000045.1 GCA_028284925.1 Phycisphaeraceae bacterium | reverse complement strand
ATTTATGTTTTGGGTGGGTTGGCGAGTTTGACGGATGTGGAGGGGGATTTTGAATTGACGGTAAAGGCTGATGGGGCGGTGGATCACGCGGGGAATTTGAATGTGGGAGGTGTGGCGAGTTTTTCGGTGGATAAGACGCGGCCGACGGTGGTGATTGATCCGGTGGTGCCGAATCCGGGCAATGCGAGTGTGGATGAGATTACGTTCAGTTTTGATGAGGCGGTAAATGGGTTGGGGGTTGGGGATTTGATGCTGACGCGGGATGGTGGGCCGAATTTGCTAACGGGATCGGAGTCATTGAATTCGGGGGATAATGAGAACTGGAATTTCAGTGGGTTTGCAAGTTTGACGGATTTAGATGGAGATTATGTGTTCAGTGTCGTTGCGGACAGTGCGACGGATGACGCGGGGAATAGCAATGAGGGGGGATCGATTGGTTTTACGATTGACAAGACGGCTCCGACGTTGGTGCTTACGCCTGATCTTGATGTGACGAATGTGGATCCGATTGGATTTGCGGCGACGTTCAGCGAGCCGATGTTGATTACGGGTGGTGAGAGATTGTTTTTGCAGTATGAGGATGAGCCGGAGATTAGCCTGGGTGAATTGATCTCCGTCGTTCCGTCATCTCAATCCCATTATGAATTTGAGTTGGCGAGTTCGGTGACGCAGTTGGATGGGGATTATGTTTTCAGGGTGGCGCGGGACTTTGCGGTGGATTTGGCGGGAAATGAGATGGTGAGTGATGTGACGGAGAGTTTTACGATTGACAGGACACGTCCGACGGTGATCGTTGATCCGGTTTTGCCTGATCCGCGGAATGTAGGGGTGGATGAGATAACGATTAATTTTAGTGAGGCGGTGACGGGGTTTGAGTTGGGGGATGTTGAGTTGAGATTGGATGGTGGGTTAGATTTGCTGGCGGGAAGTGGGGCTTCGCTATCGTCGGGTGATAATCGGATTTATGTTTTGGGTGGGTTGGCGAGTTTGACGGATGTGGAGGGGGATTTTGAATTGACGGTGAAGGCTGATGGTGCGGTGGATCAGGCTGGGAATTTGAATGTAGCGGGTGTGGCGAGTTTTTCGGTGGATAAGACGCAACCGACGGTGGTGATTTCGCCGGATCGGGATGTGACGAATGAGGCATCGCCTTTGAATTTTGATTTGACGTTCAGCGAGGCGGTGGTGATCGGGGATGGGGCGGATTTGTTCCTGACGAGAAGGAGTGATCCGGAGATTAACCTAGACGGGTTGGTGACGATTAACGCTTCATCATCGACTGAAGTTGAGTTGATTCTGGACAGTAGTCTGACGAATCAGAATGATGATTATGTATTGCGGGTGTCGACGGAGTTTGCGCGGGATTTGGCGGGTAATAGTCCTGTGTCGAGTGTGAGTGAGAGTTTTAGGATTGACCGGACGGCTCCGACGGTTTTGATATCGGCGTTGGCTCCTAATCCTCGGAATACAAGTTTTGATTCGTTAAGTCTTGTGTTCAGTGAACCTGTGACGGGGGTTTCGCTTGGCGATTTGGTTTTGACGAGGAATGGCGGGGCGAATCTGTTAACGGGCGGTGAGTCGTTGACGTCGGGTGATAACGTGACGTGGTTGTTGTCGGGGCTTGGGGGTCTTACGGGGGGGGAAGGTACGTATACGGCGGAGATCTTGCCTTCGGTGACTATTGTGGATGGTGGTGGTGAGTCGTTGGTGTCGGGTGATACACTTGAGGTGGTGGTGGATACGACGGAACCGATGGTGGTGATAACGCCGATTACTCCGGATCCGAGGATCGCGACGGTGTCAGAGGTTGAACTCGTCTTTAGCGAGGTGGTTGAGGGGCTGAATTTGTCTCAGTTTACGTTGACGCGGGATGGTGGGGTGGATTTGTTGCCGGGGAGTGTGGCGTTGGTTCAGGAGTCGGAGCTGGTGTGGAAGCTGGAGGGGCTTGAGTCGTTGACGGATGCGGAGGGTGATTATGATCTGGCGTTTACGCCTCTGGAGGCGGTGTTTGATCGGGCGGGTAATTTTATTGCGGATAATGTGGCGACGAGTTGGTCGATTGATCGGACGGCGCCGGGTGTGGTGATTTCGCCGGATCGGGATGTGACGAATGAGGTGGGACCATTGACATTTACGTTGGAGTATGATGAGGCGGTGACGGTGACGGATGGGAGTGATTTGCGGTTTTCGTCGGGTGGTGGGCCGGAGGTAAGTTTGAGTGGGTTGGTGACGATTACACCGTTGACGGCTACGACGTTTGAGGTGGAGTTGGATGCATCGTTGACGACGGATGACGATGATTACACGTTCAGGGTGGTGGATGAGTTTGCGAGGGATGGGGCGGGGAATGCTTCTGTGGGTGGAGCGGAGAGTTTTACGATTGATCGGACGGGGCCGAGCCTTGTGGTGAGTTCTGTACTGCCGAATCCGCGATTGACTGTTGTTGATGAGATTGAATTTACGTTTGATGAGGCGGTGAGCGGTCTTAGTGTGAATGATCTAAGGTTGAGTTTGGATGGCGGAGGGAATCTTTTGACGGGGCTTGAGTCGCTTGGTACGACAGACAATCTGACGTGGACGCTAAGTGGTTTGACAGGGGTGACGGGAGTGGATGGGGTGTATACGTTTGAGGTGGTGACGGGTGGAGGTGTAACGGATTTGGCGGGGAATGTGTTGGCGGGTGGGGATTCGACATCGTGGACGAAGGAATCGATTCCGGAGACGGAGGTGGATGTGTTTGTTGTTCCGCGTCTGGATGCGACGACGAGTGATTCGGCGTTGTCATTGCCCGGTTCGGATCGATCGCCGTTTTTCCAGCGGGAGGGACAGAGTTTTGTTGTTGAGATCTGGGTGACGACGGATGGGACTGCGGGTGAGATTGAGCGTGGGAGTGTTGAGGTTGGTTTTGATCCGGCGGTAGCGCAGTTCCTCGCTGCTGATCCGGGGGCGGCGTTTGATAATGGGCTTTGGGCGGTGAGCGTCGATCTGGTGAGTGGGACGGTTCAATTGGAGGGTGAGACGGCGGAGGGCGGCGTTGGTAACGGAAGGTTTGATTTGCTAGGTCGATTGGTGTTCAGAGCGAATGCGGATATTGATGCGGCGAATGAGGTGTTTGGGCCGTTTGCGACGGGGATTGGGACGGTGGATGGTCCGACGGCGTTTGAGGTGGATGGTGTTGGGGCGGTGGCGTCGGATCATCAGGTGGTGCCGGCGATTGATGTTCGGTCGGTGATTTATGACATTGATAATAATGGGATCGTGAATTTTGCCGAGCTTGGATTTTTCCTGTCGGCGAGGGGGCAGGCGGCGGAGGGATCGCAACCGCCGTTCACGAAGTGGGCGGACTTTGATAACAGTGGATTTGTGGATCAGGCGGATCAGGATCTGCTGGTTGAAGCGTTCGGGATTTCGTTTGATGAGATTGACAACATTCCGGCGAATGCGCGGAGTGAAGGCAGGGGTGGTGGGGGTGGCGGGACGGTTGATCTGTTGGGGAATGTTGGGGCGTTGCTGAGTTTGTGAATTTTGCTGCTGCGAATTTGATGTGATCGGTGGGAGAGTGACAATAGCAATGTGCATGAGAAGGGGTGAGGGTACGTTACCCTCTACCGCTGTTGTCATGCTTGTGGGATTTTGTTCAGAGTACGGCGGCGATGGCGTCGCAAAGTGTATCGATATTTTGTTCGGTGATGCCGGCGACGTTGATGCGGCCTGAGCCGACGATGTAGATGGCGTATTCGTTTTTGAGTTTGTCGACCTGGTCTTTGGTGAGACCGGAGAAGCTGAACATGCCACGTTGTGAGGTGATGAAGCTGAAATCCTGTTCGACGCCTTTTGATTTGAGGGTGTCGACGAGGAGCGTTCTCATGTCGTTGATGCGATTGCGCATATCGGCGACTTCGTTGATCCATGCGGCTTTGAGATCGGGATCGCTGAGAACGATTTTGACGATTGCGCCGCCGTGTGCGGGTGGGTTGGAGTAGTTTGCGCGTATGCAGGCTTTGACCTGGCTGATAACGTTTGCGGCGGTGGGTTGGTCGGAAGCAACGATGGTGAAAGCGCCGGTGCGTTCGTTGTAGAGGCCGAAGTTTTTGGAGAAGCTGGAGCAGACGAGGATTTCGTAGCAATGGTTAGCGAGTTCGCGGAGGCCGGCGGCGTCTTCATCAATGCCATCGGCGAAGCCCTGATATGCAAAATCGATGAGGGGTAGAGCGCCGCGTTCGGCGAGAAGTTTGGCGACTTGGGCCCACTGTTCAACGTTGGGGTCGACGCCTGTGGGGTTGTGGCAGCATCCGTGGAGCATGACGACGTCGCGGGCGGGCACGTTCTGCATTGCTTCGAGCATGGCCTGGAAGTCAAGGCAGTTGTTTTGGCGATCGAGATAGGGGTAGGATTTGATATCGAGGCCCGCGGCTTTAAAGACGGGGGCGTGGTTTGCCCAAGTCGGGTCGCTGAGCCAAATTGCGGAGCCGCTGTGTACTTTGTTGATGTAGTCGGCTGCGACGCGGAGTGCGCCGGTTCCGCCGGGTGTGTGGGCGGTGGCGGCGCGGCCGGATGTTACGATTTCGTGTGACTCGCCGAACATGAGTTGCTGGACGAGTCTTCCGAACTCAGGGTCACCGGTGATGGGCTTGTATGCCTTGTTGGTTTCGGATTCGAGGAGTCGTTTTTCAGCTTCGGTGACGACTTTAGGTATGGGTGTTTGACCGGTGGCGTCCTGGAAAACGCCTACGGAGAGATTGATTTTGGCGGGATTGGTATCTTTTTTGAATGCTTCGACGAGGCCGAGGATCGCGTCGGGCGGGGCTGCTTCCACATTCTGAAACATGGGATTGTTCCTTGTTGAAAAAGGGTGAGCGATTGAGTCGGGAAGGATAGCCGGGGGTTGGTTGAGTGGCAATCGGGGGCGATGTATGTAGGGTGGAATTAGCGCTTCACGGGGGTTAAATACAGGGTATACTCTGTGAAAATCGAATTGGATCGGTTTTTGAACTCATTTCAGGAGCATATTGATGTCACGATGCATTGGCATTTTGTTGATCGGGCTTGCGGGCCTGCTGTTTGCGGTTAATCCGGCGTTTGGGAAGAAAGGGCCGACCTATGACAACCCGAAGGCAGCGGGGAAGGATGCAGACTTTGCGGTTCAGGGTGAGTATGCCGGAATTTACGTCAACCCGGACGGCGAGAAGGAGAAAGTTGGCGTACAAGTTATCGCGCTAGGCAAAGGAAAGTTTCGACTGGTGGCGTACAGCGGTGGGTTACCCGGGGCGGGTTGGGATAAAACAGATAAGTTGCAGCTTGAAGGGGGGCGTGTGGATGGTGTTCCTACATTCAAAAACAACGACGGGGAGGCAGTCATCAAGAATGGTGTTATGTATGCCAAAGCAAGTGATGGGGGATCGGGGAAATTTAAGCGAATCATGCGTAAGAGTCCGACGCTTGGGGCGAAGCCACCGAAGGGGGCGAAGGTGTTGTTTAACGGGAAGGATGTGAAGGCGTGGAGGAAGGGTGCGAAAATGACAAAAGATGGCCTCTTGATGCAGGGCGTGATGAGTGTGGACACGTTCCAGAGTCATCGATTGCATATTGAGTTTCGAACGCCTTATCAACCTGAGGCGCGAGGGCAGGGTCGGGGGAATAGCGGGTTGTATCTGCAAGGTCGGTATGAGGTGCAGATGCTGGATTCGTTTGGGTTGGAAGGGAAGAACAACGAGTGCGGCGGTATTTACTCGGTTGCCAAGCCCAAGGTGAATATGTGTTTGCCTCCGTTGACATGGCAGACTTATGACGTTGAGTTTACGGCTGCGAAGTTTGAGAATGGTAAGAAGGTTGCGAATGCAAAGATCACGGTGCGTCATAACGGTGTGATTATTCATAAGGATCAGGAATTGCCTCGGAGCACGGCGGCATCGCGATTGAAGGAAGGCGCCGGTGGCGGGCCGGTGTATTTGCAGAATCATGGAAATCCGGTGCGGTATCGGAATATCTGGGTTGTTGAGAAGTAAGTAAGCCGAAGCGTATATTGTTCAACGATATGACGGCCGTGGGTGATGGCGCTCGCGGTCGTTTTTCCTTTTACGTGAGAGTATCGACAGGAGTTGGTAATGATGAAGTCTCTGAACTGGATTGGAGTCGTGGGTTGTGGGGTGATGATGATGTTTGGTGGGGTGGTTGAGGGGAAGGGGCGGGCATTTGATGATCCGGCGAAGGCGTTGAAGGAGGATGCGGATTTTAAGTTTCAGGGTGAATATACAGGGACTATTAAAGAGATGGGCGCGGCGGGAGGCATGAAAGTTGGTGTTTTGGTGGTTGCGCTTGGGAAGGGGAAGTTTCGGTTGATTCCGTGCGACAAAGGCTTGCCGGGTGATCCGGGAGCATCGGTAGATCTGAAAGTGGCGGTGGAAGGGAAACTTGAGGGGAACATGGTACGAGCGAAAGTGGGGAGTGAAAATGGGACGGTGGAGATCCATCCGGATGGGACGATGGTTCTTTCATCGACAGTTGGTGATTTTACGGGGACGCTGAAGAAGGTTGTGCGTAAGAGTCCGACGTTGGGGGCGAAGCCTCCGAAGGGGGCGATTGTGTTGTTTGATGGGAAGGGTGTGGAGAAGTGGGCAAAGGGGAAGATGACGAAGAGTGGTTTGTTGACGCAGGGCGCGCAGACGAAGAAAAGATTTGGGGATCATCAATTGCATATTGAGTTTCGGTTGCCGTATATGCCGGAGGCGCGGGGGCAGGGGCGGGGGAATAGTGGTTTGTATATGCAGGGCCGGTATGAGATTCAGATGCTGGATTCGTTTGGACTGGAAGGAAAGGACAATGAGTGTGGCGGGGTTTATAAGATTGCGAAGCCGAAGGTGAATATGTGTTATCCGCCGTTGTCGTGGCAGACGTATGATGTGGAGTTTACGGCGGCGAAATTTGATAAGAACGGTAAGAAGATCGCGAAGGCGAAGATGACGGTGAGGCATAACGGTGTGGTGATTCATAAGGATCTGGAGTTGCCGGGGAAGACGGGTGGATCGGTGTTGAAGAGTGAGAAGGGGCCAGGGCCGATTTATTTGCAGAATCATGGGAATCCGGTGCGGTATCGGAATATCTGGGTGTTACCGACAGGTGGGAAAAAGTAAGGCACTTCGTGATGACGAAGTGCCTTGTGTGAGTTGGTTTCTAGCCGCCGGATGTGTTTGTCCGACGGATTTTCTGTTGAGTTGTGCAACGGTGATCCTTATTTTCCGATTGCGTACAGGAAGCGATCAGAGCGATGGTAGATTACACCGTTTGCTGCTGCGGGGGATGATCGGAAGATCTGGTCATCGGTGTTGCCGAGAGCATTTTTGGCTACGATGTTGAGGGTCTTGCCGGGTTTGATGATGGTAACTTCGCCAGCTTCGTTGGGAACGTAGATGAGGCCGTTGGCGGCGATGGGCGAGCCGGAATGTTTTCCGCCGAGTCTTTCGGTCCAGAGGGGTTTGCCAGTTGGGGCGTGGTAGCACGTGCTGACGCCACCCATTGCGACGATGAAAAGGTGGTCGCCGACGAGGATGGGTGATGGGAGGTCACGACCGCCCTTGCGAGCGGAGTGCCATGCCATGTTGGTTTTGGTGACATCGCCGGAACCGCCGGGTTTGACAGCGTAGACGTCGCCGGGTTTTCCGTTGACGACGTAGAGGAGACCACCGCCCCACGCGGGGGTTGGAGTTCCTCGCCCATTGAAGCTTTTGCAATACCAGAGGTCTTTGCCGGAATTGGGATCGTATCCCTGGACGCCGTATTCGCCGTTGAGTATGAGTTCCTTGCGTTTGCCGGTATCGATGAGGATAGGTGTGCTCCAGCCGCCGCGTGGGAGGTTGCGTCGGGGTGTTTTCCAGATGGGTTTGCCTGTTTTTTTATTGAGTGAGATGAGATAGGACTTGCCCTGAGCATCGCAGTTTTGGATGACCTGGTTGCCGAGGATGACGGGTGAGGCGGCTGTTCCCCAGGCGCCGGGGAAGTCGCCGAGTTGACGAGACCATACTTTTTTGCCAGTCATATCAAGGCAGTGGATACCAGCTTCACCGAAGAAGGCAATGACATTTTTGCCATCGGTTGCGCAGGTGGAGGTTGCCCATGTGTTCATGCGGTGGAGTGAGACGGCCTGGCTGGATTTGATGGGTGTTTCCCATTTGACTTTGCCGGACTTGCGATCGATGCAGATGACCCAGCGGGTCATGCCCTTGTCTGTTGCGCTGGTGATAAAGATATTGTCGCCCCAGATGACGGGTGAGGATTGACCAGTTCCACGGATCGGTGTTTTCCATTGAATGTTTTTGGCTGACCATTTGACGGGCAGGTCGTTTTTGGCGTAGTGCCCATCGCCATTTTCACCGCGGTATCGGGGCCAGTTGTCGGCGAAGGAGAGAATTGGGGCGGCAAGGATTGAGGTGGTGATGAGGACGGTGAAAATTGGTCGGGAAATCCTGCTGAGCATTTAGATTCCTTTCGGTGTGTGGCGGGAAGGCCAATCGGATAAACGAATTTTTATCCAGCTATTGAGCGATAACGCATGGGGGTTATCGTTCATTGCGGATGATAACCGAAATGGGGGGGTTGCTCCTAGCAATCACCAACTTTCGAAAAGATTGCCATTAACCTAACCAAGAATATACTTGGCCTCACGTTCATGGCGTGAGGATCAACCACTTTCAAATCCGGCAGACCTCAGACGGCTGTGACATCGTAGGACATTGCACCTTGATCCTATTTCGAGAGCTCGATGGACAAACAATCTTCCTTGTATTCGACCCTCCGTACAGAAATTGCAGGGCAGTTGGTTTCTGATTTGGCCTGCCAATTCGGAACACCCTTGTACGTATACGATGCAGCCAAGATTGTGGCTCAAGTCGAAAGCCTCAAGACGTTTGATACGATTCGATACGCTCAGAAGGCGTCGTCGAATCTCGCTATATTGGATTTGGTTCGACGACACGGGGGACTGGTCGATGCTGTCAGCTATGGCGAAATCCTCAGAGCCCTCAAGGTCGGGTTCACGCCCGAAGGAGATCCGCCAGGGATCGTTTTCACGGCTGACATTTTTGATCACGACACCCTGGATCTGGTGGTGGAGAAGAACATTCATGTTAACTGTGGTTCGCCAGATATGATCAGCCAACTTGGCGAGCGTGCGTCTGGTCACAAGATCACGCTACGGATCAATCCGGGGTTCGGGCACGGCCACAGTCAGAAAACCAACACAGGTGGCGAGCAAAGCAAGCATGGCATCTGGCACGAACAACTGAACGATTGTTTGCAGCGGGCTAATCACTGCGGCCTGTCGGTCACAGGCCTTCACATGCACATCGGTTCGGGAACGGATCTCAAACATCTATCACAGGTCTGTGTTGCGATGGAAGAGATGGCAAGAAAGGTCGGGGGCAGCATTACCAACATCAGTGCTGGCGGCGGCCTACCCATCTCCTACCATACCCAAGAGTCCGTGATGGACATAGAGGGCTACTACCGGCTATGGAACAAAACCCGGGAGAACTTGTCTGCTGAGTTCGGCCATCCAATCCACCTGGAAATTGAACCTGGTCGCTATCTGGTCGCCGAAAGCGGCTGTTTGGTGACTGAAATCCGTGCTGTGAAACAAATGGGCGAGAACACCTTTTACCTGGTAGATGCGGGATTCAATAACCTTGCGCGACCTATTCTGTACGGCGCCTACCATCCTATGTCGATCTGTCCGAGCGACGGTAACGAGAATCGGCCGATGCGTGAAGTGGTGGTTGGTGGTCCGTTGTGTGAATCGGGCGATATTTTTACACAGAAAGAAGGGGGTTTTGTTGCTCGCCGAGAACTGCCAGCCGCCAGCGTGGGCGACTTGCTCATGATCGAATGTGCCGGCGCATACGGTTTCGCTATGGGATCGAATTACAACAGCAAACCGCTGGCCGCTGAGGTCATGGTAGCTCATGGCCAACCGCACTTGGTACGTGCTCGCCAAACCTTTGAAGACTTGGTTTGTGGCGAATCGATCCTGCCCGAGTAGTTAATCCATGTTGTACTGATCAGACACCATACCTGATCAGCCGTCACTCATACGGATGCTTACTGACGATCCGTTCGGTTTTGGACGCAGAGCTTGCTCCAGCACCCACGATATCATCTGCAATGAAAGGAAAAAAGCGATAAAATATCGTTTTCTTTAATCTATCCCGCAATTTGGTGTGTTAGGCGGCACCACGCCGAACGAATCAAGATAAAAGAAAAACGCCTCTCATGCGCCATGAATGGCGAGAACGGCGTTACTCGCGAAAGGGCGCGGTGGGATTCGAACCCACGAATAATGGATTTGCAATCCATCGCCTTAGGCCGCTTGGCTACGCGCCCGATTGGGTTATGACGGGCTGATTGTACGCGCAGGTGTCGCTACCTTCCACGCGAGAATTAGTGAATAGCGTGGTCAAGGCCGGCATGAACCTATTGAGCGCGGTTACTTACCGAAGAAGTGTGATTGACTCTGCCATTGGAATGGACTGGGCTTAGCCTTGCTGAAATGTGTACACAAGCATCGTTCCAAGTTTCAGCCTCATTCAAGCCGAGCAATGCGGCCGGTGAGCATACGAATCTTGGCGCGGTGAATCGTCATGCTGCCATAGTTTAAGTGAAACGCCAAATTCGGCGTAGCGGCCCCGTCGTTCTTTGAGGATGATCCTACTTTCGCCAGAGGCCCTTCCCACTTGGTTAACTGCTTACCATCCCGTTCCACCTTCAACTGGCATTGCTTGCCTTTTATCAAGACGGTGAATTTGTACAAGTACTTTTGTCCGGTTTTTGCCTCTCCTTCAACACGAGTGGGATTATTCTTGCTGTACGCTCGCGCTCCGGCGATTGGCGCGAACATGGAATGCCCTCCGTATCCCATATAATACATAACCGTGGATTTTCCGATCGGCAGAATAACGGCGATATGCCCACCTATCTTTTTTCGCGTTATCTCTAAGGCCAGTTCATAACTACCTTGAACGGAAACGGGGATATAGCAACGCCGTTGTGCCTTTCCTTCCGGGCAATACAGCCCAGTCTTGTTGAGCGTCCATTTCGAATCACCTGTTACGTGCTTCTTGACGTCAACCACTTTAAGCAGGTCTATTGTCGCTCCAATGCGGTTGCCCGACTTTGCTAGTGAAGAGGAAGTCGTAGATACCTTCAGCTTCTTAAGCGTCGCTTCGATATCGCTTAAAGCAAGCTTAATCAGCCCATCAGGTTTTTCGGCCTTTATCTGATAGCTGGAGTAGTATGCCCGTGCGCGAATCAGCATGCGAGCCTTTGCCGGGTTTGTTCCTGCCGTCGCGGAGAGGCCGTGATACCATTGCCCCATCAACCTGGCTTCCGACTGAGAAATGTTCGCGATTGGTTTGGATGCAACGGCAACCTTTTTCTTCAGATCGTCATCACTCAGCAAAAAGGTAAATGGTCGTGCCTTAGACGGCATATCCATATCGACCAAGTAGATCATGACCAGCTTTTTGGCGATGGCTGGATCGTTTTCCTTTGCCTTGAGCTGGGATTTAAGTCGCCTGATCTCTGAGAACAGGACGAGTTGAGATCGCGCCGCTCTTATTGCCTCATTGATCACAGTTTTTTTATCTGAGTTGATCGCCGTTGCAATCCTAAGCGCATCCCGATATGCCACAATCGCCCCACGCGCATCCGAGTCGCCCAGCCTAGCGGTTGCCATTCTCTGGTAATCGTCAATGAGCCTCAAGCCAATCTCGGTCTTTGCTTTGCCGCGTGCAGCGAAAAAGAGTTTTCGGCGCAATGGTACAATTTTTTCGTGTACATCCGGTTTTCTGGCAGGCGCGTGCTTTGACAATAACTCGAGAGCACCGATGGCTGAAGGGTATCCGGAAATGCCCTTGGATCCCAGAACGGCCGAGCTTTCACAAAGTAGCGTCAATAGCCGTACGTTTTCGGTAGACTGACGTGCCACCTCCAGCAACTGCGCAGACAAAGCAATGTCATCCTTTGATGACGCCGTTGCCATTGCCGCCTTGATTCGAAGGCCATAAAGGCTGTCAAAAGCAGTCTTTACATCATCTGCTGCGTATGCGCGACCTGTTGGAGCACTCAATATCAAAAGGCACACCAGGCCCAAATGTGAAAAAGTGTTGTGACTCATCGAACCTCCAAAATCTGCCATATGAGTAACAGCAAGCAATTCATTTACGAATTTTCAGCGTTTTGATCCTGAATCGAAACGCTCTCTTGATTCGATTGCAATCAAGTCGGTATTCACTGGCAAACCGACAAGCCAATAACGACATAAGCGGCGCTAAGAATTTTAAATCTCGCGTCCGTAGATATACCGTATATTAATTATGGTTCTTCTTTGCAATTAAATAAACGATTCCAAGCCAAGTTTGTTCCATCAAGAATCAAAAAATTGAAGGTTTGTTACAAAACGGGAGTAGAAACAAGCCCTTCGACTGGATCCTAAATGACAGATCAATGTCAGACCGGTGGTTTCCATAAATCTTAGTGCCACTGAAAGGCTATTACGACGGCCCGTTCGCTACCTCAGAATATATGAATCGTGCCTGTTTGTGAAGGCTAACCAACGAAAAACCTGCGTGAATGATGATTTGCGCGTACCTATTGTTGTACATCCTTACTGAGGATCGAATCAGGTCGTCTTGTTTTGGACATTGCGAAGCCTGAAGGCTGCGTGGATTTAGCTCGTTATCGCTATATCGACATGAAAAGGCATGCTATGTTTCCAAATGAATAATTGAAGGGATTTGTATGGCAAGTTTGGTGTGTGAAACGCCGATAACCGAAAGGGAGGGATTTGAGGCGGCGATGGATTGGCGATTGTCACAGAAAGAGACTGATCATGCATGATGGACGCACGCGACTGGCGATATTCCTGGTGGTGATCATGGTGGGAACATACTTTTGGATTACGCAGTCGAGAAAGAAGGAGCGTATGAAGCCGGGGCCTTATGTGCAGGCGTCGGTTCATTTTGATGCGGGTGATTGGCAAAATGCGTTGGAGGTGTATCGCAAGGCGATTAAAGAAGCTCCGACGCATAAGAAAGCGCCGACGGCTAAGGGGAGGATTGGTGTTTGTTTGCGGGAACTGGGTCGCGAGGAGGAGGCGGTGAAGGTGTTCAAGGAATTTTTGGTTCAGTATCCGGAGCATCCACTGGTGGAGGAGGCGGGGCCGACCATTGCGGTGTATGAGAAGTCGCGCAAGGGTAAGCTGTTGCCGGTGCCTGATGGTGATATGGAATAAATGGCTGAAGGTGGATGGGGTGATTCTGTCTTTGGGTACTCGTTTAGAACGTGTTGAACCTGACGCCATCTGTTGCGGTTTCGTAGGTGGTGTATCCGCGACCGCCTTCGGGAAGTTCGACAATCTCAGCCCAGCGTCCGCCACCTGTTGCGAGGAGGTTAAACTGCCAACTGCCTCCCTGCCCGTTATCTGTGGCCTGCCAGAGTGAATCGTTGGTCTTGTGGTAGTAGACGATGTTGGCGCGATTCTGATCGTCGAAGTAGAGGTTGGTGTAGAGTCCCTGCGAGCGTTTGGAGGCAACGGTCTGGGTTACCCACATTCCCTGGTCATCTCTTTCGGCGAACTTGAGGTCGGCGTTGAAGGCGTCGTAATAGCTCATGGCGGGATTGCCTGCATCGGTTACTGCAAGTGAGACGAAGCCGCCACCTCCATTGGTTTGATCGACGGTGGAGATAACCCAATCGTTCATGGCGTCCTGTTGGGCGTAAAGGAAATCGCCGGTGGTGGTGTCTTCGTAGGCGACGGCCCATCTGCCGACATCGGAGAGGTATTGGAGGCTTGAGTAGCGTCCCACATCGTTGGTTGAGTCAATGACGGAAAGATCCCAGACAGCCCCGTTGAGTTCAGCAAAAATGAGATTGCCATTGGTCTTGTGGTAATAGGTGATGACGGGGGTGTCATCGGGCGCGAATTGAAGTGAGGGGTAGAGTCCTACGGTTCGAATGGATTGGACGACCTCGATGGTCCAATCCATGCCATCGAAGCCGGCGTAACGAAGGTCGCCATTGAAGGCATCGTAATAGGCAACGGCGGGGAGGCCGTTGCTATCGAGTGCGGCGGAGACATAGATGCCGACTTCAGGGCTGGTATTGTCGACCACGGATACGGTGGAGAAGACACCGTCCGCAGAGGAGGTGATGTATTTGAGTGCTCCATCGGTGGTGTCGT
The DNA here is from genome assembly GCA_028284925.1 of Phycisphaeraceae bacterium. Lineage (GTDB taxonomy): Bacteria > Planctomycetota > Phycisphaerae > Phycisphaerales > Zrk34 > JANQQT01. The sequence goes on along the minus strand of JANQQT010000045.1, from coordinate 7,702 downwards.
GGAAGGCGAGGTGCAGAACGCCTATGGAGTCGACGACGAGTGCGTTGCTCAGACCACCATTGAGGAACTGCGTTGAGAGCCTTCGTACGACGGTGTTGTTGGTTTCGATGCTTTCATCGACGTCGTCGAGAGAGTCGATATCGATGATGAGGAAAATAGCGCTGGAGGCGATGACGCCGGGCATGGTAACGTTGACGATGTATTCAGCGGTCTCAGTGGGGAGAAGATCGATGGCGACGAGGTCGGAGGACAGGAGATCATCTGAGCCGACATCGAGATTGGATTCTGGGGAGGCATAGATGTTGACTTCGATGGTATCGTTAACACCTATGGCTCCGAAGTTGGTTATGGAAACGGTGATGTCTCCGTTCTCGCCTCCTGTGATGGGGGCTTGAAAGGTTGAAGTGAATTCGCCAGCGAGGTCGGGTTTCACGACGACGTCGAGGGCTGTGGTGATTGAGGCGTTGCCGACGGAGGTGAATTGGTAAGCGAGTGAGCTGGTGATGTCTGCGGGACCGAAGCTTGGGCCATATACCTCGTGATCCTGGGAGATGAGGTCATTGGTATCAATCTGGCCGTTGATGTTGGGGTTGTGTCCGCCTGCCTCGATAGCATCCTGAAGGTCAAACCATTTGTCGGCGCTGAATCCGGACAGAGCTGCTCCGGTCGTGGCGATGGAACGTTGCGTCTGGACGATTCCGGTGAGCGGATCAATGGTGGCAATGACGAGATCGTCGCCGGGGATGGTTCCGGTGATGGTCATGAGGTCGTCATCGGTGGTCTGTATGTCTGCATCGAGATACTGGTAGAACATGGCGTTGGTAAGGTCGTAACCTTCGAGACCAATGAAGTCGTAACGATTGGAGAACTGGCTTGAGCCGGGTGTGATGGAACTGGTCACGGTGACGAATACGGAACCGTTTGCGCCGAGGTCGACTGTCCCGGTGCTGGTGGCTTGTCCAGGGGAGTCAAGCGTAGGTTCGTTGAGGTGGTTGAGGAGGTTAAAGACCTGCGTGCCGTCATCGAAGTAGGGGAAATATTCGAAGACAGTGTCTGTGGCTTGCTGGAATATGTTGAGTGCCGCGCCGCCGGCTTCAAGCTCTACGGCGAAGTAATCCGGGTCGTTGGTGGCGAGGCCATTGTCGATGGTTACGGAGAGAAGGGTTCTGTCTTCAAGCATTTCGACAGTGGGTGCGGCGGACAGGAGCGCATCTGGTTCGCGTCGTCGGTGCCTGGACCTGGTTCGGCGTCTAAGTGAGCGTTTGGACCAATTTGCGATGTTCCTAGCAAGATTCAGCATTTTTCCATCCCCAATCTGGGCTATTAGCCCGAAATTCCATATCCATGTAGACGGTCGATCGGTCAGGTTGGTTCATTTCCTGCAAGAACGGCGAACCAATTTATTAACAATACGTACTACTGTACGCCAATATGATTACGAAATGTTGGACAAAATGGTTCGACACTATTAGGCGTGATTGTTGAAAAGGTAAAATGACTGTAAGGAATCGGGAATAATCCGTATGATTTTCTGCACTCAAATTGCGTCAGATGGCTATAGTAAGCCGCATAAACCCGGTAAGGCCATGTGGAGCCGCACCGAGACCTACTTAGAATGGAGTATACCCATGGGATTTTTTTCTTCGAGACTTTTGCCGGTTCTATTGGTTGGCGTGCTTGCGCTACCGGTTTTGGGGGTAGAGAAGGGGTGGACGGTTGATTATGAAGGGGCCAAGGCGAAGGCGGTGAAGGAAGGTAAGGACATGTTATTGGAGTTTACGGGGTCTGACTGGTGCCCGCCCTGTAAGTTTTTGAAGAAGAACGTTTTGAGTACAGAAAAGTTCATGACGGAGATGCCTAAGAACTTTGTGCTAGTGTACCTGGACTTTCCAAGAAGCAAGCCGCAGTCAGACAAGGTCAAGAAACAAAACGCTAAATTGAACGGCCAATATCAGGTCAGTGGATACCCGACGATCTATCTGACGGATGCGAAGGGGCGTCCCTATGGGTTTATGGTGGGGGCAAGAGCTCGGACTCCGGAAGCTTTTTTGAAGCTGGTTAAGGAGTGGAAGGAGAAGAAGGCCAAGCGTGATGCTTCGTTTGCGAAAGCTGCGAAGGCAAAGGGTGTGAAGAAGGCGAAGCTATTGGATGAGGGCCTACAAGCACTGGATAAGGAGCTTCGAACCACGTTTTACACTGATGTGATTGCCGAAATCATTAAGGCGGATGCGAATAACAAGGGTAATCTGAAAGAGAAGTATGAGGCGACGCTGGCTGCGATCAAAATTGAGAAGAAGCTGAAGGCAATTGAGAGCGGTATTCAAGTCTCGGGTAAATTCAAAGAAGCGATCATCAAGATCGATGCGCTGATCAAGGATGAGAAACTGAAAGGCGCCTCACTGCAGGAAGCGCTGTTTATGAAAGCACTGCTTCTTTACCGTACCAATAAGAAGGATGAATCCAAGGCGACGCTGATTAAGGCGCGAGATGCCGCTCCGAAGTCAGATAAGGCCAAACGGATTAACCAGATACTTCAGCGAGCGTTTCAAACTAATTAGTGAAGTCTAACGATTCAAATTGAATCAAATCGGAACTTAAGATATGACCGGCCCACGATGACTCATCGTGGGCCGTTTTATTTGGTATTAGTTGGAAGAAATTAACGAATGTCCGGCGGGCGTTTGAATCTGAATCGCGAAGAGGCCGTGTTTCCTGCGCCGCACCGGGGTACGTACCGAGTACAGAAGTCGGGTTAAAGGCATGCGGCCAAAGATCGGCGTCCTTGACAGGAGCCGTTACGGTGGCGTTGCTTTCCGTGGTGTCGTAGGGGCCATCGGTTTGAAAGAGAGTCTTGCCGTGACCGGGACGTCTAACGTATCGGGTTGAATAAGGATCCTGGAATCGAGGAGATTCGGACGGAGTTCGGAAGTTTGGAGAGAAAGTCGGAGGGGATTTAACTGAAGTGGTCAGGTTTTGGGTTGGGTGATCACTGAGCGCAACGGTGCTGAAATTTTTTGAGAATGTATTGTGTGTATGGAGGGACCAGAGTCCTATAGGAAGGCCGATGAGGAGCAAGGCGGTAAGCCCGTGCAGGAGGCTGGTGGCGTAACGGATAAGGCGAGAGTTGGAGGACTTTGGTTTTCGTAAGTGTTGGTGTGAGGTGTGGGTCTTTGAAGCGACGCCCCGTTTGTAGGAATTGGCTCGGTAAAAATTGGGGGGTTCAGCCTCGCGAACGGTCTGTGTTCTGGGTATAGCGCGACGACTACGAACGGGACTCAATGTTCGATCGTGTTTGCGGCGTGAGGTAGGATTGCTTAGAACTTCGAATGCTTTCTGGACTTCAATGAACCTACTGGCTGCGTCCGGGTCAGGATTGCGATCAGGGTGGAAGTTTTTTGCCGCCCTGAAGTATGCGCGTTTGACTTCAGCAGCGGTTGCTCTGCGCGGTATATTGAGTACTGCGTAATAATTGATGCGTTTGTTCATCGGAAACATCTCTCGATTACCAAGGCGAATGGACAATTTCTGACCTGCCCAGACCCTGTGCCTTCCCGCATTGGCATTACCCCCTTACCGCCCGGTCACTTTCCATGGTTTATTGTAACCGATGTTGAATGGCGGCGACAAGTATGTGCGACAGATGTTTGATGGTTTCCGTGACCCTGAGATTACATGGGGGGGGATTTGATCGGCTTAATTTGCGTAAAACCCATGAGATGTGACGATCGTATGATGTATAATGGGCGTTTGGGGTGGATTCCCGACCTACAGGCCATTCCAACAGGGGATGAATTTGAAAGGAAACGTATGCGAGCTTTTTGGTTAATTGTCGCTATCGCTGTAACTCTGGGTTGCTTCGTGTCTGTCTCGGAGGCGCAACGTGGGGACCGGGGTAACAAGAATCAGAAGGAAGTGTGGCGAGATATGAAAGTTCCGCCGGCACCGGTGCTGACGGCGAAGCAGGCATTGAGTTCGTTCAAGTTGCCACCCGGTTTTCGTATTGAGGTGGTTGCGAGTGATCCGTTGATTGAGGATCCGGTGGCAATGGCGTGGGATGGGGATGGCCGGATATGGGTGGTGGAGATGCGCGGGTATATGCCGAATGTGGATGGGAAGGGTGAGGATATTCGGAACGGACGAATTTCGGTGTTGGAGGATACGGATGGGGATGGGCGTATGGATAAGTCGACGGTGTTTTTGGACAAGTTGCAGATGCCGCGTGGTGTGGCGATTGTGAAAGGCGGGGTTCTGGTGGCTGAGCCACCTCGGCTTTGGTATTGCACGGATTCGGATGGGGATTTGAAATGCGACAAGAAGGTAGAGGTTGCACGGTATGGGCGGCAGGGACCGGTGGAGCATACTGAGAACGGCTTGATGTGGGGGCTGGATAACTGGATGTATAATGCGAAGTCGAGTCGGCGGTTTAAGTTTGTGGATGGGAAGATTGTGGATGAACGGACGGCGGGGCGAGGGCAGTGGGGGATTACGCAGGATGATTATGGTCGATTGTTTTATAACTCGAATTCGAGTTATTTGCATGGCGATCTTGTGCCGCATCATTATCTGGTTCGTAATAAGTCTTTTAGTGCGCGTATGGGTATTGGGGCGAGAATTGTGGGACCGCAGGATGTGCATACGATTCGCGTGAATCCCGGGATCAATCGTGGGTATCAAGGGCATATGTTGAAGAAGGATGGGCGATTGGCGCGGACGACGGCGGTGTGCGGTCCGGTGATTTATCGTGGGGACCAGTTTCCGAAGAGTTTTCGAGGCAATGCTTTTGTGCCGGAGCCGTCGGGCAATGTGATTGCGCAGTTTGGGATTAAAGAGCATGGGATTGGATTGAAATCGACGCATGAATTGACAGAAGATGCGAAGTGGGGAAAGCGGGAGTTTTTGGCTTCGACGGATGAGCGTTTTCGGCCTGTGAATTGTTACAACGGTCCTGACGGTTGTTTGTATGTGGTGGACATGTATCGAGGAATATTGCAGCACAAGGTTTATGTGACGACGTTCCTGCGAAAGCAAATTTTGGAGCGGAAGCTAGATAAGCCGATTGGGTTGGGTCGGATTTATCGCGTGGTGTGGACGAAGGGGACAGTTGATCACAAGAAGCCGGGGTTAATTAAGGCGGATAGTCGGGTGCTGGTGAAGCATTTGTCTCATGCAAATGGTTGGTGGAGAGACAGGGCACAGCGTCTTTTGATTGATCGTAATGATAAGGGTGTGGTGGAGGTGCTACGTTCGGTGGTTGTAAATGACGCGAGGAATCACTTAGGCAGGATTCATGCGTTGTGGACGCTGGAGGGGATGGGTGGGATTAACCTGGGGACGGTGTTGGCAGCGTTGGACGATGAGCATCCAAAGGTTCGGATTGCGGCACTGCGTACGGGGGAAGGGTTATTTAAGACGAAGTATGCCACCCCCCTGCTCAAACGTATCGCGAAGATGACTGATGATAAAGATGAGCAGGTGCGACTGCAGGTTGCTTTTACGCTTGGTGAGGCGGATGGGAAGTCTGAGGCGTTAAGCGCGATGGCAGCGTTGCTGGCGAAGCATGCGCGTGACCGGAATGTGCGGGATGCGATCATGACGGGGTTGAATGATCGGTCGGTGTCTTTTTTGCAGGCGTTGCTGGAGGATCGGAAGTGGGTGAAGGAGCAATCGGGGTATGGGGATGTGATTAAGACGCTGGCGGGGAATGTGTATCGAGCGAACGGTGAAGCGAAGGTCGGGACGTTGCTGGCGTTGATCGCGTCTCAGGAGAAGAGTGGCGTATGGCGCCAGCGTGCGATGCTAGACGGAATTTTGTCATCGTCGAAGAAGCCGAAGACGATTCGGTTTAAGGTGAAACCGGGGGCGATTGACCTGATTGGGTTGGCGGAGGATAAGGGGGTCAGGTCGCGATATGCGAAGGTGGCGAAGCTGATTACATGGTCGGGCGATGGTCGTAAGATCGTTAATACGGCACCGAATGTAAAGCCTTTGACGAAGGCGCAGCAGGCGTTGTTTACGAAGGGGAAGGTGTTTTATACGGCGACGTGTGCGGCATGTCATCAGGCTCATGGAAAGGGGCAGGCGGGGTTAGCTCCGACGCTGGTGGATTCACCCTGGTCGACGAAGTCGGATGAGCGGCTGATTCGGATTGTGTTGCATGGATTGATGGGGCCGATCAAGGTTGACGGTCAGGTGTGGAATCTGGTGATGCCACCGTTGAAGGATCATCCGTTTTTGAATGATGATGAGAAGATCGCGGCGGTGTTGACGTACGTGAGGCGGGCGTGGGGAAATACGGGTGATCCGATTGATCCGAAGCAAGTTGGGGCGGTGCGGAAGGTAACGGGGAATCGGGTGGCGCCGTGGACGGTGAAGGAGTTGTTGAAGTTTAAGTAGTTAAGTTGCGGTTTTACCGAGTGGTTAATTGAACGGGCCCGCGTATGTATGACGCGGGCCCGATTTTTTGACTTTGGTGATAAGGAAAGGTGGCCTATTTTTCGTTGGATTCTTCGATGGTTGCTGCGCGGAGGATGGTGACGACTTCGACAGGTTCACCGGCGTCATTGGCTTTTCGTTGTGAGGTGGTGAGGATTGCGGCACCGCCGTTGGGGATACGGACGGTGGTTCTAAACTCGATGACCCGTGAATCCAACCTTGTCAAAGATTTGCGTACTCGGTCATCGTCAATGTGCTTGTCATCCGCAGTTGCAGGCTTGTGGGGTCGATTGATAATGGCGCTCATGGTAATCATGACGTGCCTGGAGTGAGGATCTATGGTTGGGTGTAGGTTGACTATTGAGGCAGCGCGGTTTTTGTTGATGGCGGTAGAGTACAAGATATCAATTTCCGACGCCCCCTTCCCGACGATGGGATCCTCCTCGCGATCGGTTGCAATGCTGAGATCGGTAAGCGAAATTTTCTGACTGTTGAAGCAGATGGTGCGGTTGGATTTGAGTTGTTTTGTTTCTTTATCGTTCGCGAGAGCTTCCAGGAGAGCATCGGATTTGGTTTTATCCAAGATGGGCCTCTCTCCGGCCGTTTTTTGGATGGTCTGGAAATGGCCGATCGGCATTTCGTAGACGAAGAGTTGTACGGCGACCTGATGAAATCGGTATTTGGCGAGTTCGGCGAAGTAGGCTTCAAGATAATTGTGGTTTTTGGCAGTGTTGGTAACGATGAGAATGCCATCCTGTTCGCTCATGGCGCCTTTTAGTCCACCGGCGGAACGCCAGCCATCGGGGTCGATGGCTTCGCGTGTGAGAGTCATGACACGTTCGACCATTTGACTGCGATCGAGTTGTTCTGAATCCTCTTCGTCCGCTTCGAAAAGAGATCCGTCGACTCCACCCTCCAGGCCACTAGTACTCTCTCGCAAGCTTCCCAAGTCGTTTGTGAAATTGGGGATAGGCGCAATGAGATGACGAATGTCGTAGACTCGGGTGAGGATGGTTTCTTCAATCTTCTTTTGCTCATCGTGTTCATTGCTGGAGGTAACAAGAGCTTTTTCCACGAGGGCCTGTGCTTTGGGGGAGATGTTGACGGATGGGGTGGGTTTTGGCTGAGCGGAACTACAGGCGGGGAGTATGATTAGGATTGTGAACAAAAGGGTGAGCAAGGCGCAAGGATAGCATCGATGGCTTTGGGGTTTCATGGCGTGGCCTTTCAGGTAAAGGGAATGTTTTGTGGTTCCGGGGGGTAAGTGGTT
>JANQQT010000019.1 GCA_028284925.1 Phycisphaeraceae bacterium | reverse complement strand
AAACATCCCCGTCGTCATCATCAACGGTCGCCTCTCCGAACGCAGCTTCAACCGCTCAAAAATCTTCAAACCCCTCCTCGCCCCCATGTTCCGCTCCGTAACCCACATCGCCGCACAGGACCAGGCCTACGCCGACCGCTTCGTCGCCATGTCCGCACCACCCGACCGCGTCGAAGTCACCGGAACCATGAAATGGGACAACGCCGTCATCGCCGACCACGTCGAAGGCGCCGACCAACTCGCAACCATGATGGGCATCGACACCGCCCGCCCCCTCATTGTCGTTGGTTCTTCAGGCCCTACCGAAGAATCCATGATCCTCAACGCTCTCAACCCGCTCTTTGCCTCACACAACATCCAACTCCTCATCGCCCCGCGCAAACCCGAACGCTTCAACGAAGCCGCCACCGCGCTCGGCCCAAACATCATCCGCTGGTCCGATTGCGATCCCAACCAATCCCGCACACCAAATCCCGACACCTGCATCTTCTTGCTCGACACCATCGGCTGGCTCCGCAAAGCATACGCCCTCGCCACCATCGCCATCGTCGGTCGTAGCTTTTGCCCCCTCTACGGCTCAGACATGATCGAACCCATCGGCCTCGGCAAACCCACCATCATCGGTCCCAACACCGCCGACTTCGCCGACACCATGAACAAACTTCGGGAAAACAACGCCATTGTCGAAACCCACCACATAAGCCAGCTTCAAGAAGACGTTATACGTCTCCTCAGCCCCACGGAACGTGCCGCCGGATACATCCAAAGAGGTCGATCCGTTATCGCCAGCCAACAAGGCGCAACAAATCGCCACGTCAACCTCATCCTCCACCATCTCCCTGACACCCCCGCCGCCCCAACACCTAAACCCTCCCCCCACAAATTGAAGATTCAGCCCGATAAGACCGACGAATAAACCAAACCTCCCTACCACAAAAACCATCATGGCATCGACCAACCTCCGACAACAAACCCTCCGTAACATCAGCCGCATCGTCATCAAGGTCGGCTCGCAACTCCTCACGCACACCAACGGCGGTATTGACAAATCCTTCATCCGAAAACTCGCCGCACAAATCGCCGTCCTCATTCAGAACAAGATCGACGTCACCCTCGTCTCCTCCGGAGCCGTCTCCACTGGCGTACAAAACCTCCAACTCCCCCAACGCCCCAAGGACATCGATGAACTCCAGGCCGTCGCCGCAGTCGGTCAAACCGGCCTCATGAACGCATGGCACAACGCCTTCGCCAAACACCAGCTCGAAGTCGGGCAGGTCCTCCTCACGCGAGGCGACTTCGAGCAACGCAACCGATACCTCAACATCCGAAACTGCCTCCATCAGCTCCACGCCATCAACGCCATACCCATCATCAACGAAAACGATGCCGTCAGCGTCGATGAAATCTCACTCGGCGATAACGATGTCCTGGCCGCGATGGTCACCAACGCACTCTGCGCAGACGCCCTTATCCTCCTCACCGTCGTCGACGGCCTCCACGATGACCAACAACAGGTCATCCCGCTTGTCAAAAACATCACCAAAGTCGCCAAACACATCGCCGGAACCAAATCCGCATTGGGAACCGGTGGCATGGCAACCAAACTCGAAGCCGCCAAAATCGTCACCACGGCAGGTGAATCCGCCATCATCGCCAACGGACGAACCAAAGACGTCCTTCACCAGATCCTCGCCGGCAAAGACGTTGGCACACTCTTTACACCCACGCAGAAAAAACTTCCAGCCCGCCAGCGCTGGATCTCCAACGCCGTCCGACCCGCCGGCCACATCACCGTTGACGATGGCGCCGCCCGCGCCATCACCGAACGCAAAAAGAGCCTCCTACCCTCCGGCATCACCGCTGTCTCGGGTCGATTCAAAAAAGGCGATGTCATCACCATCCTCAATACCGAAGGCCAACAAATCGCCCGCGGCCTGACCAATTACCACGACAAAGACCTTACCGCCATCATGGGCAAACGCTCCAACCAGCTTGAAAAGACACTCGGCAAAAAAACATACGATGAAGTCATCCATCGAGACCACCTCGTCCTCACCCCCCCTTAATGCCCCACCCAAAAAATACCCACACACTTGCCCCCTCCACCTAACCACCCAACACTTCATCCATGCCCAAAACCATTTCCATCGCCAACCAAACCGTCGGAAAGAACCACCCCCTACTCATCATCTCAGGCCCATGTGTCATCGAATCACAGGACCAATGCCTCCTTATCGCCGAAAAACTCAAATCCATCTGCGACAGACTCGGCTTCATCTACGTATTCAAAGCCAGCTTTGACAAAGCCAACCGCTCCTCCATCAAAAGCCCCCGCGGTCCCGGCATCGATGAAGGGCTCAAAATCCTCGAACACATCGCCACCCAACTCAACCTACCCGTCACCACCGACATCCACGAATCCCCACAAGCCGACCCCGTCGGCCGGGTCTGCGACATCATTCAGATCCCAGCATTCCTCTGCCGCCAGACCGACCTCCTCGTTGCCGCCGCAAAAACGCAAAAAATCGTCAACGTCAAGAAAGGCCAATTCCTCTCACCCCCCGAAATGCAAAACGTCACCAGCAAACTCGAGGAAGCTGGCGCCGCCGGCATCATCCTCACCGAACGCGGAACCTTCTTCGGATATAACCGACTCGTCAACGACTTCGTCGGTCTCGCCGACATGATCGACCTCAGCTACCCAGTATGCTTCGACGTCACGCATTCCACACAACAACCCGGTGGCCACGGAACTTCCACCGCCGGTCGACCCGACCGCGCCCCCCTCCTCGCCAATCTAGCCGTCACCGCCGGTGTCCACGCCCTCTTCATCGAAACCCACCCCTCCCCGCAAGAGGCATTCTCCGATTCATCGGTGGTCCTCGACTTCCCAACCACCGAAGCACTCCTCACCTCCGTCCACAAAATCCATGCGAACGCCTGACGCTTAATCATTCCAACCTCAACGCCCTCAATTCGAAAACGCATGCAAATGCTTCCCCACCCGTAAATAAACCACCCCTTCTACAATCGCAGGCGTCGCATTAATCGCCTCACCCAACTCACTACGCCCCACAACCTTACCCTCATCGCCTGCCTCAAATACCGTAACCACACCATCAAGCGAACAAACATAAACATTCCCGTTCGCAACCACAGGCGATGAAGCAATCCCACCCCTACCCCCCAGCCGCTTTGCATAAATCCTCTTACCCGTCTTACCGTCCAGACACGTCACCACACCTCCCGCCTTCGCCATATAAACCCTCCCACCGTAATAAATGCTCGACGTCATATGCGGCACGGACCGCTCATACTTCCAAACCTCATCCACACCAACATTCACCTTCCCCCCCGCCCTGATCGCGCGAATAGACGAACGCACATCCAGATTCGTCATCTTCAAAAACGCCGTAAACTCCGCCTCCGACATCGCGCCGTCCCGATCCTTATCCATCCACCTCACAATACTCCGCGCGGGCATCGCCTGCTCCGGCAAATCAGGATCCATCACCAGCTTCTTATCCGCAGGAATCTCCGTCACATGAATCTTCCCATCCGAGTTCTTATCAAACTCTGTATAAAACGACCATCGCAACGGACTCTTATTCACCCCCGCCTGCGTTCCCGATGCCGCACTCACATACAAAACCGAATCACCAACCACCGGAACCGCAATCGGCGCCCCCATCTCCTCAACCGTCCATAACTCCTTCCCCGTCAACGGCTCATACCCCTTCAACATCCCACCACCCAATATCACCAACTGTGCCCCACCATCCCTCTGCCAGATCGCAGGCGTAGACCAGTTCGGACTAAACACCTTCCGCTCCGTCTTCCATTTCACCTTCCCCGTCTTCGCATTCACACCCAGCACATACGAATCCCCGTCAATACTGTCATGGATCAAATACACCAGCCCATCATACGCAATCGGCGACGTCGCCGTCCCATGCTGATTCTGTGGCGTCCGCACCTTCAACTTCCACAACTCCTTACCCGCCAGGTCATAACACAACAACCCGAACGACCCGTAATAAACATAAACCCGCTCACCATCCACATAAGGCGTCGACGCCGCCGCACTACTCGTCGGATGATGAAGCTCTACCTTCACCCGAGGCGCCTCCGTACGCCACAAAACATCCCCCGTCTCCCGATCAAGACACAACGTCTCAAACTTCCCACCCTCAATCCCAGTAATAAACAACTTCTCACCCCAAAACACCGGCGATGAATGCCCCGATGGCAACGCTCTCGACCAACGCGCCTTACCAACATCAAACTTCACAGGCGCTGCATCATCCCCACCCAACCCGCCCCCACCAGGCCCCCGAAACTGATTCCAATGCCCCTCCCCTGTTCCCGAACCCGAATCCGAACTTGGACTGGAACAGCCCGCAAAAATCCCACACCCCATCACGCCAACCATCAAAACCAACACCAATCCAAATCGACGCATAACAATCGTCTCCTTCATAGACATTCATTGACCCCTTGTTCAAACACACGCACTGTCCGACTACAGTCTACACTGCAATCTGGAATAACGACACACGCCCCCTCACCATCACACCCAAATCCCCAATTCCCCCTTACTCCACCTTCGTCATCTCATAAATCGCAACACTTTCCACTGCCCCATCCGTCGACGCCTGGAACGCCTTCAAATGCGTCGACCCCATATGATCCTGCCACAACTCACGCGATTCCCAGTTCTCAAAGAACAAAAAGTGCGTCGGATCTTCATTGTCCTCATGCATGTCATACTGCACACACCCCGCCTCCCCAAGCGTCGGCCCAATCAACTTCTCCAACTCCCCCTTCACCAAGCCCTCCTGTCCCACCTTCGCACGAATATCCGCAACAATCGTCAACAACGCCATATCACACGCTTCCTATCAAAAGAACATAAATTCCTACCCCCCCCAACACACACCAT
>JANQQT010000310.1 GCA_028284925.1 Phycisphaeraceae bacterium | reverse complement strand
CTGCAGTTCACTGGTGGAGCATCGGGAGTTGAGCGTCGAGGAGAATGTAGCGGAGTTGCAGGGGATGCTGGATGTGTGGCGGTCGCAGAATTCGGGATTGAAATTGGTTGTATCGGTGTCGCCTGTTCCGTTGGGGGCGACGTTTATGGGAGCGGAGCGGCATGTGGTGGAGGCAACGTGTTTGTCGAAGTCGGTATTGAGAGTGGCGGCGCAGCAGTTTGTGAATGCGAATTCAGATGTGTTTTATTTTCCGTCGTTTGAGAAGGTAATGTATTGCACGAAGGAGCCTTGGGCGGCGGATGAGAGGCATGTGAGACGTGAGGCGGTGGATGGTGTGATGGGCTTGTTTGAGAAGATGTTTGTGCGCGAGGGGTGTCGTATATGAGTTTGAGATGGCGGATTGTTAGAATCGGAATTTGATGGAGCCGCCGATGTAGCCGGTGAGGTCGCCTTCCTCTTCGAAGATGTCTGCTCCGGATCGTGATTCGATTTTGATTTCAGAGTAGGGGATGAGGCCGACTTCGAGTTTGATATCGGTGTTGTTATTGGGTTTGTAGGTGAAGCCACCACCGATGATGAGTCGGTCATCGTGGAGAGCGCCGCGTTTGGTGACGCCGCCGCGGATACGGTACTGGCGTGCATCGAAACGAACGAAGGCGAAAAGGTCGACTTTGTCGGTGTATTTATGGGTGAGCGTGCCTTTGAGGCCTTCGACTTCGAGTTTGAGTGTGGGGGAGATGTCCCATTCGATGCCGATTGCAGGGAAGACTCTGACGTTGGATTCGAACTGGTCGACGGCCCCGACGCCTGCGGTGATGTACATGGTGTCGGAGACTTTGTATTTGACGGCTGCGATGCCGCCTGCGTAGAAGGCGTGGGAGAGGTCGCCGGCTTGTGTGGAGGACCAGGTGAGGAGCGCCTTGGCGTAATAGGCGATTTTTCTGGAGTGTTGGACGCGGATTTCGGGGTTGATGCGGTATTGGTAGGCGTTGTCGAGTTCGATTCCGGCGAGGCCGGGGACGTTGCCGAGCTTATCGAAGTTGTAGTTGGAGTATTCGAAGTTGAAGTCGAGGTGAAATGAGGAGGTTTGGCTGAGGAAGGTGGTGAGGTTGAAGTTGACGCCGGATCGGAAGACGGACAGGTCGACGCCGTCGTAGTCGGTTTCAAGGCTGTATTGGGAGGTTGGTTTGACGGAGAGGAAGATGGGGACATCGGGGGCGGAGATGGCCTCGGATTCTTCGGCCGCGTGTGTTGATGCGGTACCTGTGATTACGGCGAGGATTGTGACGAGGGCGGTTAGATTGGGTTTGATGTACATGGTCGATTCCAAAGAATAGGTTGGTTTGGGGAGAGTGTATCCTGCGTTGAGGTGATTGTCATGGAGCGGGTGTGGCGTTCATGAGGGTTGAAGCGTCTTCGGAATCTTCATCTGAATCAGCGGGGCGGAGGAGGTCTGCGCGTTCGCGGAGGTAATCGGCGAGTGGTTTTCGGTTGGAGCGTTCTGCGGCGAGTGCGAGGAGGTCGTGGCAAACGGATGCGGGCGTGGGGGGCATGATGTCGACGAGGGCGAGTTTGTTCCGGATATCGTGAAGGGCCTGGTTGTGGTAGCCGCAGAAGACTTCGTAGCGTAGTTGTAGCCCGAAGCACTGGACGCGTTCGAGCAAGGTGAGTTTTTGTTGGGCGAGCGCTGCCAGGGCGGTGTATGCACCGATTGCATCGTCGCGGTGGATGTGGGCTTCAGCGAGCATGAGGAGCAGGTTTGATCTGAGTGAGGCGGCGCCGGCGAGTTTGGGTTGAGCGAGAATACTGGAGGTGATGAGTGCGACTTCGTCGAAGCGGTTCTGACGATGCCTGAGAAGGGCGAGTTGGTGGTAGATGCTGATGCGAACGGTCTTGTTAATGCAGAAGCGTGAGGCGGCATCAATGAGAACTTTCTCGACTTCATCGTGTGACGCGCGGAGGACATTGAGCTGGGCGGCGTACTGGGTTAGGCGATTGATTTTGGCCGCGAGAACGGTGAGGATGAGCCATGCGATCATGCCGAGGAAGAGGAGGATATCGGGCCAGTCGGCATTTCGGAACGGCGGAGCGAATTTGGCGAATAGGCTGATGAATATGGCGGTGATCAGGAGTGAGCGCATGAAAGAGGCGGTGGCGATCTGGGATTGGAATTGCTGAGGGGTGAAGTGGAATTGACCGGTGGCGAGGGTGTCCGGATCTTTCATACGTGGGCCTCCGCGTCGAGGATTTGCTGGAGGCTGGGGGCGGGTTTTAGTTTGAGAAGTGGAGCGGTTTCGGGGTAGTCGTATGCGATGGCGGTAGGCGGGAGAAGGAGTGTGGCCTTGCGCCACCAGGCCTGTGCCTCGGCGGGGTTGTTGAGGTGGTGGAAGGCGGTGGCGATGAGGCCGTAGGCGTAGCCGGCGTCGGCGCCGAGAGGTTTGAGTTGTTCAACAGCGTTCGGGGCGAGGTTGGCGGCGTCCTGATGATGGTGGGTTTTGATTTGCTGGTATAGAGAACATGCGGTAAAGAGAGCGGAATCGACGCTGGAGAGGTCGGCGTTGCGGAGGCGTCGGAGTTCATCATCGGCATCGGCGAGTTGTTCGAGGTGGAGATAGGATTTGGCGCGTTGGAGGCGAAGGTATGCGGAGGCGGGGTGTTTGTCGTGAATCAGCTCGATGAGGTAGGAGGAAGCGTCGGAGGCTGGCTCGTAGAAATGGAGTCGATTGAGGTTGGCGGAGATGAGGGTGATGATCTGGCCGTGGGCCGGTGGCGCGGAGGTGAGCCTGGGAAGGAGTGAGCAGGCGAGGTCGAGGGCTTTTTGTGGATGGTGGGTGATGGAGAGTTCGAATACTTCGCGGACGGATTGTTCGAGCGCGCGTGTCTGGCGTGCGCGGTAGGTGAGATAGGCGAGCAGACTGATGAGGATGAGCCAGGGCACGTAATGGAGGATGGGATATTGGTTGGAATAGAAGAGTGAAATAAGAATCAGACCAAGCGCGAGGAGGAGGAATGGGAGCGGGTTTTGCGGGTTTCTGATTTCGCAGTTTCGAAGATAGTTGCGAAGAGCGTTGGGTTGGGTCGGGTCGAGTTGTGGCGTGGGTTGTTGTGGCACAGCGTGGTGTCCGCATTAGGGAGGTAGGGATGTTGGAGCAGGTATGGATCGACCGGTGATGTTCGGGGCATCATAGGCGAGGTGTGGAAGGGAGGTTGGGTGGGCGTTAATCGTCTTTTGAGGGATTGTCGCGGTCGGGGTCATCGGCGTTTTTGTCGGGATCGATACGGATGGGTTTCTCGGCGGATTTATCGCCCATGAGTTTTTTGAGGTAGCGTTTCCATGGGCCGTATGCCTGAGGGTGTGGGACGGATGCCATTTCATCGGAGAGTGCGACGAGGCGTGAGCGTCTTGCCAGGGAAAGGGTGACGGACATTGATTTTCCGTTGCGGATGAGCTGGATGGTAAACGGTTCACCCGCCTGGTGAACCTTGATGCGATCGGAGAAGATTTCGTGATCGAGGTCATCGGGGAAGAGTTTATTATCCATGCCGATGATCATGTCGCCGGCCCGCAGGTGAACGTATGCGGGGAAGCCGGGATAGGTGTGTGTGATCATCATGGCGGGTTTTTTGAGTGCTGAATATTGGTGGGGGTGGACGATATTGACGCGTTGTTTGACGCTGGGGAAGTAGACGCCGAGTGCGCCTTTCTTCTTGTCTTCCTCGCCGATTTCAGCGAGTTTGATGGTGGCGTAGAAGCGGTGAAGGGCGACCTTGATGAGGCGGTGTTTTTGTTCTGCGCTTTTGGGATTGGAGAGTACTTTGGAGAGGTGTCGGTCGTTGAGTTTGGTGTGGGTCATGAGATCGGTCATGGCCTTGTCGCGTACGGCGTGAGATTTATGGGCGAGTTCGGCAAGGAGGGTTTCGACGGGGCGTTCCGGTTTGGGGGGGAGTGGTTTTTTGGCCTTGGGCTTGGGTTTTTGCTTTGTGTCTGTTTTGGGTTTTACCGGGCCATCCTTGGGGTCATTCTTGTCCGCGTCTTTCTTATCGTTGCGCGGCCTTTCTTCTACTTCATCAGGCTCTTCTATGCCGACGCATTCGTATTCTGCGAGGATGGTGGGGGACGTGTTAATGATGAGCGCAAGAAGGAGGATATATTTGAGGGATTGGATCATGGGAATTGCTCGTGGGGTTGGTTTATGGGGGTGTGTTCCGGTCAGTCTAGTACGCGGACGAGTCTTTCGTAGTTCTCGGTGACCCATTTGATTTTACGTTCGATCATTTTGAGGAACCCGTAGCCATCGATTCTGGCAAAGCTGCCGGTCTGGGCGATGGGAACGACGGACTCGGCGATGAGTGCTTCGATCATGAGGTAGGGGATGGTTCGCAATTCGTTCTTGGACAGGACGTTGACGGAATCGTAGCCTCGGAGGAATCGTTTGAAGCGTGATTCGTCGACGTATTCGGGCCAGTGTGCGGCATCGTCCCCGCCGCCGATGATGGACATCTGGAGTGCACCGTTTGCGACATCGAGGATGCGCTGGCAGAGGCGAGAGGCATCGTAGTCGATGACGGCAACGACGCGTGTCTTTCGGAAAAGCATGTTGCCGGGGTGCCAGTCGGAATGGCATATTTGCATGGGCCAGTCGGCGAGGCCGAGGTCGTTGGCTTTCATGGCGGCTTCGTTGTAGGCGTTCTGGAGGAATGCGTTGGTCTTGCGGACTTCGTCCATGTAGTCCTGGTCATCGCGTAGGGGTTCGAACTGTTCGAGGGTTTTGGGTAGTTGGCCGAAGGCCATCTGGACGGAGCGGGCGCTGTGGTATGAGCCGGTGGGAGGTTCGTATTCGGGTTGGTAGTCTTTGACGATTTTGTGGAAGAGGGCGAGGATTTTGCCGGAGTCCTGAGTGGCTTCGAGCGAATTGTTGTAGCCGGTTCCTGAGATGTATTCGAAGATCTCGTAGATGTTGCCTTTGTACTGCAACATGGAGTTATTGTCTTTTTTTGTTCCGATGAGGTGTGGAAGTGGGAATTGTTTCTCGGCGAGGTAGTTTTGAAGTGCGTGGCAGAAGGCGACTTTGAAGGGTTCATCCTTGCCGACGGCACGGCGCTTGAGCAGGTAGACGGCGTCTTTGGTACGGATGAGGAGTTTGGGGGCGCGTCTTGAGCCGCGCGGGAATTCCTGGATATTGGTGAGGACACCGAGGTCGTAATGGCTGAGGACGATGGCAAGTTCATCGGCGGCGAGTCGATCGCGTTCGCCGAGTGGTCCGGTGAGCGAGGATTGCGCGCTGCGTGAGCTTGAGGCCGACGAAACGGCCGTCGCGGTGGACGTCGAATTTGGATGATTGGCGCTACCCATTCAGGTTGTCACACTTAAGCATTCTTAATACTGCGGATGTGGCAGTAAAGTCGAATTATGGTCCTCCATCCCTATATTCTACCATATTCATTAGCGGGAGGCTGATATTCGGCAGGGTCGGGAGGCGAATTTACCATACGTGTTGGGATCAATGGTACACGGAAATGGTGTGTGTAAAGTGAGAATTGGGTTTGTTGTGGAGATTGGTTACTTTCCCTTGAATTGGGGTTTACGTTTTTCGGAGAATGCTGTGATGCCTTCTTTTGCATCCTCGGTTTGGAGGCAACGGATATATGCGGCGGTGTCGGCGAGGTAGGCGATTTTGGGCTGGGGGCCTTCATCGGCGTGGACGAGTTTTTTGGTTTCGCGGAGGGCGATTGGGGGAGTGGCGAGGAGGGCTTGGGCGAGTTTGTGTGCGGCGGGAAGAAGACGGGTGTGGGGGACAACTTCATTGACGAGTCCCCAGTCGGTAGCGGTGCGGGCGGAGATGATCTTGCCCGTGAGGACGAGTTCCATGGCGCGGGCTTTTCCGACGATGGCGGTGAGTTGGGCAATGGAGTATCCGGGCGCCCAGCCGAGGAGGATTTCGGGCATGCCGAAGCGGGCGGTGGTGGAGGCGATGCGGAAGTCGCAGGAGTATGCAGCGCAGCATCCGCCGCCCAGGGCATCGCCGTTGACGGCGGCGATGAAGACCTGGGGGAGTTGTTCCCAGGCAAGGTACATTTGGGCCTGTCGCAGGGAGAGTTGTGTGGCGGTCTGGATATCGAGTGTGCCGACTTCCTTGACATCATCGCCGGAGCAGAAGGATCGGCCCGCGCCGGTGAGGATGACGATTCGAATCTCGGGGTGGCCGGCGAGGTAGCTGACGAGGCGTTCGAGGTCGGAGGTCATCTGGACATCAACGGCGTTGAGTTTGTTGGGGCGATTGAGTGTGATGGTGGCGATGGGGCCTTCGATTTCGACGATGAGGTTAATGAAGTTGGGGAGCTCGCCGGGGTTGGGTGTGATGCGGTGGGGAAGGATAACTGCAGTATCGAGTTTTTTGGATTTTTTCTCAAGGTGGGCAGTGAATTTGTTCATGTTGATGACAGCCCTCCGGTGTGTGCCGCGACCGATTTGTTCGGCGTCGTCGAAGGCGGTGATTTCGAAGTCGATGAGTTTCTTCTGGATGTTGGTGATTTTGGCTTCGGCGCGGACGGCGGCGGCGATAGGTGTTGGAGCGAGGTGTTGGATGTCGATAGTGACGCCGACGGATTCTTCGTGGGGTTCGAGGTAGGGGATGAGGGCTTCGCGCGCGGCGTGCTCCATGAGATTGATCATGTTGGGGGTTGAGAAGACGACGGCGCCGGGGGAATCGGCGGTGTGGCCGAGGTGGATGGTCTGGTGTGCGCCGACCTGCCAGGTGAGTTGGGCGGAGTGTCCGATGGGTGGGGGGGTGAGCATGGACCGGAAGTATAGGTCAGCAACTGGTGTGTATTTGAAGCGGGAAGCGTAGGTTGATACGGGTGTCCTTGCGGAGAGGTGGTTACTTTATTTTGTCTGCATTGGCAAGGTCGATGGTCATTTTGGTGAGGGCTTCGACGACGCGGGCGGTGTGGTCGTAGCTGAGTTTGTCGGGTGTGTCATCGGTGGTGTGGTAGTGATGGTAGCGGAAGGGGAGCGTGTCAGTGAGGAGGATGGCGGGGTAATCGTACTTCCAGAATGACCAGTGGTCTGACATGCCGGCGGCGGGGAGTTGGCCGGGGAGGACTGCGCCTTCGGAGGGAAATTTGGCGTGTTTGCGGAATGAGCGGATGGAGGCGTAGAGGAGTTTGCGTGAACTGATATTGGAGACGAAAGCAAGGAAATTGCCGGTAGAGGGGTAGATTGCGCTGAGGGGGAAGGGGTATTTCTGGGATTTTTTCTTTGAGGTGTAGTAGCCGATTCCATCGAGGCTGATCATGCCGACGATGTTGTCCTTATCGACCTTACACTGGGCGGCATAGACGACGGAGCCCATCTGGTTGGTGTGGTAGTAGGGAGGTTCTTCATTGGCGAAGGCGACCAGACGGATGGTGCGTTTGGGTTGGTGATGTTTCAGGCCGCGAGCGATGGCGAGGAGTGCGGCGACACCTGAGGCGTTGTCGTTGGCGCCGACCTGACCGGCGACGGAATCGTAGTGGGCGCCGATGATGAGGATTTCATCCTTTTTGGTTGAGCCTTGTTTGACACCGATGATGTTGATCGCTTTTTGATTGTTGACAAGAAATTCATTGTGGAGCGTTTTGAATCCGTGCTGCTTGAATTGTGCGGTGATGAAGTCGGCGGCTTTTTTGTAGGCTTTGGGTTTTTGGTGGTTGCGCTCACCGATTTGCTCAGCGAAGATCCTGACATCGCGTTCGAGGAACTTGGCTAAGGATTGTTGATGGGTGGTGATGGAGGGTAGAGGGCCTTTGAAGGATTTGCCTGGCATGGAGCATGCTACGGAGAAGAAAATGGCACTACCAATGAAGAGGAGAGAGAGGGTCAGAAAGATTTTTCGTTTTCGCGTTTTGATAAGCCACCTCATGATTTTGGATTCCTGTGTCAGAAGGGGTTACATGTGGGGCGGTGGTGTGGTTGCGTGGGGTTTGTCACAAGGTCAGGATCGGGGGGCTTCCCAGCCGAGTTCCTTGACGAGCCGGGCGGGTGCGCCGATATCGGTAACGATAATTTGGCCGGTGTATTCGCGGGACTGGCTGTTGGTGAATCCCTGTTTGAAGCCGACGAAGGTGGCGGTGGCATCGGCGCGGACGGCTTCGCCGAGGGGTTTGCCGGTATCGCAGTCGAGGCCGGAGGGGATGTCGCATGCAAGGACGAGAGCAGGCTGGGCGTTGATGAAGTTGACGACTTGGTCGTAGGGCGCGGCGGGGGGAGCGTTGAGGCCCGTGCCGAAGATGCAATCGATGATGAGGGTGTTGGGTTCAAGATTGCTGAGGGCTGTAATAGGGTCCTCGGGGGCGACAATGATGTTGAGATTCATGGCCTGGGCGATTTGGAGGTTGGTGAGGGCATCGCCTTTGTAGGAATCCGGGGATTTGAGTAGAATAAGGGTGCATTGGACGCCATGGTTGTGAAGGTGGCGCGCTGCTGCGAAACCATCGCCACCGTTGTTTCCGGGGCCTGTGATGATGAGGACGGAGCCGGTCATGGGGCGATGGGGCCAGCCAAGCATTTGCATGGCCTGGAGGGCGAGACCGCGTGCGGCGTTTTCCATGAGGACGATGCCGGGGATGTTGAATTCGCTGATGGCGCGTTGGTCGACCTGGCGGACCTGATCGCGCGAGAAGATGAGGGCGGATGGCTGGGGGGTGGACATGGGGGGATTATAGAAGGTTGTGAATGAGATTATGGGCGAACCCAACGGTTCTAAACTAACGCGATGGGAAATTAAGGCGGGAGGTGTTATTCGATGTTTTGGACCTGTTCCTTGATGCGGTCGATGGCGCCTTTGATTTCGACGATGGTTCTGGAGATGGTGACATCGTTGGATTTGGAGGCGATGGTGTTGGCTTCGCGGAGCATTTCCTGTGAGAGGAAGTCGAGGGTTCGGCCGGCGGGTTCGCCATCGTTGTGATGGAGGATCTGGTCGAGTTGATCGAGGTGAGCGTTGAGGCGTTGGACTTCTTCTGCGACATCGCATTTTTCGGCGAACAGGGCGACTTCTCGGATGAGGTCGGTTTCGTCGAGCTGGAGGCGGGCCTTGGCCATGAGTTCATCGACTCGTGCGCGGAGTCGGTCGTGGTACTCATCGACGACCTGAGGGGCGCGTTCCTCAATAACTTTGAGCTTTTCGGTGATGGTGTGGCGATGTTTGGCAAGGTCGGTAACGAGTCCCTTGCCTTCGGTGATGCGCATGGCCTGGCATTTCTCGCAGACGGTGTCGGCGAGGTTGAGGATGGTTTCCTTGGCACGGGTGACGAGTTCGGACTGGTCGGGGGGCTGAATGACGCCCGGAAGCATGAGGAGCGAGCCGAAGTCGAGTCTGAGTTCCTTGGGGTCGGCGGTCATCTTCTTGACGGATTCAAGGTGGCCGATGTAGCGTTTGAGCATGGCGTCGTTGATTTCATAACCGGCGGCGATACCGGTGTCCTTGTAGCTGATGATGAGTGTGATCGAGCCGCGTGTGAAGTGCTTTCGGACGAGGGTATCGAGTTCGCCTTCGAGTGCGGAAAGGACTTCCGGGAGGCGAATGGAGGACTTGTAGTACCGGTTGTTGACGCTGCGAATTTCGGCGACGAACTGGATTTCATTGTTGTCAGCGGATGCGTCGCCGAATCCGGTCATGGAACGAATCAAGGTCAGGTACTCCAAGGCGTAGACCGCCCGCACAGTTAGGATAACCGAAACGGGGTGTCCAACACAATGTCAAAACGTCAAGTTAGTAGATGCTTTGGGCGGAATGGAATATGGATGCGACGTCTATATGAGGTGAAGGCTGGAAAAAGGGAAGCGACCCGGCGTATTCGTTTGCGCGGGCGGGTTAATGTAAAGGTTATTCCTTGTCATCATCGGAATCGGAACCTTCCTCGCCGGAGCCGCCTTCGGCTGAACTGTCCAAAACGGAAGGTTTGACCTTTTGGTCAGCCTGAGTGGACCAGACCATGCCCATGCCGAAGATAAGGAAGACGACGAAGCAGATGACGGTGAACCATGTGAGGACATCGCCGGTCTTGGCGCCGAAGACGGCTGAGCCACCGCCGCCACCGCCGCCGAATGCGCCGGAGAGTCCGCCGCCTTTGGGTTTCTGGATGAGGATGACGAGGATAAGAAAGAGGCAGATGAGGCTGAAGGTTATGGCGAGAATGGTAGTAAGGGTTGAGATTTCGGCAAGGATGAGATTGGCAAACATTGGATTGATTCCTGTCTTTGGAGGGCGGGTGATGGATTAACCCGCAGCGTTGACGATTCCTGCAAAGTCTTCTGTCTTGAGAGACGCCCCGCCGATGAGTCCGCCGTCAATATCGGGTTGGGCGAAGAGTTCTGCGGCGTTACCGGGTTTGCATGACCCGCCGTACTGAATTCGAACGGCGTCTGCGATGTCCTGTGAATACATGATAGCCAAGGCTTTACGGATGGCATCATGCGCGGATTGGGCGTCATCGGGTGTGGCGGTCATACCTGTTCCAATGGCCCAGACGGGTTCGTAGGCGATGATGATGTTCTGCATTTGCTCGGCGGTGACACCGGCGAGGCCGTAGTGGAGCTGAGCGATGTTGATCGCATCGGTCTGGCCCGCTTGTCGCTGTTCGATTTTTTCACCGATGCAGAGAATGACATCGAGTCCGGCTTCGAGTGCAGCGAGTGTCTTGGCGTTGATGAGTGTATCGGATTCACCGAGGACGTGGCGACGTTCGGAATGGCCTGTGAGGACGATGCTTACGCCAATGTCCTTGAGCATGGAGGCGCTGATTTCACCGGTGTAGGCTCCATTGGCCTGGTAATAGATGTCCTGAGCACCAAGCTGGATGTTGGACGAGGCGGCGGCGAGTTTCTCAGCGACGCGCTGAAGGTAGACGAAAGGCGGGCAGATGATAGTATCGACGGTGTTGTTGGCGCCAATTTGCTCGTTGAGGCCATCAACTAAAGCATCGACGTCCGCAGCGTGAAGGTTCATTTTCCAGTTGCCGCCAACGGCGGGCTTGCGGTTGGGCATGGGTCCTGTACTCCAAACTTATAGATCGTACCCGGTGAAGAGGAAATGATAGCGGTCAAATGTTGTTTGACCACTGTGGTGGTTGGGCTTGAGAAGGGGGTATTGCGAGCGCTTCGTGATGGTTTTGGAGCCTTTATCGGACTGTTTTTTCGTGGGAACATTCGGTGGGACGTGGATTAATTGGGGGTGACTTATGTCCGATTAAATCAACAGTGAACTGTGGTTTCGGGGCGGTTTCGCGGCAACATGAGGGAGGAAAAAGGTGGATCAACCCATTACCCACGTGGAAGAAGAGGCTAAGCCTGACGTGGTTGCTTCGGAGTCAGGTCAGGCTGGGGCGACCGGAGTCTCGCTGAGGCAGATTGCGCATGAATTGGGAAATCTGCTGGATGGTTCGATTCGTAACGTTGGGCTTGCGATGGATTCACTGATGAAGGTTGCGTCGGATGAATCAGCGTCGGGAGTGATGGCGGGTTCGGATTCTGATGCACACGAGCGGTTGGAGACGGCCAACGAAGCGTTGCGACAGATGGCGGGATTGTTGCGGCTGTGGATGTCGGATGGTCCTTCAGCTCCGCCATCGAAGTTGTATAAGTTGGATGCGCGGTTTGGAGATGCTCTGGCGTATGCGTTGCGTATTGTCGAGCCGACGGCCAGTGCGGAGGGGATTCGTATCACGGTGGATCTGGATGATGAAGTGATTGAGCTTCCTGCCGGGCCGATTTCGACGGTGTTGGTCAATGTGTTGCGGAATGCGGTTGAGGCGGTTGGCCCGGAGGGGAATATTGATATGCGAATCCGTATGAAGGAGTATGACGGGGAGGAGTGGGTGAGACTGGAAGTTGAAGATGATGGGCCGGGCATTTCACAGAAACTTAAGGTGGATTGGGCGGGTCGTCCGGAACCGGGGCAAACGACCAAGAGTGGGGGACATGGTATTGGTCTGGCGATTGTAAAGCAGATTTTTGATGAGCTTGGCGGGGCGGTACGTATGGAAAATGCGCGCAGTGGTGGTGCGATCTTTTCTGCGATTTGGCCGACCTGCATGTTGAGGTGAACAGTTTTATGTCGAACGATTCCAATACCCTGTCTTCACGTATTCTGATTGTGGACGATGACCCGATTGTGGCGGATTCACTGGCGGAATTTTGTCGTCGGCTGGGGCACTCGGTTTCGACGGCTTGCAATGGGAACGAGGCGGTGTCTTTGTTGGATGAGGCGGCCGAGCGTGAGCCGTTCTCTCTGGTGATCAGTGATGTGAATATGCCGCGTGTTGATGGGTTGGCTTTATTGAAGCAGATTCGAAAGCGACATCCCAGCTTGGTGGTGATTATGGTGACGGGGTACGGGTCCATTGAGTCAGCGGTGGAGGCGGTGAAGATGGGAGCGTTTGAGTTTCTGACCAAGCCAATCATCGACGAGGAGATGCGCGTCACGATTGACAAGGCATTGGCTCAGCATGTGCTGCTTGAGGAAAATAAATCGCTCAAGACACAGCTTGCGCGAAAAAGCGGGTATGACAACATAATTGGCGCGGATCACCAGATGCAGAAAATTTATGATCTTGTGGACGCGGTATCCCCGACGAAAACAACGGTTCTACTGACGGGAGAAAGTGGCACGGGAAAAAGCATGATCGCAGAGGCGATTCACGCGCACGGACCTGATGCGGAAGGTCCTTTTGTGACGTTCGCATGCGGATCGATTCCCGAGACACTGTTGGAAAGCGAATTGTTTGGCCATGTCAAGGGAGCCTTCACGGGGGCGGAAAGCGACAAACTTGGGAAGTTGCGAGCGGCTGACGGTGGGACGTTATTTATTGATGAGATTAACTCTGCGACGCCTGCCTTGCAGTTGAAGTTGCTGCGTGTGTTGCAGGAAAAGAAATTCGAGCCGGTGGGGTCTCATGAGACGGTTGAGGTGGATGTTCGATTTGTATTGGCGACGAATCAGCCATTGGATAAGTTGGTGGCAGAGGGTGAGTTTCGTGAAGACCTTTACTATCGAATCAATGTGGTGACGATCAAGCTTCCCGGATTGCGTGAGCGAACTGGTGATATCTCGGCGTTGGCGGAGCATTTTGTACGCAAGTATTCACGCGAAACCGGGAAGATTATTACGGGGATGGATGATGCCGTGGTGGAGGCGTTGGTACGTTATCGCTGGCCGGGCAATGTTCGTGAATTGGAAAATGCAATAGAGCGTTGTGTGGTTCTTTCGAGAAGGCCTGTTCTGGCGTTTGAAGATTTGCCGGACACGATTCAGTTTCAGTCACCGGATGGTCAGCCGGGTTTTAAGGATCGCCGGCGCAATCCGTGGGGGATTGGCCCGAATTGGAAGCCTCGGCCACTGCGGGATGCGATACAGGAACCGGAGAAACAGATTATTCTTGCGGCATTGAAATACAATGACTGGAATCGCCAAAAGACGGCGGCGGATCTGGATATCAATCGGACCACGCTTTATAAGAAGATCAAGCAGTATGAGTTGGAAGAGCTCGCGGCGGGGATTTAAGGCATGGCGATTATTGGTATTCATAAAAAAAGCCGCGGTCCGTGCCGCGGCCTTTTGATTGCGTTGGGGGTTGCTGTTATCTCGTCTGCTTTCCTTTGCTCTGTCCTGCGATGTCAAAGGAATACATGTTGTCTTCCAGTTGCTGCTTCATGAGTTGTTTTTGCTCTGCGCTGAAGCTCGGGGGATTGATGTGTCCGAATTCCCGATCCGGTCCTGGTGAGCAGAAGTAATATCGCTGGTCGCCGCGCATGTAATGTCGGTACGGAGAGCCATTTCTGTTACCGGGTATGCTGTAATACTGGATACGCTGGCTCCAGCCATCGATGACCTGAAAGTTCTGTTCGCCGCCACTGGTGTAGTTGTTGTTGTAAATGAGCACGCGCTGGTCATCGAACTTGGCATAAAGCTGTCTGAGGGCTTCGATCTTTCGCGTTTTACGGATGAAGGGACTGGTTGAGGTATGAAGTCGCTCTCCGGTGATATTGAAATGCTCTTCCTCAATCAGTTTGAGATTCTGTAGTGTACTTTCGGTAATTCTCTTGGCGCCAAAATCCTCCATGGATCGGAACACTCCCAAGCCAATTGCGGAGAGAATGGCGATGATGATGACGACGGCCATGACCTCGATAAACGTAAAACCGAGGCGCTGGCGTGAGGCGAATAGTTTGACCAGGTTTGGATTATGCATGGTTTGCCTCCCAAGAATGGGCATTCAAATGAACATTTCTGGATAGGGAAGAATTTACTTTTCCGGAAATTCCTTATGAATTTTGTCACGGTCGACGTTGTAGTCACCGTATTTGTGATACTTGACCTTTTGAAGTTTACTGTCGCTGACGGACCCTCCTGAGTCACCAGGTCTTCTGATACGGTCGATCTTGTCGTCGAAGAACTCGACCTTTTCGTTGAAGGTATCCAGGTTCATCCATTCGACATTACCGTCAATATAA
>JANQQT010000299.1 GCA_028284925.1 Phycisphaeraceae bacterium | reverse complement strand
GGAGAAATGTGTGTGATGGGGGGACGTCTTTGTTGGAGGGTATTTTGTTGGTTGGATTTGGGGGGAGGCGCAGATTTTTTTTGAATGCAACACGGGCCCCACGTGGGGCCACGTGGGGCTAACGGGGTTGGGGGATTGAGTTTGGAAGGGGTGGGTGGAAATTGAGGTGGTGGGAGGTTGGATTTGAAAGATATAGAAAGTTGTTATTGTCCCCTGGATCGCGCGGATTTTTCGGATTCCGCGGCGCGCCCCACGCGGGGGCGCGTGGGGGTAATAAAGTTTGGCCTGCGAGTGTGGGTGGATGAATTGGAAGGTGGGGGAGATGGGAGTATGTTTTTTGGGGGAAATGGGTGCTGTTGGTTATGTTATTGGGGTTTATGAAAAACGCTCGCATCCTGGGGGGATGCGAGCGTTGGGTGGGATCGCGCGTCGGTCAGGTTGTTGGGGGTTGGTGTTATTTGCGTGTTTTGGGGGTGATGCCGCGGGCAGGGCCGAGGTCGAAGCGGTCGAGGTTCATGACCTTGTTCCATGCGGCGACGAAGTCAGTGACGAACTTTTGTTGTGCATCGCTCTGGGCGTAGACCTCGGCGAGTGCGCGGAGTTGGGAGTGGGAGCCGAATACGAGGTCGACGCGTGTTCCGGTCCACTTGACCTTACCGGTCTTGCGGTCGATGCCTTCGAAGATGCCATTGGTCTTTGACTTGCGCCACCTGGTGCGCATGTCGAGCAAGTTGACGAAGAAGTCGTTGGTCAGTTTTCCGGGCCTGCCGGTGAACACGCCGTGCGGGGTTTGTCGGTAATTGGTATTGAGGACGCGCATTCCGCCGACGAGTGCGGTGAGTTCGGGGGCGGTGAGTTCGAGGAGTTGGGCTTTGTCGACGAGGAGTTCTTCGGCGAATCGGTTTTGATTTTCGCTGAGGTAGTTTCGGAATCCATCGGCGGCGGGTTGAAGCACTTCGAAGGATTTTGCATCGGTCATTTCCGGGGTGGCATCGGTGCGTCCGGGTTGGAAGGGTACGGTGATGTTGTGGCCGGCGTCCTTGGCGGCTTTTTCGACGGCGGCGCATCCGCCGAGCACGATGATGTCTGCGAGGGAGATTTTCCTGCCACCGGTTGCGGAGGCGTTGAATTCCTTGCGGACCTTGTCAAGCGTATTGATGACTTTGGCTAGTTGGGCGGGTTGGTTGACGGCCCAGTCCTTTTGTGGGGCGAGACGAATGCGGGCGCCGTTTGCGCCGCCGCGTTTGTCGGAACTGCGGTATGTGGATGCGGAGGCCCAGGCGGTGGAGACGAGCTGGGAAACGGAGAGGCCTGATTTGAGAATCTTGCTTTTCAGGGTCGTGATGTCGTTTGCATCGACCAAGGGGTGATCGACGGCGGGGACGGGGTCCTGCCAGATTCGTGGTTTGGGGACGTTGGGGCCGAGCAGTCGGGAGTGGGGGCCCATATCGCGATGGGTGAGTTTGTACCATGCTTCGGCGAAGGCTTTGTCGAATTCCCTGGGGTTGTCGCGGAATCGTTTTGAGATCCTGGCGTAGATGGGGTCCTTGATCAGGGCGAGGTCGGTGGTGAACATCATGGGGGCGTGGGATTTTTTCGGATCGTGGGCATCGGGGATGGTTCCTTTGCCGCCGCCGTTTTTGGGTCGCCATTGTTGTGCGCCGGCGGGGCTTTTGGTCAATTCCCAATCGTATCGGAAGAGGTTTCTGAAGAAGCCATGTGACCAGGCATCGGGTGTGGAGGTCCATGCGCCTTCGAGTCCGCTGGTGATGGTGTCGGCGCCCTTTCCGGATTTGTATTTGTTTTTCCAGCCGAAGCCCTGCTGTTCGATGGAGGCGGCTTCGGGTTCAGCGCCGACGTTTTTTGCGCTGGCGGCGCCGTGGGCTTTTCCGAAGGAGTGGCCACCGGCGATGAGTGCGACGGTTTCTTCATCGTTCATGGCCATGCGACCGAAGGTTTCGCGTATGTCCCTTGCGGCGGCGAGCGGATCGGGTTTGCCGTTGGGGCCTTCGGGGTTGACGTAGATCAAACCCATCTGTACGGCGGCGAGGGGTTTTTCCAATTGACGATCACCGGTGTAGCGTTTGTCGTCGAGCCATTTGTTTTCCGACCCCCAGTAGACATCCATTTGCGGTTCCCAGACATCTTCGCGACCACCGGCGAAACCGATGGTCCTGAAGCCCATGGATTCCATTGCGACGTTTCCGGTGAGGACCATGAGATCGGCCCAGGAGATTTTGTTACCGTACTTTTGTTTGATGGGCCAAAGGAGTCTTCTTGCCTTGTCGAGGTTTGCGTTGTCGGGCCAACTGTTGAGGGGGGCGAATCGTTGTGTGCCATCGGAGGCTCCGCCCCGGCCGTCTGTGACGCGGTAGGTTCCTGCGCTGTGCCATGCCATACGGATCATGAGGGGGCCGTAGTGACCGTAGTCTGCGGGCCACCAATCCTGAGAGGTGGTGAGCACTTGTTCGATGTCTTTTTTCAGGGCGGGGAGGTCGAGCTTCCTGAATTCATCGGCGTAGTTGAAGCCTTTGCCGAGGGGGTTGCTTTTGAGGGAGTTCTGGTGCAGGACGCGCAGGTCCAACTGATTCGGCCACCAATCCTGATTGGTCATGGGTCCTGTGTTTGAAGCTGTGTTTGAATGAGGTTTGGCTGCTTCGGCGGTGACGTGAACCATGCCGGTGATGGGGCATTTGCTTTTCGCTGAGTGTTGCATGTGTTTCCCCTTCGATACGGTGTTAGAAGAATTGTGCGAGCATCCGCCGGCAGCGATGGTGAGAGCCAGCACTGTGCAGGCGACGATCGAGAGACGAGAGAGGGTCCTTAGCATGATGGTGTCTCCTGGGTGTTGGGGTTGGCGTTCGACGATTTCGACAGGGAAACCTGTCGTTTGGCCATATTGTCACCCAGGACCATTGATAAATCTAATGCATTTTGCTATTACCATCTATGCATTTAAGGAATGGTCAATTTTGGGCTGGTAATCGCCCAGGACGGGCGGGTTTTGCATTGAGGATTTATTGATGGAACTGGATCAGTTGCGTTATTTTCTGAAGGTTGCTGAGCGTGGGAACTTTACTCGTGCGGCGGAGGATCTGGGGATTACCCAGCCCGCATTGAGTCGTTCGATTCTGAAGCTGGAGGAGGAACTGGGGCAACCGGTGTTTGAGCGTAAGACGCGATCGGTCGCGCTGACAGATGCGGGGTGGTTGTTGCAATCGCGTGCGGAGGAAGTGTTGACGATTGTTGAAGATACGAAGGCTGAGATTACAGATGACGGGCAGAGCGGACGCATCCGTGTGGGCGCGATTCCGACGATTGCGCCGTATTTTCTACCGAAAGTATTGCAACAGTTTTCAGAACAGTTTCCCAAGGCGAATATTGTTGTGCAGGAACAGACGACTGATTTGCTTCTGAAGAGTTGCGGGCAGGGCGAGGTTGATGTGGCGATTCTTGCGCTGCCTGTGCCGGCGAAGTATCTTGAGGTTGAAGAGTTGTTTGAGGAAGAGTTGTTGCTGGTGCTTCCGCCGGACCATCCGTTGGCGGAGCGGGAGAAGATTCGGCTGAGCGATGTGGAACAGTATGCGTTTATCCTGCTGGATGAGGCGCATTGTCTTTCTGACAGTATTGTTTCGTTCTGCCGCGAGCGTTCGTTCAGTCCGGTTGCGGTGGAGCGAACGAGTCAGTTGGCGATGGTGCAGGAATTGGTGTCGCTTTCGCATGGCGTGTCGATGATCCCGGCGATGGCGCGAGAGCTTGACCAGAGTGATCGTCGTGTTTATCGATCGTTTGCGGGTCGTAAGCCGACGCGAAAGGTTGCGATTGTTTGGAATCCTTATCGATTTCAGAGTCGATTGTTGCGGGCGTTTCGGGAGTTTGTGCGGATGGGGGGGTAGGGGGGGGTAGGGGGGGGTGGAATGCAGGGGATGTGGTGTTTCTTTTTGAATGAGGACGAGAGGCATTATCGTCCCCTGTATCGCGCGAATTCTTCGGCTTCTGCGGCGCGCCCCAGGCGAGGCGCCTGGGGTTAATAAAGTTTGGCGCGCGAATCAGGAAGGTGAACGGGAAAGCGAAGATGGTGAGAGTCCGGGTTTAGGGAAGGTATTGGAGTGGGTTTGGTTCGTCAGTATTGGAGTTTGAGGATGTTAATGGAGTGTTTGGGGAGGGTCAGGGTGATGGGGGTATCGGTGTTGGTGAGTTGAGTGGTTTCGATGCGGACAGGTTCGGCGTTTTCGGTGTTGGAGTCGTGGAGGTTGTTGCTCCAGATGGTGTGCAGCTGGGCGTTTTTGATGGTGGTGATGTTGGGGATTTCCATCGTGCAATCGAGGTCGGTGTCGGGGTTTTTGTTGATGAGGGAGATGGAGATTTCCTGTTTTTCTTCATCGATGGTTGAGACCGAATCGAGCCAGTTGATGTTTCGTTTGACGTGGGTTTCGACATCGGCCCTGAGGCGTCCGCCTTTTTCGACGGCGGCTTCGTTGTAGTAGTCCTTGAAAACCCGACGGTCGATGGGCATGTTGGTTTGGAATTGATCGCTGACGACGTGGGAATCAATGAGGGTTTGGCCCATGTGGCGGGTGAAGAGTTTGAAGACGTAGAACTGGGGTCTACGGATGATGGATTGTTCGGTGGTCTGGACGGCTCCGTTGATGTTGACGAAGACGGAGTAGTTGGCCATGTCGACGATGTTGCAGTTTCTGATGAGGGTATTGAGAATGGAGGCGGTGACGATTCCGTTTTCGAGTGTGTAGAAGGTGTTGTCGTTGACTCGTTCGTTGGCCCAGCCGAACATGTTCCACTCGTCAAGGGATATTTTGATGGGGTGAAAGATGTTGCCGGTGACGGCTTCTATGGCTGACCTTAAGGTTCTGAGCAATTCGTTGACGAACTGGGAGATGGACATGAGTTGCTGGTAATCGTTGAGGTCGAAGCAGCCCCAGTCGACGGAGTAGTGGTGGACGGAGATGCTGTTGATGGTGTTTTTGAGAATGCGGAGGACTTCGATGTTCCAGTCGGGGTCGCTTTCGAAGCCGCATGCGACGAGGTAGGCGTTGGGGTCGGCGAATCGGATGGCTTTGGCGTATTCGAGGGCTTTTTGGGCGTAGTCTCTGGCGTTCGCGGCGGCGCCCATTTGCCAGGGGGCGTAGCATTCGTTGCCGAGGCCCCAGTATTTGACGTTGAAGGGTTCGTCGAAGCCGTTTTGTCTTCTGAGGTTGGCGTAGTGGGTGTCGCGGTCGCTGTTGCAGTATTCGACCCAGTTCATGGCTTCCTCGATTGCGCCGGTTCCCATGTTGCAGCAAAGGTAGGGTTCGGCGTTGGTTGCGCGGCAAAGCCGGATGAATTCGTTGGTGCCGAACTGGTTGTCTTCAACGGTGTTCCATGCGTATTCGAAACGTTTTTTTCGGTTTTCCTTTGGTCCTATGCCGTCTTCCCAGTGGTAGTTGGAGACGAAGTTTCCGCCGGGGTATCGGAGGAGTGGTACTTTGACTTCGTTGAGGGCGTGGATGAGGTCGGTTCTCAGGCCGGAGGGGTCGGCGTGTGGGCTATCGGGGTCGTACATGCCTTGGTAGATGTTTTTGAAAGCGTGTTCGGTAAAGTGGCCGTAGATGTTGGGATTGATGGCGCCGATTTTTCGGTGGGGGTTGATGGTGATTTTGTACATGGTGGTCCTGATTGGTTGGCTTGAAGGGGGTGTGGGTTGGGGATTCTATCAGGTTTTGGGAATTCGGAAGTGAGGTTGGGATGCAATTAGAATTGGGAGTAATACGCTATGATGTTGTTGCACGGGAAGGGCAGGCGCGTTGTGTTTTGTGAGGCGTGTCTGGAACTGTGTGAATTCCACTTTTGAAGAAGGACAGGGCTATGCGACGAATCGGGATGGTTGTTGTGGGAATGGTTGGGTTGATGTTGGTGGGCGTGGTGGGGGTCGAGGGTATCGAGAAGGTGGTTAAAGAGAAGGAGGGGGAGGCGGGTAAGAAGAAGGGTGGGGAGAAGGTTGCGAAGTATATTCAGGATGCGATTGGGCATGAGAA
>JANQQT010000283.1 GCA_028284925.1 Phycisphaeraceae bacterium | reverse complement strand
ATGATGGAGGTGAATGGGGCGTCGTTGAAATTGAGGCTGATTTTCGTCTCGAGTTTGGAGGCCGTTTTGGCGGAAGCAGGGTCGGCGGCATTGTTTGCGTATTTGGCGTTACCGAAATCGGATTCGTGATACGTTCCGGACGCAGCCGTGAAGGCGGCCTTCCGATTTGATCCTACACCCGATTCTGGCGTGATGTTTATAGATCCAAGTTTGTGTATGCGTGTGACATTGGTATTTCTGGCGGGGGTGGGTTGTTTGAAGATCGTGGTTTCGGATTCGGAAGAGGTGGCGGTTGTTTTGACTTTACGTTTTTTCGACTTCCGATCGGTTTTGGCGTGTTTGTTTGGCGCGGCATTCGCGCTTGCCGGATCTTCTAAGTTTGAAGATTGAGCTTTGGCGTGGGTGAGGGTGAGGGCTGAGATGAGTGCGAGGGTGAGGAGTCCCAGGGCGGCGTGTCGTAGGCTGTGGGTGGGTTGGTTGATGATCATGGCGAGTCGTCTCCTTAAGGTTTTGTGGTTGGATTCGATACCAGCGATAAGGGGGCGTGGGGTGGGTGATCGGAGGGCATCGATGACTTTGAGGATGGTGTGACCGTAGTCGGCATGGGCTTTTTGATGGGTGTTTTCGAGGACGATCTGGTCGCAGATGAGTTCTCTTTCGAGGTTGAGTTTTGAGGAAGCGAGCCAGACGGCGGGATTGAACCAATGGATGATTGAAATGATGGAAGTAATGAAGTTGGTGATGAGGTCGCGTCGAGCAGCGTGGGCAAGTTCGTGGAGGACGATGAAGCGGACCTGGTCATCGGAGAATTTTTCGATGACGGAGGTTGGGAGGAGGAGTTTGGGTTTGACGAGACCTGCGAGAGCGGGTGATGTGGGGTCCGGTATCTGAAGGAGTTGGACGGGACGATTGAGATTCAGGCGAATGCGAGCATCCTTGCAAATGGCCAAGATGCGTGGATCGGTAATGGGGGTGGCGCGGCGAAGGCGACGGGTGAACCGTAGATTCGTGATGAGAAGGCGAAGGATGAGGAAGGCGGCACCTGTGCCCCAGAGGAGGAGTAGGATATGGATGGGGTGAGGGGTGGTGGAAGCAGGTGCGATTGTGGGGGAAGCTGATCGTGGTGTGTGGGAAGGTTGGGGTTGAAGGGTTGCATTGGTATCGATGTTGGCGTTTGAGGCGGGTTCGTGGAGCGTGATGGTCCATGCAGGGTCTGCGGGAGGACGAGGTGGATGAGTGTCGAAGACAGGTGCTGTAAAGTTGGGGGCAGTGCCCGGCTTAAGTACGACGGGGGGATCGGCAGGTTGAGTAGAGGCAAGTTGATCTGATTGGTCGGGGGCGAGGTTGAAGACGCTGAAGTAGGTGTTGGGGAGTGTGGGGATGATAAGCGGAATGAGGGGAAGGAGCCAGAGGGTGTATCGAAAACGGGCGGAGAGGCGACGACCGAGAAGGGAGATGACGAGAAAGACGGCGAACGCAACGATAAGGGCGTGGAAGGACGCGTCGATGAGGTGGTTAAACCAGGTGGGAAGCTGAGATTCGAAATAGGAGGTAATCATTTTTTATCCTCCAGCATGCTTTTGAGCTCACTGATTTGTTCTTCGGTGAGGTCGGTGTTTTGTGCAAAATGCATCACGGCGGAGGCGGCATCGCCATCAAAGATGCGGTCAAGGAACGAGCGTGACTGCTGTCGGACGCATTTGGATTCCGAGACGGCGGGCTTATAGATGTAGCGGTTGCCGGATTTCTGGAATGTGAGTGCGCCTTTTTTGGTGAGACGGCTGAGCATGGTTTTGATGGTTTTGGGGTGCCAGTCGTTGGGTTCGGCGAGGTGATCGACGATCTGGCCGGCGGAGATGGGGGCGTGATCCCAGACGATTCTCATGACTTGCCATTCGGCGTCTGAGATGGCGGGTAGTTTTGACATAGGGGCAGGCTCCGACTGATTACAAGCGTAGTCTATTACAGATGTAATCGGGCGTCAATAGTTCTTTGGTTAATTTGTTTCGTATTTTTACAAAATTGCATCCGTTTCACGGGCTAAGTTTAAGCGATGTGGGTGGCGTTGATCGGGCGATGAGCGATGTTATGATTGCGTCGACCATTAAGAAGGAGCGACTTATATGGCGCATTTTGCGGATCGGCTGTTTGCGGCGATAGAGAAGAAGGGCGGGCCGATTTGTGTGGGGATTGATCCGGTGTTGGAAAAGTTGCCGGATGTGGTGAGGGAGGGGCGCGGGGCGGTGGATGCAATTGAGGTGTTTTGCAGTCGCGTATTGGAGCTGGTGGGGGATCGGGCGGCGATGGTGAAATTTCAGTCGGCGTGTTTTGAGCGGTATTTTTCAGAGGGACTGGCGTGTTTGCATCGGTTGATTGGGCGGGCTCGGGAGTTGGATGTGATGGTGATATTGGATGCGAAACGTGGGGATATTGGGTCGAGCGCAGCGCATTACGCTGCGGGGTGTCTTGCGGATGGAGAGGCGTTTGGGGGGGCTTTTGGACAAGGCGGGCCTGATGCGTTGACGGTGAATGGATATTTCGGGTTGGATGGGTTGGCCCCGTTTATGAAGGTGGGGGCGTCGGAGGGGAAGGGGTTGTTTGCGCTTGTGAGGACGTCGAACCCGGGTGGGGATGCGATACAGAGTTTGAAGCTGACGGATGGTCGGAGTGTGGCAGAGGCAATGGGAGGAGTAGTGGCGGAGATTGGAAGTGGGGCTGAGTATGAGGGGGAGTGTGGTTATAGCTTGTTGGGGGCGGTGGTTGGAGCGACGAAGTCCGAGGATGCGGCAGCCTTACGGGAGATTATGAAGGGTCAGATATTCCTTGTGCCTGGATTTGGGGCGCAAGGGGCGGGGGCCGATGACGTGCGGGCGTGTTTTGACGGGGATGGGCGAGGGGCGCTGGTAACGGCGAGTCGGTCGATTACGTATGCGTATGGAGAACCGGTTGTGAAGGAATGGGAGGCGTCGGTCAAGAAGGCTGTGGAGGAGATGCAGGATGAGATTGCGGCAATTTTGGGATGAATTGTGAGCGCGTTGGAAGATGTTGGTGAATTTGATGGGGATTCATAGAATTCAGGCACGTGTAATGAGAAGGTGTGGGTGTAATTTTAGATCGATTCTGGTTAGAGTGTGGGCATCATGATTCTGCGATCAGATAGTTCAACATCGGTGGAATCAAAGGAGAGGGAGGGTGGGAGTGAGGTTGTATCACCGAGTGTGGAGCAGGCGGCTGTTGGGCCGCGTCGGGTGGTGGTTCCGCCACAGCCTTATGATCGGTTGAAGATGTTTGTGGGCTTGCTTGTCGCGCTGGTGGTGTGCGGCCCCCTTTACTTCATGGAGTTGGGAAAAGGGGAGGTTGTATTGGAGGAAGAGGGTAGTGCGTTACTGACGAGTCGGGAGACGTGGCTGCGTCAGCATAAGGGTGTGACGAAGGCATGGCGCTTGCCGACGACCATGGGTGAGCCGGAGGTGGTGCGAGGCCCGATGACGACCTGGTTGCATCTGCTTGCGTGGGTTGATCTGGACCCGGAGACTGCTGAGGATGCGACGTTGGCAAAGCGGGCACGATGGATATCCGCGTTGATGATGATGTTAGGACTGGCGTCGACATTCTGGGCGGGGATGAGTATTGGGGGAAGGACGGTGGCGGTGATGGCCACGCTGGCGCTGGGTACGACGTTGCTGTTGGTACATCAGGGCAGGTTGGCATCTTCGGATGCGCCGATGTTTGGGTTGACGGCCTTGTCGATTGCATCGGGTTTGTGGGCGATGCGTCCGTTGAAGGAGAGTAACTGGACGAGTCGGCGTGTGTCCGGCTGGCTGGTATGCGCGTGCGCGCTGGCAGGCGCGATCCTGACGCGTGGACCGGTGGCGTTCATTTTTGTATTGCCTCCGTTAGTGGCAGTGATTGTATTGACACCACAAAGGTGGTTGGGGAATTTGATCGGATTGTTGTTCGCGGCTGCGTTGAGTTTGATTTTTGTGGCACCGTGGTATCTGTATGTGATGAATGAGCTGAAGGGTGGATGGGGACGACTGAGTGAGCAGGCGGTGGCGCCGAATGAGTTGTTTGTGTTGAGTTTGTCGCATCGACGATTGATCGCATTGTTGTCACCGTGGCAGATCTGGTTGGTGGCAGCGTTGTTCCAGCCGTTTCTGAGGGCGGAGAATCAGAGGCATCGAAGGCAGTTGTTGATTGCGTGGGTATGGTTTGTGCTGATCATTGTGGCATTTTCGATACCGGCGGCGAATGAACCGCGTTACCTTGTACCGATGCTGCCGGCGATGGGATTGCTGGTGGGCCAGATGTGGGCGTTTCATATTCGATTGGCATCGCAGCGTGTGGATGATCCGGGAGTGAACTTCTTAAGGGTTCCGCATTGGATGTTATTGGGATTTGCGTCGATCGTCGGTCCGGCGTTTATTGCGTTGCAGCCGTGGATGATTGAGCACGGGTATCTGGAGCGTGTGGAGGTGGCTGGGATTGGTTGGTTGTGGGCGTGGGTAATTGGTGTGTTGCTGCTGTTGATTGTAGTGCTGGGAGCGCGGTGGCATTTCAAGTGGCATCCGCGTTTTGCGGCGTATGCGACAGTGGGATGGATGTTTGTGGCGATCTCGGCGGGATTTTTCGGATATATCCGGTCGCATCATTTTCGGAACGAACATATTGTGACCGCGCGTACGATTACGGCGGAAGTGAGGGAAGAGCAGTTATTGTTTCTGGGTGTCAAGAATGATCGGACGGGAAAACAGATTGAGCCTGACAAGAGTTTTATGTTTTATCTGAATCGTGTGGTGGGGAGGCTGGAAGTAGGACAGTTGAAGGATTTGCCGCGCAAGGCGGGGGCCGGCGTATGGGTGATAACGCCCGATAATGAGGAGGCTCGTGAGGCGTTGACGAAGGCCGGTTTTGTTGCGAAGCGTGAATTTGAAGATGGAGAGATTCGACAACGGCTATATCATCGTAATGGTGGTTAATATAATCGCGAAGAACGGTCGATAGAGTGAGAGAGTTGCAGCATCTGTGAGGCTGCGGAGATTTGAGGACACTCTATTCCGATGGGGGCAACTTATGAGTTGTCAAGTTTATGAAGGTCGTCAAGGGGAAGGTGAAGTTCACTTATCCGGATCACGCTTTGTACGTGTGTTGATGATTGTTCTCGGTTGTTTTTTCGTTGGACTGGGTGTAATTGGGATATTTCTGCCCATCGTACCGACAACACCGTTTTTGTTACTGGCGGCGGCTTGTTATGCGCGAGGTTCGGCACGATTCTATTACTGGTTATTGAATACGAAGACGCTTGGTCCATTTATCCGGCAATGGCGTGAGGATCGAACCATGGGGCGGAGGGTAAAGCGCCGTGCGGTGGTGGTGACTGCGATTGTATTTGCGATATCGATTGCTTTTTCGTGGAAAAGGCCGTGGGTGGTTGGACTGTTGCTTGCTTGTTCGCTGATTCCTTTTACGATGCTTTGGCGGATTCCGGTTCGGGATGAGCCACTGGACGAGGATGGAGCAGAATGGGACAATGAGTGGTTGGCGTTGGCGGAGGAGGTTGAAACGGAAACAGAAACGGGTCAGGCAGCGTGAGAGTGTGCGGCGGTTGGGTAGGTTTAATTGGTCGGCGTTGTTGAGAGCAGGGCGAAGTAGCCTCCATCGCGATAGGTGGTGTTGTCGCCTTCGGGCAGGGTTAGGTGTTCTTCGATCAGATGGAGTTTTAGCGTGTTAACAGCCCAGTGTGTTTGAGTTTGGTTTTCGCATTGGTCGATACTGCACGTACTGTAGAGAAGATGAGCAGGCTGGTTTTTGTTGAGAAGGGTGTGGGCGTGCTTGGTGATCTGACGTTGAAGTGCGATGAGAGACTGAAGGGAAACGTCATCGTAGCGATAACGCGCTTCGAGCCGGCGGGCGAGTGTGCCTGTATTGGTACAGGGGACATCGGCGAGGACAAGGTCGGCGCGGTTGGTGTATTGCTCTAACAGGTCAAAGGGAATGGGAAGAATGTTCTTGAGGTGAGCAGTTGCGGATTGCAGATCTTCGAAGCGAAGCGGATCGGTGTCCGTCGCGATAACTTTCGCATTGGGGTGGAGAGCGGCAAGTTGACGCGTCTTTGTTCCGCGGCCTGCGCAGACGTCGATGATGGTTTTGGGTTGGAGTGAGGCTGTAGTAAGGACCGGAGCGGCTGAGGTGGGGTCCTGGACGCGATGGTCAGGGTGGGCTGCGAGGTGCTTGCCGAGAGAGGTGTGTGAAGCTTTGTAAAGGATGAAATTTGGAGAATGGTGTGGGGTGTAGTCATCGGAGGGATTAAGGGTGTCGTCCGGCGGAATGGCGATAAGTGTTGGGGGGGATTTGAGACTGTGGAGAGCGAGATGGGTGGTTTGTTCGGGGGCGTATTGGTCGAGCCATGTTTGAATGAGGGCGGTGGGATGACTGGTGGCGATGGCGAGGTGGGTGGAGAGATTATCGGTTGGGGGGAGGATGTTTGAGGTGAGTTGGAGAGAGCCTGACTCGAAGGGAAGGAGGTTGGCGGTGGGGACCCAGGGCGTAGGAGACTCAGGGCCAACAAGAAGCGCGAGTTTTCGGAGGACGGCGTTGGCGAGGTTTCCGGCGCCTTTCCGGAGACGTTCCTTGGCGATATTGACAGCTTCATCGACGACGGCGTGGGTAGGGAGTTTGCGCATGAAGAAGAGTTGGGCGGCGGCGGAGGCGAGGACAGCTTTCATGGCGGGTTCGAGTTTTTCGAACGGTTTTTTGAGGTGGTGATTGAGAAGGTATTCGAGAGTAAAAAGCCTTTGGATGGTGGTGCGATGAATGGCGACGGCAAGGCGTGCGTCTCGCGGATCGAGGTGATCGGTAGGGAGGAATTCAGGTTGGAGGCCGTGAGGCGATTTGAATTGCCTGGTGAGTGTTTTGACGACCTGTTTTCGTGCGGGGTTCATATGTGTCTCAAAGGTAAATTGATTTAACGCGATGGGTGAATGGTGTCGATGAATCGGGTATGTTAGACGTGAGTGTGTGCGTATCTGAATGAGGCGCGGCAAATTGGTGATGAGCGAGATTCATGTGAAGACGGAAGAGGAGGCGGGACACGGGTGGAGGTTTGAGGTGGAGGTGCGCAGAGACGGTGTGGTGTGGGATTATGAGGTGACATTGAGTTGGGCGGATTATGATTTATGGGGAAGGGGGCAGGTGGCGCCGGAGCGTGTGGTGAAAGCTGCGTTTGAGTATTTGCTATCGAAGGAGGGGCCCGGTGAGATTCTGCCGCGTTTTGATTGCGCGGTGATTCGGAAGTATTTCAAGGATGTGGATAAAGAGATGGGGCAGTTTCTTTGAGGCTTGGTGTACGGGGCGCGGTTTTCCTGATTATGCAATGAGTTCCTTGATGACCGAGCCACCGATTTGGCTGAGTTGTTTGAATCTGCCACCGTGGAAGTAAGTAAGTTTGTTGTCATTGAGGCCGAGCAAATGGAGGATGGTGACGTGGAGGTCGCGGATGGGGTGTGCGACGTCGACGGCCTTCTCCCCGAGTTCATCGGTTGAGCCAATGGCGTGACCAGCGTTTACGCCGCCGCCGGCGAAGAACATAGGCATGGCTTTGGCATTATGGTCGCGTCCGACTTTCTTGCCGCCGCGCATCCCGTTGTCAGGTGTTCTGCCAAACTCGCCGCACCAGATGATGAGTGTGTCATCGAGCATGCCGCGGTTCTTGAGATCGGTGATGAGGCCGGCGATGGGTTTATCGACAACGCGCATGCGTTTGGCGTGGGAACGTTCGATGTAGTCATGGGAATCCCAGCCGCCCGAATAGAGTTGGACGAAGCGGATGCCTTGTTCGATGAGTTTTCGGGCGAGGAGGCATCGTTTGGCGAAACCGTCGGTTTCGGGTTCACCGACGCCGTAGAGGGCTTTCGTCCAAGCGGATTCCTTGTCGAGGTTGATGATGTCGGGGACGTTGGCCTGCATGCGGAAGGCGAGTTCGTAAGATTGGAGGCGTGCGGCGAGGTCTTTGTTGTAGGGGTGGGTTTTCTGGTGTTGTTTTTCGAGCTGCGCGAGGAGATCAAGGTTCTTGCGTTGTTGATCTTTGGTAACGCCTTTGGGGGGATTGAGATCGAGGATAGGAGAACCTTTGGCGCGGAGGGGTGTGCCCTGATAATGTGCGGGGAGGTATCCATTGGACCAACAGGCGGCTCCGCCCTGAGGATAGTTCACTTCAGGGAGGACGATGAAGGAGGGTAGGTTCTGGTTCTCCGTACCGAGACCATAGGAGACCCATGAGCCGACGGCCGGCTCGCCACCGAAGCGGCTGCCGGTGTTCATGTGATAGTTTGCCGTGGGGTGGTTGATGGATTCGGCCTGGCAACCGCGGTAGATGCAGAGATGGTCCGCAACGGTAGAGAGATGACGGAAGTGTTCGCAAAACGGAAGGCCTGACTTGCCTGCGCGTTTGAATTTGAAGGGGGATTTTACGAAGTAGCGTTTGCCGGAGGCCATAGCGGAGGCGAACTTGTCCTTGCGAACGAATTCCCGCATGTGACGTTTGGCGAGGGCGGGCTTGGGGTCGAACGTATCGATGTGGGATGGTCCGCCCGCCATGTAGAGGAAGATACAAGATTTGGCTTTGGGTTTGTGGTGTGGTTTTTTGGGCGCGAGGGGGCTGGGGGACTTCGCCGATTCAGCGGCGTTGGCGGCAGAGGAGAGGAGTGAATTGAAGGCCACTGTACCCAAGGTGGCGCCGAGGCCGTAGAGAAGATCGCGTCTTGTGTGGTGAAAGTTCATGATGGCGTTCCGTGCCGGGTTGACAATCAATAGACGTAAATGAATTCACTGGAGTTGAAGAGAACAAGGCAAAGCTCGGCGAGGGCACGAGTGTGGGGCTTGACCTGCCAGGGCTTGAGATCGGGTTGGTAATTCTTGAGATCGAGTTTTTCTTCCCACTTGATGATTTCGCCGGATTGCTCGCCGACCATTTCGCGCTGGACGGTAGTTGGGATTGTGGTCTTTACGGGTGGGTTGGTCTTGTGGTGGACGATCATTTTTTGCAGGTGTTTGAGGGCGACGTTGAGTTGTGATTGGGTGGGAGGGCGACCATAGACGAGACGGAAAGCGCGGGAGACTTTCTGTTCGGAGGTATCGGCTTGTTTTTCGATATGGTCGGCGAGGGCGAGCGCACGGTCGTGGGTGAATTGACCGTTGAAGAGGGCGAAGACCTGCGTGGTGACGGTGGTCTGGTCGCGCTGTTCGCAAGAGATATCGGCATTGGGTCTGTTGAAGACGTCGAGGAGGGGATTAGCGAGTGTGCGAATTCGGAACGCATAAATGGTGCGCCGATTGCGTAGGGCAGGGGTTTTGGAGGGGATGTATGCCGGGGCAACTGATCCCATAATGTGGCGAGGCTGAAGGGCGACTTCCCAATTGATTTCGGGGAAGATCGGCGGGCCTCCTATCCGGGGATTGAGTTCGGTGGTAACGGCGAGCATGGCGTCGCGCATCTCCTCCGCAGTTAGACGACGGGTGCGAAAGTAGGAGAGGAGATTGTTGTCGGGATCGATTCGGGCAATGCGGGTGCTGTCCGGGTGATGAGAAGCGCGTTGGTATGCCTGGGATGTGGTGATGTGGCGATGGAGCTTCTTAAGGGACCAGTTGTTTTTGATGAGGTAGGAGGCGAGGTAATCGAGAAGGTGTGGGTGGGTTGGTTTGGCACCCATTGCGCCAAAGTTATTGGCGGTGGCGACAATGCCCTTGCCGAAGTGGAGTTGCCAGATTCGGTTGGCGATGACGCGAGCGGTGAGTGTGTTTTTGGGTGAGGCGATCCACCTGGCGAATGCGAGGCGGCGGTTGGGAGCGCTTGCGGGAACTGTAGCCGGGTGGATAGAGCTCATGACGGAGAGGACGCCTGGAGAGACCGGACGTCCGGGCGACTCCAAGGCGCCCCCCTTCAGGATGTGAACCTGTTGAGGCTTTTGCGACTTTACGGAAAGTGCGAATGGTTGGTAACGTTTGAAGGCACGTTGAAGATAGCCCTTGCGTTTTTTGTTGAGTCGCATGAACGAATTATCGCCCTTGACATCCTTGATGGGTTTGTATGCGTCGATTTTTTGAAGTCGGGCGACGTTTGCTCTGAGTGGGACAATGCCTTTGGTGTTTTCAGACTTGAGGAATGGGAGCCTGGAATCATTGAATTGGGTGGCGGCGAAGATCGCCTGGACGGCGTAGTAGTCCTGGGTGGGAACAGGGTCGAATTTGTGATCGTGGCATTTGGCACACCGTAGACCGTGTGCGAGGAAAGTTTCGCCGACGCTGTTGGTGACATCGTCGAGCCAGATTTGTCGCGTGACAGCGGCGACAGACATGCCGGTGTGTTCCCAAGGGCCCATACGCAGGAAGCCAAGTGCAATTTTGTGTTCGGGGTTCCTGGGATCAAGCTGGTCGCCGGCTATCTGCTCAAGAATGAAGCGATTGTAAGGTTTGTCGTTGTTGAAGGCACGGATGACATAATCGCGGTATCGCCAGGCGTTGGGGCGTTCCCAGTCGTTGGAGAAACCGGCGGTGTCGGCGTAACGGGTGACGTCGAGATAGTGTTGGGCCATGCGTTCGCCAAAGTGTTTGGAGGCGAGGAGCTGGTCGATGAGTTTCTCGAACGCGTTAGGGGATTTGTCCGCCAGAAACGTGTTGATCTGCTTGTGCGTTGGTGGGAGACCGGTGAGGTTAAACGTGGCGCGACGGAGAAGAGTGAGTTTGTCGGCGCGAGGGGCAGCGGTGAGCTGGGCGTCACGGAGGCGTTGGCGGAGAAACGCGTCGACGGGGTGTTTAGGAGCAGACGGTGGAAGGGCATCGTAGGGGACGGTGGGATTGCTGGTAGGAAGGTAGGACCAGATGTCCTTCTTCTTGTATTTGCGATTGGTCCAGGAAGGGGAGAGACCGCCGGAAGTCTTCATCGTTAAAGAATCGGAGGAGGCGTTTGCGTTGGCGATACCAATGTCAGAAGCTCTGGCGAAAGGGGCACCGGCGGCGATCCATTGCCTGACCTGCTTAACCTGTTGGGAGCTAAGTCGATTGCGTTCCTTGGGAGGCATTTCGAGGTCGGCGTCCTTCCAGGTGACAGCGATGTAGAAGGGACTTTTATCGGGACGAAAGGGGACGATGGCAGGATCGCCGGACTTGCCGCCTTTGAGCATCAAGGTGCGGGATCCCATATCGTATTTGCCCTTGATTTTCTTGGGGTCTTCGCCGTGGCAGCCCATGCACTTGGCGTCGATGAGGGGTTTGATGTGTTTGACGAAGAGAACTTTGGCCTGGTTGAGTGTGAGGGGTTTGGCTTTTTCTTTGGATTTGGGTTGGTCGGCGAATGAAGGAAGGACGGAGAAGATTGTAATGAGGGACGCGATGAGTAATGTGGCAAGGCAAAGGGCAAGGAGTCGATGGCGTTGACCATGTTGAGTCATCGATGAGCGTCCTATTGGAGAAAAGATGTGTACACATTATAGCCTAATCGACGGATTGGGTTACCCGAGAATGAAAGGGTACTCCCCTACCACCGGGATGATGTCATTGAATACCGTCGGAATCGTTTTTGCAAGTAAAAACCATGCGGCACATCTGTTGGTGTTACTTGGATTTGAGTGATTCGAGGAATGCGAGGAGTGAGGCGAGTTCGGAGGTGGTGAGCGTGTGAGCGAGGCCAGGGGGCATGATGGATGTGGGGAGTTTACCGCGTTTCTTAATGCCGGACTTTTTGAGAGACACG
The DNA here is from genome assembly GCA_028284925.1 of Phycisphaeraceae bacterium. Classification (GTDB taxonomy): domain Bacteria; phylum Planctomycetota; class Phycisphaerae; order Phycisphaerales; family Zrk34; genus JANQQT01. Next base: position 1,469 of record JANQQT010000283.1, on the reverse strand, counting down.
GGTTGGCCTGTGATGGTGCGGATGTTGATCTGGTCGCCAGCTTCGCTGACGACGAAACCGACGTGTTGGGTGTTGTCATTCATGGTGAAGTAGTATGAGGTGAAGCCCTGCGCGACGATGGCGTTTGGTTTGAGGATGGACTCGGTGAGTTCGGATCGGCTGTATCGTGCGGCGATGCCGCCGAGGTATGGGCCCTTGAGTAATTCGCTGGGTTTGGTGGTGTGGCAGTTGGAGCAGGTTTGTTTGACGAAGAGCCTGGCACCAAGTCTCGGATCGCCCTTGATTTTGAGAACCTCCGCAAGCACTTTCTCGTATTTAAGCGTGGCGATGAGTTTACCTTTGGATTTACCGGTGGGGATGCCGAGATACTGAGCGGCGTACTCTGCGGCAGAGGAGGTTGCGGGAGAGGCTGACTTAAGACCCGTGCGAACTTTGTCAGCGTAGGCGCGTGCGCCGACATGACCCGCTGCGCGGAGGAGAGAGGTTCTGTTCGAGTCGCTTTTCCATGCGGTGGTGATTTCGGCGGCGGCTCGAGTTGAGGCTTGCCTGTTGCGTTTGTTATTGGCGATGGCCATGAGGACGGCGTAGGCGAGTTCGCGTTCGGTGGTATTGGTGGAGTTACAAAGTTTGATGAAGCGATCGATTGAACGAGCATGGCCACGGTCGGTGAGATAAGAGAGAAGAGCAAGACGAGCTTCGAAAGAAGAGACAGCGGATTTGACAAGTGCGAGCGCGACGCGATGGGCGGCGTCCGTGCCTTTTTTGCCCTTGACGCGGCGAAGTGCGGCGAAGGCGGCCTGACGTTTTTGGGAGGGAGTCCTGGATGAAATGGCAATGGATTCGAGAAGAGGGACGGCTTTATCAGGTATATTGCGCTGCTGAGCGAGTATTTCGGCGGCTGTGTTGCGGAACGATGGATTTTTGGCAGCGGTAGCGAGGAGAAGGTCGGTCGTGCCTGGAAGATTGACGCGGTGGCGCTGGAGCTGACGGAGGATATGCTGGAGCGATTGTGAGTCTGTATTGGCCATGATGAATCTGAGGTTGGATTCGATTTTGTCAGACTGGTCCCATTTTTCGCGGGTGTAGTATGGTCCGGTGGTGTCGGGACGTGTGCCCCACCATCCGCCTGTCCAGTATTTTTCGCGATGGTAGAGGCGGATGAGGGTAGTGAGCATAGGTTTACGAACGACGGGGTCGGATGTCCTGGCAATAAGTGCGATGAGGCCTGAAACCGTTTGGGGGTCGTGAAGCTCTCGCAGGACGCGATGGGCGGCGCGGGAGAGAGCGGTGGTTTGGGTGATGGCGGAGAGGGAAGATTTGATGGCTCGGAGGGCGACGAGGGATTTGACGGCGGTGTGGGCGATAACCGGGTCCATATCGGCAGCGAGTGGGAGGATGTGAGGAATGGCGGGTTTGTGGTTCAGGCGGGCGAGTGAGATGAGGGCAGCGGTTTTGGCGCGGGGATCGTT
>JANQQT010000270.1 GCA_028284925.1 Phycisphaeraceae bacterium | reverse complement strand
GGCCTGTTGTGGTGTTTTGGTATGCGATGACGGGGGTGTGAGTTGTGGGGTGGAATGCGAGTGTGTTGTGTCGGCCGACGTCGTTTTGGGAGTCGATGTTGTTGATGAGCCATTTTCCGTTGGGTTGTTTTTGTGCGATGAGGAGGTCGGCGTTTGTTTTGTGGTAGTAGGAGATTGTGGGTTGGTTTTGATGGTTGAATCTTAGTGAGGGGTATAGGCCGACGGAGCGTTTGGCATGAATGGTTTGTCGGCGCCAGTAAGTACCGCCTGAGGGAACTGCGTATTTAAGGTCTGCGGTTTCGGGATCGTAATATGCGATGGCGGGATTGTCATCCTGGTCGACGGCGATGCTGAAGTAGGTTGATTCGGGTGAGTCGAGTAAGTCGACGAAGGCTACTTTGGAAACGGGTAGGCCAGGCGTTTTTGTGACGTATTTGATTCTTTGATCTCCAGGGTCGAAGTAGACGATGTGACTGGTTCCACCGGAGTCGGTTGCGATGTCGTAATTGGTTGCGGCGAAGATGTGGTGGAGATTTTGGGCGGCAGGGGTCAGGTTTAGTGGGAAGTCGAGGGTGATGGCGCGGACTGTGGCGGCGTAGAGGTTGTGTGCGTCGGTGGTTTGATTGAGTTTGTAGGTGATGATGCGGGAGGCTTTGTGATCGGAGACGTAAAGGTTTGATGCATTGGGGCTGAAGGCGGCGGCGCGGGGATTGGCGAAAGGTAATTCCTGTGCGCGGAAGAGTTTGCCGGTGGTGGTGTTACGATCGAAGAACTGGAGTGATTCGTTGCCGATTGCAACCAACTTTGTGCCATTTGAGTTAATGATTGGGTTGTAGAAATCCCATTCACTTTCGTCGACGAATCTGGGGCGGGCATCAATATCGTTTGGTTGCCTAAATGACTGAGAGGCGTCATCGAAGGCATAATAAGTTATACGTCTGTGCAGTTCCGTGAGGATGTAACGGAAGCGGTTATCCGAGCTAAATGTGATACCCATGTGGCGTGCGTTATTGCTCCCGAAAGGCTTGGGTAAGGACATTTCCTGGATCATTTCAAGTTCGGCAGTGGGACTCAATCGGTAGATTTTGACGAGCTGTTGTTGCGCATCGGCGATTGCGATGAGGTTGCCATCATGTGATATGGTTACGGCGGAAAGCCCAGGCTCGGGCATTGCATCGGGGAAGAGGTTGTTTTTTGAATGTGCAGTCTGGTGGGTTAGTGTGCCGGTGTCGGGGTCATGTTTGAAGAAGGTGAGTTCAGAGGTGTACAGCCATTGGTTGTCGGGGGAGAGTTGAATGCGGTCGGTATCCTTATTCCAGAAGATCTCCGGATCGAGATTTGAAATTGTTTGGGTTAGTGTCAGGTCGAAGGTGTCGGGGGTGATGCTGAATGTTTTGATGATGTTGAAATTTGATTCAAGGATATGGATGAACTCGGCGTTTTTTGTGAGGAGGACTTTTTCGATGGGGTTTAGTGGTGATTGGAGGTGTTTGTCGGCGTGGTAGGCGCGGATGAACTGGAGGTGGCTGGTGTAGGGGTCTCGGGAGAAGAAGGAGATTGCGTCGGCAGCGGGCGCGTAGGTAAGGGCGAATGTGCCATCGTGGGAGATTTGAATGTCGTTGACGGAGTGGAGAGATTCGATGCCGTGGTCGCCTTCGGTGATGGTTTGGGTGGGTGTGTAGATTTGGGGTGGGGGTGAGTCTGGAGGGTAGAGCGCGACGGTCCTGCTGGAGGGGAGGTCGACGCGGAGGGTTGTGGGGACGGCGGGGAGTCTATCCAAAAAGTAGTTTCCTTCTTTGTCGGTTCTGGTGTTTGGCTCGTTGGGGTCGAAGGTCCGGTTGTTGTTCTGATCGATGTAGACGGTGACGTTGGCGGCGGGTTGTTCGCCGAAGTCGTAGAACTGGTTTTGGTTGAAGTCGTCCCAGACTTTGCCCTGGAAGGTGGAGAGGAGGATGCGAGGTTCGAGGGGTTGGAGTGTCGGAGGATGGTGTTTGGGATTGTTTTGGTGGTGCGTTTTTTTTGTGGTTTGCTTTTGGATTGGCGAATGGGTGGGAGATTTTGGATTGGGGGCGCTTTTGGAGCGCGTGAATGGAAACGGCATGGTGCTCCTCCTGGTTGTTTTGCTTTGTGTGGACGGTACGGTTGAGGAAGAGCGCGCGGGTGCGCTGGAAGGGGTGGGATGTATTTGGGTTGTCAGTTTAGCGTTTTGGGTTTTTGTGGTGGGTGTGCTCTTGTGCGTCCATCATCGGGTGGGGTGCATTCTCTTCTTCGTGCACAGTATAGGAAGCAGGGTGGGGGTAGGCCTATAGGAAGAAGTGTGTAATTTTGGGGTGAAGAGAAAATTGAAGAATTGGGAGAAAGGGCGAGGGAGTGTTTTACTCAGTTGAACTTAATGTGTGGAAACTCCCTGGCGAGTCTTCTGATTTCTAAAGGGTCTTCAATCATTTTGGAGTCAAATTCCAGAGTCTTTAGATTGGGAGCGTTGCGTGCGAGGGTGCGGATTCCATGTTGGTCGATGTTCAAATTGTAGAGGGAGATCGATTGAAGGGACTTGATTTTGCCGAGTCGTTTGAAGAATTCGTTGGTGATTTTCAGTTCTTCGAGTTCCAGGTGTGTCAGGTGGTTTAGATTGCGGATTTCGTCGGCGAGGAGATTGGTCAGAGGTATTGAGGCGAGCGTTAGCGAGGTGAGATTTGACGTGTGGCCGAGGCCAGTCATACCTCTGTCCGTTATGGTGGATATGTGTCTGAGTGTGAGTATGCGGAGATTTGGCAGTTTAATCATTTCTCTGGCGGCTTTATCCGTGATCTTAGCGACAAAGATGTTGAGCTTTTCGAGGGTTATGCATTTGGCGATGACGACAGCGTCACGATCGTTTGTGTGTTCGCCGAATATGTTGAGTTTTTTCAGATCGGGGTTCAACGAAAGGTCGTCCGGGAGATGTACGTTCCGGTATGTTGATATTGAGAGTGATTGAAGGTGGCGTAATTTCCCGATGGCCGGCATTACGTTTGAGTCGTATGGTGTAGCGCCTGCGAAAAGGTGGGCCATATTGTCGATAGCGATTGCGTGTTCAGGGATACCTGCGCCGATGAACGCGGCGACCTCGTTGGGCCATTTTGGCCATGCTCTTTTTGTATTGACGGCCAAGCCAGCGTTGTTGATAGTCCGGATCGGGCTCATTTCGCGGTAGGCGGGGTAGATGAGTGTGAGGTAGAGGACGGCAGGAAAAAGGATAGTGATGATGAGGATGTAAAGGGAAGGGCGTCGGTGGAGGGGTTTAGACTTTTTGGGAGGTTCGGAGGGGGAGGCGAGCATTGGCGGAGTCCGGGTCTTAGTGAATTGAAGGATTATAGAGAGAAGTTGGAAGAATATGAATTGGGAAAGAAAGAGTGATGGGATGTGGGTCGAGTTGGTTTATTATTGACAGGATGGCGTGGCTAGGTTAGGGTTTTTGAAAGGAGCATCTTGGTATGGGTAAGGTTCGGGCAGTTTGGAAGTGGGTGAGGGGGCATAAGAGGAAAGTCTGTTGTTGGTTGGGGGTTTTGTTGCTGGTGGTTTATGGGGTGGTGTATTTGTATTGGGAGTTTTGGCCTTCGCCGGCGGATAAGGTCGTGTCGGGGAAGGATGGGAGGAAGGTTGCTTATCTGGAAAAGGTTGTGGGGAATGGGGAGGGGGCGGTGGTGGTGTTGGTGCATGGGTCGCCGACGGATTGTGGGAGTTGGTTGTACTACTTGAGGAAGACGCGGGTGGAGGGAGTGGGGAAGTTTGTGGCGGTGGATCGTTTTAATTTTGGGCAATCGGGAAGGGTGGAGGGGTATGAATTGGAGGAGCAGGCAAAGGTGGTGAAGCCCTTTCTGGAAGAAGGGAGGAAGGTTGTGTTGGTGGGTCATAGTTATGGCGGGCCTGTGGTGTTAAGGGCGGCGGCGGATTACGGTGATCGGGTGGCGGGAATTGTGATTGTGGCGGGGGCATGTGATCCTGAGATGAAGGATCCGAAGTGGTTTCGGGGGATGGTGGATGGTGTGAGGTTTTTGTTGCCGGGTGCGTGGGGAGAATCGAATGCGGAGCTGTATGCGCTGAATGAGGAGAATCGGAAGATGAAGGAGGTGCTGGGTAAGGTGAAGTGTCCGGTGGTGGTGGTGCATGGTGAGTGGGATGGGGTTTGTCCGGTGGAGGGAAATGTGGGATATCTCAGGAGGGCGTTGGGGGATGTGGAGAGGTTGAGGGTGAGGCGATTGGAACGGACGGGGCATCAGATACATTTGACGGATTGGGAGGAGATTGATGGGGTGATTGGGTGGGTTTTAGGGGGTGGGAGTTAGTTGAGGTAGCCGAAGGAGACGGAGGGGTAACTGGTGCGTAGTTTTTTGATGTCGATAGAAAGCGTGTTCCTGAAGATGAGACCTTCAATGGGGGCATTTCTTATGAGTTGATCGATTCCTTTGTTTGTGATGCGCGTGTCGTAGATCAACATGGTTTTGAGGCGCGGCATTTTGCCCAGACGATTGATAAAGTCGTCCGTGATGTGGCTGCTGGAAATCCCGATTTGCTCTAAAGCGGTGAAAGATTTGAATGAGTCAGCAGCCTGGTCGGTCAGGTTTGGGCTGAACACATTGAGAAGAATCAGGTTGGTGAGGCTTTTGAAATTCTTTAATACCCTATCGGAAAGTTTCTCGCTTGAAACGGTGAGGTGTTTCAACCGGGTGAGTTGATGTATGCCGCTAAGATCTATATCGGTGATTTGGTTGGACTCGACGACCAAATCCAGCAATTGAGTCAGGTTGTATAGATGGTTGAGTCCCTCGGCGGTGATCTTGTCTGTGTTAATGGATAATTCCATTAGGCTTGAACACGCGCTGATGGTTTCCAGTTCGGATTCGTTCAGACCGTTGCCGGTAATAGAGAGACGGACCAATTTCTTGTTTAGTGATAACGAATTGGGGAATGGAGCTTTGAGGTCGGCAAAAATTGACACGGACTGAAGGTTTTGGAGCTGCGCGAGGGCATTCATGAAGGTCGCATCTGCTTGAGTTGTAGTGCCATTGTGTGAACTGCCGTAGTCAATATGCGTGGCAACACGAGGTTCGGCAGATCGGGTCCAGTGCAGAGCCTGGTTGATCCATTCGGGAAGGACGGTTTTGGTGGCGACTTGTGTGCCGCGAGATTGGAGTGTCGCGATGGCGGACATTTCGTTGTACGCGGATTGAATGTGGAGAAAGATGTAGGTTGGAATAGCAATGAGGATGAGGAAGATG
>JANQQT010000243.1 GCA_028284925.1 Phycisphaeraceae bacterium | reverse complement strand
ATTCAGCAACAACAACGCCTGCGCCGGTGTATTCGTCCGCTCACGACGCGACACACACGCATCTCGATTCGGAGCATTCAAAATCGTCATCTGCGGCGGAGGCATCGCCCGCTTCCAGTACGTGTAAACGCTCCGCCGATAAATCGCCTCGCCCTTATCCGGCCGAAACCGCTCACCAATCATCGTCACCGCCTTCCACAACCCATCCGGCTGCGGAGGCTTCACACTCGGCCCAAACATCTTCCGTGACATCAATCCACTCGTCGCCAGAATCTGATCCCGTATCACCTCCGCATCCATCCGATATCGCGACCCCCTCCCCAGCAACCGATTCTCAGGATCCTTCTTATACGCCGACGCCGTCACCTTCGAAGACTGCTGATAAGTCCTCGACATCACCATCTCCTTCAACAGCCCCTTCACCTTCCAACCCCCAGCCATAAACCTCACCGTCAAATAATCCAGCAACTCCGGATGACTCGGAACCTCACCCTGCGCCCCCAGATCCTCCGATGTCTTCACCAGCCCCACACCAAAAAGCTGCTGCCAGAACCGATTCACCGCCACACGCGCCGTCAAAGGATGACGATCATCCACAAACCACTCCGCCAATTCCATCCGCGTCGCAACCTTCCCCTTCTTCTTCAAAGATGGCAAAAACCTCGGCGTACCACGCTCTACCCGCTTCCCCGGCTTGTCATACTCACCCCGGATCAACACATACGCCGGCCGAACCTCCTTACGCTCCTTCATCACCATCGCCTTCGGAATACTCCGCTCAAACGCATCCCTCTGCTTCACCCAACCGCTCCTACGCTGCTCCGCCAGCTTCAACTCCTTAACCGCCTTCGCCTTCTCCGCCATTGTCTTCCCAAGCCCCGTCGACTTCTTCAACTCCCCAATCCGCTTCCCAAGCGAATCAATCTCCTTATTCATCTCCGCCAACCGCTTCGCCTGATCCGCACTCGGCATCGAAACAAAAGGCGGCTGCAATCCATTGCGCGGCCGCCCCCGCGTCTCCGGCGCCGCATCAATATTGTTGAAAAACGCGAACAGCGAATAAAAATCCTCTTGCGTCATCGGGTCATACTTATGATCATGACACATCGCACAATTCACCGTCATCCCCATAAACGCCGTCCCGACACTCGTCACACGGTCAAACACATTCTTCGTAAAACTCTCCTCCGGCAACGCCGTCCCGCGATCAATAATCAAATGCAATCGATGAAACCCCGACGCCGCCAACTGATCCCGCGACGGCTTCTCATACAAATCGCCCGCCAGCTGATACTTCACAAAATCGTCATACCCCAGGTCCGCATTAAACGCCCGAATCACCCAATCCCGATACGCCACGTTATTCCTGTAAAAATCCTTATGCATCCCGTTCGTATCCGCAAACCGCACCAGGTCCAGCCAATACCGCGCCATATGCTCCCCATACTGCTTACGACTCAACAACCGATCCACCAGCAACTCATAAGCATTCGCCCGCTTATCATTCAAAAACGCCCGCACCTCATCACGCGTCGGCGGCAACCCCGTCAAATCAATCGTCACACGACGAATCAGCGTCCGCCTGTCCGCCGACGCCGAAGGCTTCATCCCTTCACTCTCCAACCGCTTCAAAACATGCAAATCAATTGGCTGCTCACTCCACCCCTTCATCTTCACCACAGGCTTCGCCGGCATCCGCGCCTGCTCAAACGCCCAGAACTTCTCATACCCGGCCCCACCCTCAATCCATTGCTTAATCAATGCCAACTCTGCCTTGCTAAACCGCTTCTTATGCGACTTCGGCGGAGGCATCACATCCTCTTCATCATTCGTCACAATCCGATACCACAACTCACTATCCTTAATCGAACCCGGTTTGATCACCGTCACCCCGTCCTTCGTCCGATACGCCCCATCCTTACCCCCCGTCACATCCAGCCGAAGCTTCCCCTTTCGCTCCTTCGCATCAGGACCATGACACGCAAAACAGCGATCCACCAGCAACGGTCTAATATCCCGATTAAACGAAACCCCCTCACCAAAACTCACTCCACCCCAAACCAAAACGACCATCACAACACTCAATAGCCTGACATTCATTTCAATCACTCGTCATTAAGGCCTTGTTAAACACATTTCGATCCAATTATTTTCACCCACCCCCACCTAAGCAACAACCCCACCCTGCCAATACGGTAATATCGTAATTCCCCTCCACCAGCGTTCCATTCCCGCACATCCAAAACATCCCAAATCCTCCCCAAAACCCCCTTTCTACGCCAATATACCCTTCCCGCCGACGCCTACGCCAATATCCCCTCCACCACCTTCCCATGCACATCTGTCAGACTTTCCTTCCTACCCTGATGAAAATACGTCAACAACTCATGGTCCAACCCCATCAGATGCAACAACGTCGCATGAACATCATGCAAATGCACCTTATCCTTCACCGCCTCAAACCCCAACTCATCCGTCTCGCCATAGCTCACCCCACCCTTCACCCCCGCCCCCGCAAACCACATCGAAAACCCATAAGGATTATGATTCCGCCCCGGCGCATCCTTACCCTCACTAAACGGCATCCGCCCAAACTCACCACCCCACACCACCAACGTCGTCTCCAGCAAACCCCGCTGCTCCAGATCCGTCAACAAAGCCCCAATCGGCTGATCCACCTCCAACCCATGCCGACCATGGTTCTTCTCAATACTCTCATGCGCATCCCACGTCTGCTCCAGATGCCCTCCCCCCGAATACAACTGCACAAACCTCACACCCCGCTCCACCAACCGCCTCCCGATCAGACAATTCCGCCCAAACTCATCCGTAATCCCCTTGCCAATCCCATACGCCTCCTTTGTCCGCTTCGTCTCCTTCGACAAATCCACCGCCTCAGGAGCCTCCGCCTGCATTCGATACGCCAGCTCATAACTCGCCGCACGCGCCGCCAATTCCTCCGACCCGCCCCGCGCCCTCATATGCTTACCATTCAACCTCCCCAACAAATCCAGTTGACGCCGCTGCGCCACCCCGTCCACATGCTTCGGCCCACGCAAATTCAAAATCGGATCACCCTCAGGCCGAAACAACGTCCCCTGATACGTCGAAGGCATAAAACCACTCGCCCAGTTAGGCTGCCCCGATATCGGCCCGCCTCGCTTATCCAGCATCACCACATAACCCGGCAAATCCTCATTCTCACTCCCCAACCCATAACTCGCCCAACTCCCCAACGATGGCCGCCCAATCAACGTACTCCCCGTATTCATCGCCAGCAACGCCGAACCATGCGCATGACTGTCCGTATGGCACGACTTGATCACCGCCAGCTTATCCGCATGTTCCCGCACACGCGGAAAATAATCCGACACCAGCAATCCGCTCTTCCCGCCAGGCCGAAACTTACGCCACGCCGGTGTCAAATACCCCACCTGCCGCCCGCCCGAATTAATAAACTTCTTATCCTTCGGCAACCCCTTCCCCGCATACTTCTTCAAAGCCGGCTTGTAATCAAACGTATCCACCTGGCTCGGACCACCGTTCATCATCAAAAAAATACAACTCTTCGCCTTCGTCTTAAAATGCGGCGCCCTCGGCTTAACCCCTTTCACCTCACCCTCAGCCCCCTCACACCTTCTCTCAAAAAAACCATCACCCGACAACAAACCCGCCAGCGCCACCCCCGCAAACCCGCCGCCCATCTCCCACAACATCTCACGACGCGTCTGTCCACAAGGATACTTATTCATGTCATCAATCCAGATAAATAAACTCGTTCGTATTCAACACCACATGACACAACGATGCCAACGCCAATCTCCCCGCCCCCCTCTCCTTACCACCCATCCCATAACGCCTCCCCAGATACCTCCACACCCTCTGCAAATCACCCTTCCCCATCGCACGGTCATAAACCAGCAACTCCGCCACATCCCCATCCCACCACTCCGATCCATAATTCCCCTGCGTACCAATCACATACCCCCCGTTCACATCACGCTTCGCCAGCGTACCCGCCCGTCCCATCAATCGACCATTCTGATAAACCTCCGCCCCCACCCCGTCACTCACCGCCGTCAGGACATGCGCCTTCATCACATCCTTCAATTCCCCCGCATCCGCAAACGCATCCGTAAACCGCACACGATTCTTCCGCGTCGTACCTAAAAACACCGATGTCACCGACCGACCGCCTCGATTCCAGTTCGAAAAGATCTCCCGATGCCCCTCACCCAGACTCCGCGGCCTCACCACCGCCACAATCGTAAACTTCTGTGACGTAATAGGCCGACCCGCCACATGCATAAACGTCCCCTTACCATCAAACCGCAACGCCGCCTTACCCCCTATGGCCCCCTTCACCAATCGCGGCCTTCTCGCCACATCACCTTGTGATGCATCATGCCCATACACCTCATCCTTCCGCGACAGATCACGCCAGAACATCACCCGCCCCTTACCATCCACCTCCACACCGCGATCCCCCCTCAACCACATCGCCAGCCTGTCCCTCACCCCCAAATCCTCCTCCTTCGGCGCCCCCTTACCCGTCTTCAAATAATGCGCCTCCTGC
>JANQQT010000215.1 GCA_028284925.1 Phycisphaeraceae bacterium | reverse complement strand
CGAGCGGCGTATGAAGAGGGCGGGGGATCTTTGGGTAGTTCCGGAGTGGAGGGTGATTGTCCGTTGCGATCTTCGGCGGCTTCCACTGCGGGCGCTCCGGCAGCAGAGGCGGCTGAGGAACTGGAGCCATTGCCGCCTTATCCGGAGTTGTTAATCCTGCATATTGATGTGGGTCAGGGTGAGTGTACCTTGCTGGTGGAGTGGGAACCTCAAGACGAAATGCCGTATTTCAATCCACTTTGGGTTGGTGTGGTTGACGGCGGTTATGCGACGGCGGGGCGGGGACCTTTGAGCAGGTATCTGGACCAGCTTGGGATCAAGACGATCCACGATATGTTTTGCACGCATTTTGACGGCGATCATACGAAGGGACTTACTTCTATTCTGGAGCATCATGTTCTGGGTGGGGGCGGGCCATTTAAGGTGCAGAATATCTGGGTTCGCAACGGGGATATGGACACGTTCAAGAGCAATACGAAATTGAAGTTTTTGAAAACGGCGGCACGGATCAAGGCGTTGCGGGAATCGGCGGGCATGCCTGAGGTCAGAGATGTTGCCGAGGGTCAGGTCGCTCTGGGAGGAACGCCTAGTGAGCATCTCATTATTAATTGCCTTCATGCGGAGGGTGGCGATCTACCGGATGAGAATGATGGTTCCATTGCGCTTCAAGTCCGGTATGCGGATTTTCAGTATTACACGGCGGGAGATTTACCGAGCGGGTTGGAGGAAAGGATCATTGGGGGAATAGGACGCGTGCATGCGTTCAAGTGTGGGCATCATGGGAGCGCCAACAGTACGCCGCGAGGACTGATTGAAGCGTTTCGCCCCTGTCTTGCATTCATTTCCTGCGGATCGCAATCATTTGGGCATCCGACTTATGACGTTATCGAGCGTCTGTGTGCGGATTATTCCGGGGTTCAGGGCGTATTCCTGACGAACTGTATTCATAACAGGCAGGTTTTGAATCCGAGGTATGGTGAATACGAGTCGATTATTTGTGGGGAGTTGCAGAAGATGCTTGACGAGGCGGTGGGTAGAGCGGGTCAATTTCGTATTGGGTTTATCGCGGGAGGTGATGGTGAAGACAGCGCTGCTACGACTGCGACTGTGACGACGACGGCGGCGGCGGCAGCGGCAGCGACGGCGGCAGCAGCGGCGGTCGCGGTGGCGGAACCGGCGACGATTTATGATCGAGAGGCTATTGCGGCCGCTCTTTCCGGAATCAATGCGGAGAATCGACTTGCGATGTCGATCGTCAAAGCTGCGGCGCGTGCGGCTGATCATGAATTGTGGCGTCCGAACGGACGGACGCATGCGTTTGTGGCGGGCAATGCGAATTATCCGGGAAGTGTTGCCTTGCGTGTTACGCCGATGAACGGGCCCGACCTGATGCAGGTGGGTTGGATGTTGTGCCCCAATGAGTATGGAGGAGATTGGCAATGGGCTGATTATTGGGTTGACGAGCCCGGGACGGCAGAAGATTCGACGAAAATGGATCTGCGAAAGCAAATTCTTGGAAACAACCTGGAGAGAGCGATCATGCGTTCAGGGCAAGAGGATGGATTTGTATTGAACAGGCAACACAGTCTTGTTCTTGATGAGGCTGAGGAGACGGCCGCTGTCGCGGCAGCGGCAACATCTGCGACGACGACGGCGGCAGCGGCCGCAGCGGCCGCTGCTGCGGCGGCGGTTCACGTTACTGCCGGCGCTCCGGGTACGCCGGGCGGTTATGAGGCGCATGTTGTGAAGCGGAACGAGGAATATTGCCTGTTCTGGCGACCGACGGTTGTTGGTTTGCGTGAGAGGCGACGGAACGCACCGATTATCCCGTTCTGCTGTTATTGCAGAGAGAGCGAGCCGGCTCCGGTTAACAAGAATAGTGACAAGTTGCTGGAAATCAGGTGTAGTGAAGCCATTCATGGGTATGACCCGGAGAGGTGCGTGCATGAGTATTGCTACGGAGAGTTTGTTTTCAATGTTCTGGGCATGAGGCGGCGAGACACGCCGAATCTTCTTAGGCGATTTCTAACGGAGGAAGATGACTGTCTGAGAATGGATGATGGGAAGTTTTGCCCGTTTTGCAATGCGGAAGGGGATTTTTAGAATCTGTCTGATGGGATCTGGATGCCGAGGCAGCGGCAACGGGGAGGGGATAGCCAGGAGTATGGTTGTGAATAGTTGGTGTATTACGAGTGTTCCAGTTCCGATTGGCGGGTCAGTTAAAAAGGCTCGCAGTGCATTTACCTGCGAGCCTTCTGGTTTTCTTCCAAGCTGGTGAGTGTTTAGTTGGCGGCGGCAGGTTGCATGATGCGGCCGAGGAACAGGACGGTTCCGGTTGATTTTTCACGAACGAGAAAGATGAAGGGGCGGTTGGCATTGAAGGTTGGGGTGAAGGGAACCATCGTCGGTTTGGGGCGAGGGAAACCGGATGTGGGTGCGACGGGGCCTTCGATGACAGTCACGGCGGCGGCTTCGGTGCCTTTCTCGTTGATCTCGACGAAGGCCTTGTGTTTGACGAGTCCGAGATAGATCTGGTCGTACGAATCGCTCATACCGGAGAAGTCGGATGACTCGGCCCGGTTGCCGTTTTGTGGTTTCATGAAAGCCCGCTTCATTCCCATTGAGACCAAGGTTCCGGTGGGTCGGCCCTGGTTGTGGTCACCGAGTTTGTAGTCGGATTCGACCTTGAAGCCGGGCAGGTAGACGTGAAAGGGGCGTCCTTTCATGCGGCTGATCCATGTGTTCAGTTTTTTCGCGGTGATTGTTTGTTCGAGTTCATCGAGGCCATCCGCTCTGTTCGGGGCGATGACGACCATTGAGATGTCATCACTCTGGTATGGCAATTCAATCAGTGAGAAGCCATTGGCATCGGGATAGAGGCCGGTCTGTTGGCCGCGTTTGATCCGGACGGGGGTATTGAAGAACGAACCGTCCGCGTTGAATGCACCGTAGCGCCCGATACTGAAACCGCCGGCGTGCATGGTTCGCACCTTGATCGTTTTGCCATCGGCAAGTTTAAAGGGGCGCGGCCTGGAGTGGTGTTTGTTGAAGGGTTGTTTCCAGTCGGCTTTGAAGAAGATGGCGTTGGTTAATACCAATGACAAGTCCTTTGCGTCTTCCTGTCGCCGTTCCGGCATGACGTTTTTGATGCGTCCCCCGGTGCGGCGGGCGGACCAGTCGTTGATCTGTTTACGAGCGGCGGCGTAGTTGTTTCTGAAGTCGACGGCAAAGACGCCACCTGTACGATAGTGTTTGTTGAGGGTGTTGATGTAAGTCTTCTTGAAGGGATAGGTCTGTTCACCCCAGAGGGCATTGGCGAGACTGATCTCGTAGCCGTGCAGCTTTTTGTTGATCGCATTAATCTCGCCGGCGATGGTGGAAGCTTTGACCTGAATCTTGCGGTCACGGGTCGCTTTGATCTGTGCGTTCAGGGTGTTTAGCTGCGCCCTTAAAGTGACAAGTTTCTTACGCATTGCGAGTTGCTCGGGATCCTGGCTGCGGTTGAAGAGTTTGCGGTCCAGATTGGCGAGGCCGGTGTGGATCAGGGACATGCGCCAGGGTAGCCGCTGGGCGTCTTTCCCGATGCGTCCGGCGGCGTGGGGATAGCGTAATACGGCACCCATTTCTTCGGCGGTCTTGCCCCTTGCGCCTTCGCCGGCCATTGCGAGGGCGGTGGAAATCGAATAGGGAGAGAAGAAGAGGTTCCTGCCCTTGTTTTCCCTGCTCAGTTGTTTATACAGGTCAAACGCAAAGGCGCTGTTGGCCTGGACCGTGAATTTGGTCGGTGCGGCGTCCGCTTTGGCGGTGAGCAGTTCATTGGTGGCGCCTTCGACTGATCCGAGTGAACTTGTCAATGTCACTGCGCCGGCAAGGATGAGTACGCGCGTCAATCGTTTCATGGTATGGGTAACTCCTGTGTTTTCCGTGGGAATATGTGTCCCGATCAAGAATTGTGCGCTCCGGGCGAACGCTTTGGCCTGGGGCGTCTCAATGGTCAGGTTGGGTACGGTATCTTCGGGGGAGAGGTCGGACCGGTCAGGACTGACATGGAGTTCGCCACGATTGAGGCGAACATGGTTGCCATTGAGTATTTCAAAATCCGGATTTCCTGTAGGCTGAATTATCCAGCCGATCAGTTCCGGTGTTTGGGGCTTGTGTTGCTTGCCTGAAAGAGCGAAGAAGGTGACGATTGATGCGACGAGGAGGAATGCGGCGGCGATTTTCATGAGGTGTGAAGCCGGAAACCTGAGACCAGCGGTATGATCCGGTGATCCTTTGGACGCTTCACTCTCGTCCGACTGAAGGGTTTCGGCCAGGTCCGCTTCCATCAGCATCCATTCCGCGGCCTCGCGTGCGGCGGATTCGTCTTCGCCTATCCGCCTGGACAATTCGGCGATCTGCTGAGGTGTGGCGGTTCCCATCTGATATGCGTGGATCAGTTCGTGGAGATTCCTCATCGCGCATCCTCCGCGGTGGTCACGAGCTTGCCCTTGATACATTGGGCGAGGCGTGACTTGACTTTGTATAGCAGGACGCTGATGGCGTGAGCTGAGGTATCCAATTCGGCGGCGATATCCTTGACCGGGTGGTTATCGACATAGCGGCGTGTCAGGACGGTTCGGCCACGGTCGTGCAGTTCCTCAATACATTGTCCGAGGGCAGCGCGACGGGCGAGTGCGATATCATTGAGTTTTTCATGAGCATGGATCAGGGAGTCAATTGCCTTTTCATCGAGTGCGGCGATTGGAGCTTTGCGGGAGCGTAAGTGATCGACGATTCGCCGGCGTGCGATGGACATGACCCAGGTGTTGAAAGGTTGAGACGGGTCATAGCGGTGAAAACTGGTGTATGCCGATCGGGCGACCTCCTGGAGAATGTCCTCGGCGTCGTGAAGATTGCGAATGGCGCCGAGAATCAAGGAGCGCACGATGGGCTGGGCATTGACCCAGAGGCCCGGGAAGTCGATGGTTTGCATGGGTTTGGCGGTCATGTCTTTATTGGATTCGTTAATGGATGGAAAATCTCTCCCTGAATTTAGAAAAACAATGGGACTTTTTACGACAGGCTTTGGTTGTCATATGTGAGTCCGTTTGTTGAATATGGCGGATTGTTGCGACATCGGAGGTTGGGGAGGGGGTTTTGAGGGAGGTTTTGCCGCGGGTCGAGGGGAATGTTTATAAAGGGGTGAGGGCTGTGGGGGAGTTGATTAGGTAGGAGTCGGTGGTAGGGGGGAGGGAATGAGTGAAGGAATGCGACTTGATTGATTGACTTAACGGTTACAAGAAAAGACAATGACAATTGATTGGAGTGTAATAGACCCTGTTGGTTTGGCAAGATTTCGGACCATTCAGGTCTATTGATCAAGTTTGAGCATCAGAACAAAGGGACTCTTGAATCACTGGTCATTTAGCAAAACCTCGTGCCAAATGAAATATGGAATCCTCTTTGCAATTATTGCCGTACTGCTTGTCGCATTGGGCGTCATGCACGGCGGCTGGCATTACCTTTTGTTCTGGCCCGCACTCAGCTTCGCCATCGTGGCAATCGGATATTTCCATATTGGCCCTCGTGTGTACGGCAAATCACAACGTGGCATTCTCTCGCCGATCAATCAACTACTGCTTCTTCCTTATCTGATCTATCTATGGTCCGTCTGGTACGCCGCTCGGCTTTTCAAACGTGAATCCGCATTTGACCAACTTACCGACAACATATTCATCGGGCGGCGACTCTTATCGCGTGAACTTCCAGCCAACATCGACTACGTGATCGATCTCACGTGTGAATTCACCGAACCAAAAGCACTGCGCTCAATCTCATATCATTCCTTCCAGATTCTTGATGGCTTTGTCCCGTCGCCCGATCAGCTTCGAGATTGGGCTGAACAAACGGCTGGTCTATCCGGCAATATTTACATTCACTGCGCCGAAGGGCACGGTCGTACCGGTCTGTTTGCGGCTGTGTTGCTTTTGCACATTGGTCATTCCCAGACACCCGAAGAAGCGCTGCAATTCATTAAGTCCAAACGACCGCTTGTTGGCCTTGGTCGGCGTCAACTGGCTGCGCTAAAAGCAACCCACCATACTGTATAAAAGACGGAGCGTTGCCGCGTGGATCGGGAAGCAACTATCGAAAGTATCGGGGAGGAGGCGTGGGTGTGGTGTTTATGCGATGAGGTTGTGGACGACATGGCCGTGGACATCGGTGAGGCGGAAGTCGCGTCCGGCGTAGCGGTAGGTGAGTTTGGTGTGGTCGAAGCCGAGGAGTTGCATGATGGTGGCCTGGAGGTCGTGGACGTGGACGCGGTCCTGTACGGCCTGGAAGCCGAAGTCGTCGGTGGCGCCGTGGATGGTTCCGGGTTTGACGCCGCCGCCTGCGAGGACGTAGGTGAAGCCCCAGTGGTTGTGGTCTCGGCCGTTGATTTTTCCGGCGTTTGCGCCTTTTTTGGGTAGTTCGACGGTGGGTGTTCTGCCGAATTCTCCGCCTAGGATGACGAGGGTTTCGTCGAGGAGGCCACGTTGTTTGAGGTCGCCGATGAGTGCGGCGACGGCGGAGGCGCATTCTTTCGCGAGGGCGCGGTGTCGGACGCGGATGTCATCGTGGTTGTCCCAGGGTTGTCCTGCGCCGTGCCAGAGTTGTACGAAGCGGACGCCGCGTTCGACGAGGCGTCGGGCCATGAGGATCTGGCGGGCCTGTACGGAATTGCCGTACCAGTTTCGGATGCGTTCGGGTTCGCGGTTGATGTCGAAGGCGTCGGAGGCTTCCATCTGCATTCGGTATGCGAGTTCGTAGGACTGGATGCGTGCTTCGAGTTCGGAGTCTCCGCCGCGTGCGTTGGCGTGGCGGCGGTTGAGTTCCTGGACGAGGTCGAGTTGTTTTCTTTGTTCGCGGTATTGGAGGCCGTGGGGTCGGATGTTGGCGATGAGTTTTTCGACGGAACGGTGTCGGGAGTCGATGTAGGTTCCCTGATATACGCCGGGCAGGAAGGCGGATTGCCAGTTTTGGGTTGACTTGATGGGATAACCGCCGGGGCACATGGCGACGAAGCCGGGTAGGTTCTGGTTTTCCGTGCCGAGGCCGTAGGTGACCCATGAGCCAAATGAGGGGCGGACGAGCTGGTCGGTTCCGCAGTTCATGAGCATGAGGCTTGGCTCGTGGTTTGGGACGTTGGCGTGCATGGAGCGGACGACGCAGAGATCGTCGGCGTATGGGCCTAGCGGGGCGAAGAGTTCGCTGATGTCAATGCCGGACTGGCCGTATTTTTTGAACTTGAATGGTGAGGCGAAAGCGGCTCCGGTTTTGCGTTCGGTGCGGAGGTTTGTTCGTGGGAGTTTTTTACCGTGGTTCTTTTGCAGGAGTGGTTTTGGGTCGAAGGTATCGAGGTGAGAGGAGCCGCCGTTGAGAAAGATGTGGATGACGTGTTTGGCCTTGCCTTTGAAGTGGGGGTGTTTGGGGGCCATGGGGTTGAGTGATTTGGGGGCGGCGGCGAGGAGGGGGGATTGGTCGTTGAGGAGGCCGGCGAGGCCGAGGGCGCCGAAGCCGATGCCTGCTTTTTGAAGGAAGCGACGGCGGTTAAGTCCGACGGCATTCAGATTGTTTGCGATGGGGTCATTCATGATTTAGTCCACGAAGAGCATTTCGTTGGCGAGCATGAGGGCCTGGGTGTAACGAATCCAGGGGTTGAGTTTTTGGGAACGTTTTGCGTGGAGGCCGTTGAAGTCTTTTTCGGCGTTCCATGTCGTTTTGGGGAGGCTGATGCCTGCATCGGCGAGTCGGACCATGCGGACGGAGGGGGCCCAGCGGAAGGAGTCATGGAAATGTGAGGTTCGACGATTGACGACGAAGTCGATGGTTTCGCCACGTTTGACGAGGAATTTTTTGATGGGGGTTTGGACCTGTTTGTTGTGTGCGATGTAGTGGGCTTTGGGGCCGGTGCGGCTGGAGACGACCCATGCCTCGACGCCATCGCCCTGAGTGGTTTGGTGTGCGAGAGCGCCGGTGATCTGGATGAGTCCGGAGGCTGGGGCGATCCATCGGCGGATGACCATGTGGTTGCCGTCGAAGCCGACGTGTCCGCCGGTGGAGTTGAGGAGCGCCCATTGGAGTTTTTTGTCGGGGACGGCGGGGCCGCCCTGCCATTGGTTGCCGGAGAAATATGGGAGGTGGGTGAAGGCGGTGACGCGTCGTGTTTTGGTGTTGTATTTGCCGTAGCCGTATTGCCAGACGAGGGCTTTGTGTTTTTCGGGTTTGCTGGGTTGGTTGAGGAAGCGGAGGGCAAGGGCGAGTTCGGAGGGGGAGGGGTTGCGGGAGTAGAGGTTTTGGTAGATTTTTCGGATGCGTTTTGTGGGGGATGAGATTTTGGCGTTGTCGAGGTTCTGGACGACGGCAGCGGCTTGTTCGATGACAAAAGGTGCGTTGAGCATGAAGAGGGCTTGTTGGGGGACGGTTGTTTTGGGTCGGCCGGGGCTGGAGGCGTCGGGTGAGGCGAAATCGAAGGTGCGGTGAAGGCCTGGGAGATCCTGTCGGTCGACGTAGCCGTATGCAGCGCGGCGACGTGTGTAGGGTTTGGTGGTGAGTTTGACACTTTTGCCGCCGATGGTAAGGTCCAGACGGTTTGCGGCGGCGAGGAGAGAGTCGCGCATGGCTTCGAAGTGGAGGCGACGACGATTGAATCGCCAGAGGAGATTGTTCTCGGGATCGAGTTTTTGGGGGGCGGAGCGGGTGATGCTTTGTTGTTGATAGGTGCGGGAGGTCATGATGAGGCGATGGAGTTTCTTGAGAGACCAGCCATCCCGGATGAAACGGGAGGCGAGATAGTCGAGGAGCTTGGGGTGTGAGGGAGGCGTGGCCTGTTTGCCGAAGTCGCTTGGCGTTGCGACGAGGCCTTTGCCGAAGTGCCATCTCCAGACGCGGTTGACGATGACGCGGGCGGTGAGCGGGTTTTTGGGGTGAATGATTGCGTGGGCGAGTTCGAGGCGACCGGAGCCGTTGGTGAAAGGTTTGGGGTTGATGTTGTCGAAGAGGCGGAAGAATTGGCGTTGGGTTGTTGGGCCGGGGCTTGCGGGATTTCCGCGGCGGAAGATTCGGGGGGTGATGGGTTTCGGGCGGTCGTTCATGACCATGGCGCGAATGGGTGCGTGGGGGGAGGTTGCCTTGTGTTTGTTGACGCGATTTTCGAGGCGTCGGCGGGAGTCGCGTTCCTGACGGTTGCGCAGGGAATTGGCATCGGCGAGGGTGAAGGTGGTTGGGCCGGCGGGCTGAAGGAGGATCTGGAGGAGTTGGTTGGTGTGTTTGTCGGGGAGGCCTGATTCGGGTTTGCCGGCTTTGGTCCATGCGTTGTATGCGTTTTCGAGGAGGTTGCCGTAGGTGTTGGCGACGTCTTCGAGGGAATTGATTTTGGCGGCGCGGAGAGCGGCGGTGACTTTGGGGTTGAAGGGGTTTTTCCCGTGCTGTTTGATGAGTTTGTCGAGGTCACGCCATGCGTTTTGAACTTTTTGGGTGAATGATTTCTTGTCGTATTTGTTGAACTTGTGGAGGATGCCCCAGACGGGGTGTGCGTCTTTGGTGGAGGCCAGGTATTTGGCCCAGCGTTTGAGGACGGCGCGTCTCATTTCGCCGCGTTTGCCGCGGATGCCCTGAGCGTTGATGTTTTTGCGTTGGGCGAGGTATAGGAGGTAGTCGGTAACGCGGGAGCGGGCTTCGTGGGTGACGTTATTGACGACTTTCTGATCGTAGTCGGTGACGGCTTTGAGGTGTTTATCGAGAGTTGTCTTGTAGCGGAGGTATTCGGGGGTGGGTTTGGGGTCGTTGACGAGGGGGAGGTCTTTGGGCTCGTGTGAGCTGGCGAAGATGCCGTAGAACCCGTAGTAGTCCTTTATGGAAATGGGGTCGAACTTGTGGTCGTGGCATCGGGCGCAGGAGACGGTGAGGCCCATAAAGCCTCGAGTGACGACGTCGATGCGGTCGTCGATGATGTCGTGGATTCGGTTGGAGAAGCGTCGGCCGACGGTGAGGAAGCCCATTGCGGTGAGGGGGCGTTTATCGGCGGTGAGTTTGAGTTTGTCGGCGGCGAGTTGTTCGAGGACGAATTGGTTATAAGGGAGATCATTGTTGAAGGCACGGACGACGTAGTCGCGATAGGTGTAGGCATAGGGGTATTTGGGGTCCTGGGTGAATACGTAGCCTTTGGTGTCAGCGTATCGGGCGACGTCGAGCCAGTAGCGTGCCCAGCGAACGCCGTATTGTTTGTTGGCGAGGAGTTGGTCGATGAGTTTGGGCCATGCATCGGGAGCGTTGTTGGCGGTGAATTGTTGGACGGCTTCGTATGAAGGGGGGAGGCCGAGGAGGTCGAAGTAGGCGCGGCGAACGAGGGTTTGTTTGGAGGCGAGGGGTGAAGGAGTGATGCCGGCGGATTGGAGGCGGGCGAGGGTGAAGGCGTCGATGGGATTGAAGACCTTGGAGGGGTCTTTAACGGTGGGTGGTTTGGGGTTGGTGACGGGTTGGAAGGCCCAGTGTGCGGCGCGTTCTTTGGCGGGGTTAAATTGTTGCTGGGGTTTGCGGATGGGGGTGTTGGTTGAGCCGGGCCAGGGCGCTCCCATTTTGACCCATTGGGTGAGGGTTGCGATGGAGGCGGGGTCAAGTTTTTTCTTGGGGGGCATGAGGAGATCGGTGCGGTTGTAGTTGATCGCCTGGATGAGCCTGCTGGCGGCGGGGTTGCCGGGGACGATGACGCGGCCCTGGTCACCGCCGAGGAGGAGGTTGGCGCGGGAGTTGAGTTTGAGACCGCCTTTGGGGTTTGAACCTGCGTGGCATTCGTGGCAGGCGTTTACGAGGATGGGGCGGACTTTGGTTTCGAAGAATTTGGTTTGGGCGGGGGTGGGTTTGGGGTCGGCGAGTAGGATGGGGGTGAGGGCAAGCGATAGCGTAAGGACGAGGAGGGATGAGAGTGGGAGATGGCGGATGAAACGGGTCATACGGGGAGGTTCCGTGAGTATCTGTGGAAGTATCCAGTTGTGGGGGTCCATTACTCCCCTACCGATTCGGTTTGTGGAGGTTTACTGATAATACGTTTCCTTATTAATTTTATCGACTTGATGGGGTGGACGCTACGGTTTTTGGGAGGGATGGGCTGTATTGGGCTGTTTTATGGGGTGTTTGATGAGTTTGATGCGCTGAGGGAATCTGAAAGTGGCGGAACCCGTCCAGCAGGGGTTAGTCGTTATCTCTTTTTTTTCAGGATCCCAGAACAATCCACCCACGTTGTATTTCATAACGAGCCCTCCTTCGGCGAGGGGCGTGGCCGAGGGATTTCTATCGTTGATCCAGGCAAGGGTGGATGGTCCGGCATCGGAAGCCTTTGATTCATTAACGAAGACGGTTTTTGCAAAGACCGGAATTGGCAAATTTAACGTGTGGGTTGCACCGGGTTTGATTTTTTTGACATGCAATTCGTCGTAGATCTGGGATGGCTTGGGGTTTTTCAATGTGACCAAGATCAATGGGTCATTAAATATTGTTGAAACCCAAGGGAATTCATCTGTGAAAACCTCGAATTGAAACGCTTTGGGATGGATGTAGAACTCTTTGGCTTGCGGATGGTCGTTGCGTATTTTGACGACGACTTGTGGGGTTTTCCAGTCGATGTCGGCGGAGAGCCAGGGGGTGGGTGTGGAACAGCCGGTTGAGAGAAGGGTGAGAGTCAGGCATAACAACAGATGGGTTGGATTTCGCATTTCGTAAGCCCCTTATGTTGTTAGTTATTGGTGTATACCGGGTGATCGGTGGATCGGGTTGCATAAAGGGAGTGAGGTTTGGGATGTGGGGAGTTTGGGGTAGACTGTGGGTCTATGGCAGAGCGGCCGAATATTTTGCTTATTTGTACGGATCAGCAGCGGTTTGATACGGTGGGGGCATTGGGGAATGAGCTGGTGAGGACGCCGCATATTGATGGGTTGGTGGAGGGTGGTGTGAGTTTTACGAATGCGTTTTGCCAGAGCCCGGTGTGTACGCCCTCGCGGGCGTCGTTTCTGACGGGGCGGTATCCGCGGACGACAAGGTGTCGGCAGAACGGGCAGAAGATCCCGGGAGATGAGCGGTTGATTTCGAGGATTCTGGCGGATCATGGGTATCGGTGCGGACTATCGGGGAAGTTGCATTTGTCGTCTTGTGCGAATGGGCGGGTGGAGGAGCGGATTGATGATGGGTTTGAAAGGTTTGCGTGGTCGCATCATCCGCAGCCGGACTGGGAGGAGAATGGGTATACGCAATGGTTGAA
This sequence comes from Phycisphaeraceae bacterium, assembly GCA_028284925.1. Taxonomy (GTDB): domain Bacteria; phylum Planctomycetota; class Phycisphaerae; order Phycisphaerales; family Zrk34; genus JANQQT01. The sequence continues at coordinate 15,530 of JANQQT010000215.1, read as the reverse complement.
ATCGAAGGGGACGAGTTGGGAGGAATTGTATGGGGAATGGGATGGGGGGTATGTGAAGGCGGGCGTGCCGGGGGAGTTGCATCAGACGACGTGGTGTGCGAATGTGGCGATGGAATTTATGCGGGAAGCGAAGGGGGATGGTCGGCCGTGGTTTTTTAATTTCAATTGTTTTGATCCGCATCATCCTTTTGATCCGCCGAGGGAGTACTTGGAGCGGTATCGGGTGGAGGATATGCCGTTGCCTCGGTATGTCGAGGGTGAGCTTGAGGGGAAGACGGGATATCAGCGGATTGATCATCGGGGGGCGAAGGATGGGGTTGTGCATTATGACTATGGGGCGATGACGGATGATGACCGGCGGGCGATGACGGCGGCGTATTATGCGATGGTGGAATTGATTGATGAGAATGTGGGGCGGATGATCGGAGTGTTGAAGGAAACGGGACAGTTAGAAAATACGGTGGTGGTATTCATGAGCGACCACGGGGAGATGCTGGGGGATCACGGGATTTATCTGAAGGGGCCTCATTTTTATGATGAGGCGGTGCGGGTTCCGCTGGTGTTTTACAATGAAGGGATGTTTACGGGCGGGCATCGGGTGACGGGATTGACGGAGCTGGTGGATCTGGCGCCGACGTTGCTGGATGCGGTGGGTGTTGAGGTTCCGGAGCGGATGCAGGGGCGGTCGTTAATGGAGCATTTGAAGGGAGCTGTGGATGGAGGTAAGGTAAGGGAGGATGTGTTTAGTGAGTATTACAACTCATGGACGCATGAGCGGGCGTATGGGACGATGTTGCGAACGGAGCGGTATAAGGTGGTGGTGTACCATAGGAGTGGGGAGGGGGAGCTTTATGATCTGGAGAAAGACCCGGGGGAGCATGTGAATCTTTATGATGATGCGGGTTATGGGGACGTGAAGGCGGAGATGTTGCGTCGGTGTTTTGATCGGTCGGTGTTGACGATGGACCCGTGCCCGCCGCGTTTGGGGCCTTTCTAACGCCCGGCCTCCGGAAACTCTCCGAATGGTCAGGTTTCATTGGCCGGAGTCCGATGAGGACGCATTCGGGCTGGGACGCGTGTATAAGCGGAGTTCGTTTGCATTGGGATATGATGGGAGGGTGTGTGGGTTGAAAGGGGCGGGTGAGGGAGTAAGATAGTCCTTTGAAAAATGAACGCAAAGGAGTTGCGCCAATGTCCGCACCTGAGAATTGTCGTTTTCTGGAATCGCATGAATGGCATCGTCTGGATGGATCGGTGGTGACGATCGGGATTACGAAGTTTGCGATCGATGAACTTACGGATGTGACGTATGTGGAGTTGCCTTCGGTGGGGGATGAGGTGAAGGCGGGTGATGCGGTGGGTGAGATTGAATCGGTGAAGGCGACTTCTGATTTGTATGTGGGTGTGGATGGGAAGGTGGTGGAGGTGAACCAGGATGCGATTGATGATCCAAGCGTGATTAACCATGACCCGCATGATGCGGGATGGTTGTTGAAGGTGGAGGTGGCGGATGCGAGTGCGCTGGATGGCATGATGGATGCGGCGGGTTATGAGGCGAAGTATCCATCGGCGTGATGGCTGTTGGGTTTGTTGATCTGCATGTGGGGAGAGGAGGCGAGTATGTCTGACAGTCAAGTGGTCACTCGATTTGCGCCGTCGCCGACGGGGGCGTTGCATGTGGGCGGGGCGCGGACGGCGTTGTTTAACTGGGCTTATGCGCGTCAGCATGGGGGGAAGTTTATTCTGAGGATAGAGGATACGGATCGCGCTCGGTCTACGGAGGAGGCGATGCGGGGGATGCTGGAGGATCTGGCGTGGTTGGGGATTGACTGGGATGAGGGGCCGTCGCTAGTAACTGGTGATTTGGTAGCGGAAGAAGGAGACAACGGTCCGTACTGCCAGAGTGCGCGATTGGAATCGGGAATCTATCAGAAGTATTTTGATCAACTGGTGGAGGCGGGTCGTGCTTATGAGGATGACGGGGCGTTGCGTTTTCGGATGCCGGGGACGGCAATCACGGTGGCGGATGAGATTTTGGGTCAGGTGACGGTGGAGGCGGAGCAGTTGGAGGATTTTGTGATTCGGAAGGCGGATGGGTTTCCGACGTATCACATGGCGGTGGTGGTGGATGATGAGCTGATGGGTGTGAATGTGGTGATTCGTGGGCAGGAGCATTTGAATAATACGAGTAAGCATGTGGCGATTCAGGAGGCGTTGGGATTTGAGCGGCCAAGGTATGCCCATATTCCATTGATCTTTAATGTTGATGGTTCGAAGATGAGTAAGCGGGATAAGGCGAAGGCGGCGCGGAGGTGGATGGAGGAGTGGTTGAAGGATGGCGGAGAAGAGAGGTGGGCGGAGGCAGTGGCCGGATTGGAGGGTGTGGATGTTGGGCGGGAGGATTTTGATGGTTTTATGGGGAAGGAGAATGACAGTCCGAGCGTAGCGGAGGGGATTGGGGTATTTCTTGGGAAGGCGTTGCCGGAGGTTGATGTGGCGGACTTTAAAGAGTCCGGTTATCTGGCGGCTGCGTTGTGTAATTATCTGTCGTTGTTGGGGTGGAACCCGGGGGATGACCTGGAGAAGTTTGATAATGCGTTTCTGGCGGAGAAGTTTTCGTTTGAGCGAGTGAATAAATCGGCAGCGAAGTTTGATCGGGTGAAGCTGGCGAGTTTTAACGGGGATGCGTTGAAGGAATTGCCCCCGGAAGTATTTGCGACGCAATGGCGGGAGTGGTGCGAGAGTAGTGGGCAATATTCCAAGTTTGCGGAGGACGTTGATAAGCTCGGGGCGCAGTCATTTGGGTTGTTGGGGGAGGCGTATAAGGAGAGGGCCAAGACGTTTGGGGAGGCGTGTGAGATGGCGGGTTTCTTTCTGGCGGATGATGGGGGGATTGAGTTTGATGCGGGGCAGAAACAGATTCGAAAGAATTTGACGAACCAAGCGGAGGCGTCGGTGGGTGTGTTGGAGGAGTTGAAGGCGTTTATTGGAGGGATGGAGGTGTTTAGCGGGGAAGGGGTGCATGTGTGGATCAAGGCGACGGCGGAGGAGCGGGAGGTGAATATGGGTAAGTTTGCTCAGCCGTTGCGGATTGCTTTGAGTGGGACGACGGTGACGCCGCCTATTGATTTGACGTTGGATGTGCTGGGGCGGGAGAAGGTGTTGGCGCGGATTGAGGGATGTCTTGGTCAACTGAAGAGTCTGGAAGGTGTAGGATGAATTACTATTTGGTGAAATCGGAGCCGGGGACGTGGTCGTGGGACCAGCAGGTTAAAGAGGGGCGGACGTATTGGGACGGGGTGCGGAATTACCAGGCGTCGAACTTCATGAAGGAGATGAAGGTGGGGGATTTGGCGCTGTTTTATCATTCAGGGAAGGACCGGGAGGTGGTGGGCATTGTGAAGGTGGTGAAGGAGTATTACCCGGACCATACGGATAAGAGCGGGCGGTTCGGGATGGTGGATCTGGAGGTGGTGAAGGGGTTTGAGAAGGCGGTGACGTTGAAAGAGATTAAGGGGGAGAAGAGTTTGAGTGAGATCCTGCTGGTGAGGAATTCGAGGTTGTCGGTGATGGGGTTGGGCGAGGGGGAGTTTAAGAAAATATGTGAGATGGGTGGGACGAAGATATAAGAGAGATCAGGGGACGGGAGTGGTGGGAGGTTTGGGTTTGGTGGAGTCTTTGGGGGGATCCGGTTTCTTGGGGTCTTCGGGTTTTTTGTCGGCGGGTTTCTTATCGCCATCTTTTGCGGGTTTGAGGGACCAGATTTTTACCATGCCGGAGATGTCGCATGATGCGAGTTTGTTGGGGTCTTTGGGTGAGAAGGAGACATCGTAGACGATGCCTTTGTGTCCGGTAAGGGTTTGGAGGACTTTGCCGGTATCGGTGCTCCAGACTTTGATGGTAAAGTCGCTGGAGGATGTTGCGATGCGTTTGCCATCGGGTGAGAACGAGACGGACCAGACCGGGCCGGCGTGTCCTTTGAGGGTGTGTTTTACTTTGCCGAGGAGAGGGTCGTAGAGGGTGGCGGAAGCGTCGTAGCTTGCGATGGCGAGGAGCTTTCCTTTTGGGCTGAATTCGAGGTCGTAGACGGAGTCACGATGGCCCTTGAATTCGCGGAAGACTTTCCAGGACTTGGCGTTGAGGAGACGAACGGTTTTGTCGACGGAGCCTGTGGCGAGCATGGAACCATCGGGGGAGTATGCGACGGCGGTGGCCCAAGCGGTGTGCCCTGAGAGTTCCTTGACCTGGTCGCCTGTCTCGGGATTCCAGATGCGGACTTTCTGGTCGCCGTGGCCTGTGGCGAGGCGTTTACCGTCTTTGGAGAAAGCAAGTCGATAGGCGTACCAGTTTTCGACGACCATGTTGTTGATTTCGTCGCCGGTGTTGATGTTCCATGTGCGGATGGAGTTGTCCCAACTGGCAGAGGCGAGTGTTTTGCCATCGGGTGAGAAGGCGACGTTGTAGACGTTGTAGGTGTGGCCTGTGAGTGAACGGATGAGTGCGCCTGATTTGGCGTCCCAGAGTTTGATGGTTTTGTCGTAGCCACATGAGGCGATGGTGGAGCCGTCGGGTGAGAATGCGACGCAGTAGACGTATTTTCCGTGGCCGGGGACATCTTTGGCGATCGGGGCGGCGTGGGAGAAGGTGGTGGAGAGGGCGGCCGTGAGGAAGAAGGCGAGTACCAGACGGCCAGCGACGTTAATGAAGGAATTTGGTTTCATGTGGGTATTATAGAGGGGATGTGGGTGGGTTTGGAGGGTGATACAAAAGTGTTACAGCGGCCCCGGAAGTTTGCGCGTTTGGTTAGGAGAGTGAGGCATAGGTTGGGTTATGGGGAGGTCCGTTTTGAATGAGACTAACCGTTGTTATTGGTTCCTGAATCGCGCGAAGTCTTGTGTTCTACGGCGCACCCCCGACGAGACGTCGGGGGTTAATTTGCGCTGGGGCAGGTGAGGTGGGAGAGTTTTGAGGGAAGGGGTTTTTAGTTGACGGCGGCGGTGATTTTTTGGGCGGCGTCGGTGAGGTCGGTGGCGACTTGCATGACGGGGATGTCCGTTTTGGCGGCTTCGATGATTTCGCGGGCGGGTTCGACGTTGGTGCCTTCGAGTCGGACGACGAGGGGGACTTTGAAGCCGATGGTTTTGGCGGCTCCAACGATGCCGCGTGCGATTTTGTCGCACTGCATGATTCCGCCAAAGATGTTGACGAGGACGCCTTTGACGTTGGGATCGGAGAGGATGATCTTGAATGCTTCTGCGATGGCTTCTTCGGATGCGGAGCCGCCGACGTCGAGGAAGTTGGCGGGTTCACCTCCGTGGAGCTTGATGATGTCCATGGTGGACATGGCGAGACCGGCGCCGTTGACGAGGCAGCCGATGGTTCCGTCGAGCTTGATGTAGGAGAGACCGAATTTGTTGGCTTCGAGTTCGGCAGGGTCTTCCTCAGCGGGGTCGAAGAGGGCCTGGATGTCCTTGTGTCGGAAAAGCGCGTTGTTGTCGAAGGTCACTTTGGAGTCGATGGCCATGACCTGACCATCGGGGAAGTTTTCGGAGGGTTTGGTGGTGATAAGGGGATTGATCTCGACCATGTCGGCGTCTTTGGCGACAAAGAGCCTGGCGAGTTTCATCATGATGGCGGCGGCCTGGGAGACCTGCTTGCCGACGAAGCCGAGCTTGAAGGCGACGGATCGGGCTTCGTGACCCTGGAGTCCCATGAGGGGGTGGATGTGCCGGCGGATAATTTTTTCGGGTGTTTCTGCGGCGACGGTTTCGATGTCGACACCGCCTTCCGCGGAGGCGATCATGACAGGTCTGCTGGTGGCTCGGTCGAGTGTGATGGAGAGATAGAATTCCTTGTCGATTTCGACGCCGGCGGCGACGAGGACTTTGTTGACGGGAACGCCTTCGGGACCGGTCTGGTGTGTGACGAGGTTTTTGCTCATCATGGTTTCGGCGGCTTGTTGGGCATCGTCGGCGGATTTGACGAGTTTGACGCCGCCACCTTTGCCGCGTCCGCCGGCGTGGACCTGGGCTTTGACGACGGCGATGGAGGCGCCGTTTTGTTGAAGTTGATTGAATGCATCGGCGACGGCGGAGGGGGTGTCGCAAGCGATGGCATCGGGGACGGGGACGCCAGAGTCTTTGAGGATTTGGCGGGCCTGGTATTCGTGGATTTTCATAGTTGAGTTACCTTGGGTGGGGTTTGGCCGACATGATAGACGGGTTGATGAGAGGGGGGAAATGAGGACGTGGGAGTTTGGCGCTGAGTGAGGCTACAGAGGATGATTGGATTCTGGTGCGCGCGGGTTCTTCGTTTTGTGCGGCGTGGCGAGGGGGTGGGCGTCGGGTGTTTATAAATCCGATGCGCGGCGTTGGAGAGGGATGGGAGATTGGGGGAAAGGGGAGGTTCGTTTCGAATGAGACTACTGGACATTATCGGCATCTGGTGCGCGCGGATTCTTCAATCTCCGCGGCGCGCCCCCGACGAGGCGTCGGGAGCTAATCTGCGCATGGTCAGGTATTTTATTTGCTGAGTTTTTTGCCGGAGATGAGGGTTTTGAGTTCGTTGGTGAGGTTCTTTTCGAGGTCGGGGGAGAACCCGACGTGGACGGCCTGGACGGTTCCGTCTTTGCCGATGATGACGGTTTGCGGGATGCCTTGCACGCCGTATGCGGCGCCGACGGCTCCATCGGTGTCGAGGAGGACGTTGATATCGAGTTTGGAGCGTTTGAGGAACTTTTGGATTTCGGCTTTGGCTTCGCGTTGGTTGACGGCGTAGAAGACGACATCCTTATCCTTGAATTTTTTGGTGACATCGGCGAGGACGGGCATGGCTCGAACGCATGGGCCACACCATGTTGCCCAGAAATCGAGGACGACGATTTTCTTTTGCTTGAGTTTGAGGAGTTCGACGGGTTTACCATCGAGTTGTTTGAGTGTGAAGTTGGCGGCGGGCCGGCCAAGTTGGGCGTGGTCGGATTTGGGGGCATCGAAGAAGGAGGCGACGTGTTTGGCGGTATCGGGTTTTTTGAACTTGAATGTTTTGGCGTCGATTTTGTCGGCGGTTTTCCAGTTGGAGAAGACGATGGCGCGGGACATCTTGACGGTCTGGCCGGCTTTTTTGGCAAGCGATTCGACGCCGGAGAGGTCGTCCTGAATTTTCATGATCCAGGGTTGTTCGCCGACTGCGATCCAGAAGACTCTTCGACCGACGGCCTGATCGACCTGGACGCGGTGGACGCTTTTTCCACCCGCCCTACCGCGACCGAGGTATTTGATGCCGTCGAGTCGCTCGACGATGGCGGAGTAGGGATCGAGCCGAAGGACGGCTCCGGCTTGTGGTACGACGCCACCTGTGAGTGGACCGATGAGGACGTGATCCAGAATCTGATCGAGTTGGTCGGGCGTTTCGTCCTCAGTGTATTGATCGAGTTGGGGCGAGAAGATGTAGAGTTTTTTGCCATCGGCGTAGATACGGCCTGAGCGCGAGTCGATGGAGCTAGCGGGTTTGACGAGGAGCTTGTTGGGTCTTTGTGCGGCGATGTTGAAGGCTCGTTTGGCGATGCGGGCTTTACCCTGAACCTCGTAGCCGAGTTCGAGTGTGGCCTGGAATCGGACGGATTTGAGGGAGGCGTAGAACTTGGCCATCTGACGGAGGGTTTTATCGGCTTTGGCGTCTATTTCGGGGGGTGGGGCGACGACACCGGCATTGAGGGGGGAGGTGATGAGGAGAGTAAGGGTGAGGGTTTTGAGGACGGTGGACATGGCGTAAAGCTCCAAAAAGGGAGGTGGCTGGAGGTATTGTATCATAGGCTGTGGTGGGAGAGATGGTGTGATGAGTATGTAAAAGGGATGTTGTTAGGAGGTGGGAATTGCAGTATGATGTGCGGGTGTTCGTCGCGAGGCGTTATGGGCGACGAATCAAGTCGAGAACTGGAAGGGGCGGATTGGTTGGCGTCCTGAAAGAGAACAGAAAATGATTGTGGGTATTTCGCGTTATTTGCTCGTATCGCGTGTGAGATGATCTGGCGTCACTTCCGATAGAGGTTGTGCGTTATGGAGAGCTCCGATGATCGCATCCAATTCAGGGAAATCGAGGTTTTTTTGTGCGCTGATGATGGTGATGTTGTGGGTTGTGGTGTTGGGAGGAGGCGTGGAGGAGTCGTGGGGGCTGAACGACTCGACGGGGCCTGACATCACGGACCGGATGATTGTGGGTCCAATGGGGGCGCGGATTAAGCCTGTATGGCGTATGAATGTATTTCATTTGACGGGGGTGGATAATACGGACACGCCGACGTTTATTGGTCAGTATGAATCTGCGACGCCATTTGATACGCACAATATGTTAATGAATGATCGCGTGGGCAGACGACCTAATGCGTCGACGGCGAATGCCTCGATTCTTCATGCGACGGGTGTTGCGAGTATATTGATTGGGAAGACGCAAGGGAATTTGCGGGGAATAAACAGCCATGACAAGGCGCAGTTGTGGTCCGCGGGGAGGGATTATTATGACTCGATCAATAACTGGCTGACGTTGAATCCGAATCGGTCACAGGTCTTGAATACCTCGACGGGTTTTCCGTGGCGGGATGATGAGCGTCAGCGGATTGCGATTCCGAACACGGTGACGGGGGGGACGTTCACCGTGACGTTTAACGGGGCGACGACGGGGGCGCTAGCGTTTAATTCGACGGCGGCGCAGGTATCGACGGCGTTGAGGGGGCTTGGGACGATTAATGGTAATGTGGATGTATCGACGTCGACGGTGGCGGGTTTTTCGCGTGTATTTAATGTGAGTTTCAAGGGGTTTCTGGGTGGGCAGAATGTGGCGGCGCTTACGACGAACAGTATGAATCTGGTTGCCGGGGCGGCGCAGTCGACGACGACGCATCAGGGTTCGGCGACGACGTTTAACGACGGGACGAGCGCGGCGACGCTGTTTGCGGATTACACGACGCGTCATCGGGATTTGGTATGGGTGAAATCTGCGGGTAACGAGGGGCGGTGGGCTCCGAATGGGTCTGTGACGCCGCCTGCGGATGCGTTTAACGTGATTACGGTGGGGGCGACGGGGGCGGACCCGGCGAATTTGGCGCAGACGGGGAATGACTATACGTATGTGGCACCTTATTCATCGCGGGGGCCGACGAATGGGGCGAATGCGCGGCATCCGATTGATCTGGTGGCGCCGGGGTCGAATATCACGATGGCGTCGAATGCGGGTCCTAATGCGACGCAGACGGCCTCGGGGACGAGTTTTGCGGCGCCGCATGTGGCAGGGACGGCGGCGCTGGTCATGACTCATGCGCGGAATCGGGGTTTGGGTACGTTTTCGGATCGTAAGGCGGTGAAGGCGATTTTGTTGAACAGCGCATCGAAGCATGTGCGTGATCCATTGAATGGGGGGCGGGCGTGGCCGGATAGTCCGGCGGCGCAATTTGCGCCGGATGTGATATCTCTGGTTTCGAGGCAGCCGTTGGATGATGCGATGGGTGCGGGGCAGTTGAATGCTTATGCGGCCGTGAGGCAAATCGGGCACAGCAATTTAACTTCGGGGCTGACGGTGAATCGGGGATCGATCATCGGGGGGATTGGGGAGGATGATTATGATTTGTTTAACGGGTTTGAGATGAAGCGGGGGTCGCTGGTGTCGGCGACATTGGTGTGGGAGCGACTGGTAAAGGTGAAGTCGGGGGTGGATCAGAATGACAGAGATGTGTTGGCAAATAAGGCGAATTATACGACAAAGACGTTTGATCTGGATTTGCGGCTGGTGAAGGAGGATGGGACGATTGTGGCGCGGTCGGCGAGTTTTCACGACTCGGTGGAGCATTTGTATTTTAATATTCGTGAGGATGGGAAGTACAAGATTCGTGTCAAGGGTTTTACACCGGGAGGTGGAGATTCGGCGCCGTATGGGTTGGCCGTTTCAACGGGGTCGACATCGGGAATCAGTTTCAGTGTGGATGGGGGTTATTTCAATGCGGCGCGAATTAATGCGAATACATCGAATCCGGCGGAGGGTTTGTATGGGCCTTCGACGTTTACCAACAACCCGAATGATGTTCATTCGCTGGGGCCTGCGGGGGCGGGGCATTTTCCGACGGAGGGAGAGATCTTTTCGGGGTCGCTTGATCATGGGGATACGACGAATGTATTGAGGCTGAGTGGGGCATTGGGGACGCGGAGTCGGGTTGGGCCACACAATGGACCTCCGGCGGCGATGGCGGTGTTGGATTCGACGCAGCGCGGGGTATTGGGGCTGCGGCCCAATGACAACGTGGTTGGGTTGTCTTTTGGTCGGGATGGGACACAGTTTTTTCAGTCGATTCTGGTTTTTTCGGTTGATCCGGGTGCGGTTGGGGCGGTGAATACAAATGTACATTTGAGGGCGACGACACAGGGGTCGTTGATCCCGGATCTTGCAGGTAAGATTTTTCCGACGTTTGGATTTGGGGGGGCGACAGGTGGAGGAGGGGCGGGTGCCGGGAACTTGTATCAGACGAAGCCGATGAAGCCTTTTGGTCGGTACCGGTCGGCGTTTTTGGAGGTGAAGCCTCAGTTGAACGCGTTGTTTGGGTCGGGGAATTCGTTGGGATTGCAGTCGCCATCGAATCGAGGGCAGTTGTTGAATGCGGTGGAGGATGATCTGGATGCGGTTGAGATTGATGACATTTTGGCGTATGTGGATACGGATGGGGATGGGTTGCATGGTCGGCCGGTGTTTTTCACGTTGGATGAGGATTCGCCCTCGTTGGCGGGTGGTGGTTCGGCGGCGGATATCTGGGTGTCTAAGGCGGTGGATACATCGGCGGACTTTGGTTTGCAGCCGAATAATCCTTTTGCGTATGAGGAGTGGGCGAACCATATGATGATTGGTTTGAATGCGGATGATGAGATTGACGCGTTGGTGGTGTCGGATGTGCGGGTGTTGTTGAATGTGTTGCCGTTTCCGATACCGGACGGGGAGGCTTCGGGGCCGGTTGAGGTATTGGGGCAGATGTTTAACGCGGATGAGGTGTTGTTTTCGTTGACGGAGGATTCGTGGACGGTATTGAATGTGCGTCATCCGATGCGGAATCGGAATATCTCGCCGGCGGATATTTTGTATTCGAATCTGGATGGGCGTTTTATGGTGTTTGCGGACGCGGAGGATCTGGGGTTGTTGGCGACGGATAATTTGAATGCGTTGGATATCGGTTCGATCCCAGAGCCCGGCGTGGTTTGGGTGGTAATGGGTGTTGTTGGGTTGGGGATGGGGAGGCGTAGAAAGATTATGGGATGAGGTGTGTAAGGGTGGGGGAAGATGGGTAAACGGTGATTGAGGGAATTAGCGAAAATCAGGGATTTTGGGGAGGAAAAAGGGAAAGTTTATTTTCCGGATGGTTTGGAGGGGGGTGAAAGGTATCGTAATTTCTAAGCAGTACAGCAAACAGCCTCCCGCTTGTGTCGCGGGAGGCTGTTTGTCTTTTGTCTCTCTTTCAAAATCCTTTAGACAATCTGGAGAAGGTTCATGGATCTTTCAATCAAGATTAACGGTATTCGTCTGGCTGTCCTCGCGACGATCACGATGGTGATGGGAATAACGAGTTCTGCTTCCGCGGCGATTCACGAATTTGACTGGACGGCGGCGGAATTTGGGCAGACCAACGGTTCAACACATAATGCGGGGTTTATTGAGCATGTGAATGGCCGGTTTAACGACGTGACGAATCGACTGACGTGGGTTGCGGAATTCGACCTGACGCAAGGAAGATGGCCTGATGGTTTCTTTCTTGTGGTGAATGATTCGGGCAATCCCTCGGGGATTGAAGATCGGTACGCGGCGTTTTACTTTGACGCGGATCGTAATCGTAATTCCACCACACCGGGTGATTCGGACGGGCCGATCCTGACGGTGTATCGCTATGATGCGAGTCGTGACAGCGCGTGGTCGACGGGTACACCGATGCTGTCATCGCTTAACGATGCGTCTTTTGTGAATCTGTTGTCGGTGGAGACGACGGCGACGCGACGAACGTTCATTATGGATATCGATGCGACACCGATTATTGAGTTCTTTAATGACCAGGACTGGCTGGGCGCTCAGTGGGACGAATCAATCGGCGTGTGGTTCCACCCGGTGGATGACCTTACGACACGATACCACCAATACGGTTCGCGAGCGGGATTCCTGAGCCGATTCCACTTCTGCCATCGCGGATCGTTCGATATTAACGACACGACCACCACCACGACGACGAGTGAGATTCCCGAGCCTGCAAGCCTGGGTATGATCGGGGCAGGGTTGGCCCTTGTGGGGATGCGTCGGAAACGACAGGCGGGTTAAGTGTGAAGACATGGAGAAGGATCAAAGAGGAAAGGCGCCTCGCGAAGAGCGGGGCGCCTTTCTTTTTGTGCCTGGGGTTTCGAATGGGAGAGCAATCAAGCAAGGAGTTCGTTGAGTGGGCCTTTGAGGTCGAGATCGCGGAGGGCGGGGTCGAGTTGGCCGAAGTGTTTACCGTAGGGTGTGTCGGCGGCGGACATGATCGACATATAGAGATTGGCGAGGGATTTGTGACCTTCTTTTCCGTAGGAGGGAAACTGAAGGAAACGGCCGGTCTTGAATTTTGAGCCGATACCTCCGACGGTGATGAAGGGCCAGTCGGAGCTGCCACCGTGGTGTTTTCCACCGGCGCAGCTGGTGTAGAGGATGAGCGTTTTGTCAAGCATTGTGCCATCGCCCTCTTTGATGCTGTTGAAGCGATGGGCCATTTTTGCGATAAGCGAGATGTGGTAGGCGTCGATTCTGTGTCGAAGTTGTGATGAGGAGATATCTCCGACGCCTGCGCCGTGACCGATCTGATGCAGGCCGAGTGAGCCTGTGCCGAGTTTCCGATATTGGGCGCCGAGGGTGTCGGGGCGGAGGGTGATGACGTTGGTGAGGCCGGCGAGGATGGCTGCCGTGCCAAGCTCGAACTGGCATTCCATGCGGTCCATGTGGGTCATGGAGGTGTATTTGTCCTGAGCGTATTTGGGGGCGTTCTTTTCGATGCGACCTTTGAGGGCGGTTTTGCGCTGGTTGCGCATACGGAGGGATTCGAAGGTATCGATGTAACCATCGAAGCGCCGGCGATCGGATTCGTTGAGGCGTTTACGGATGCGTTGGGCATCTTCCTTGAGGAAGTCCATGAGGTTTCGATTGACGGCGGCGTCTTTCTTGAGGTCGGCTTTGCTCATGACGGCTGAGCCGAAGAGTTCGTTGAAGGCTTTGGTGGGGCTTGCCTGGAAGGCGACGCCCTGGCCTGCTTTAAGTGCGGAGAGGTTGGGGTAGACGTAAATGTCATCGGGGGTTGAGACCTGGCCGCGGAGTGTTCCGTTGGTGGCCATGCCGAAGAGGGGGTATGGACCGGTGGAGTGTTTGAGGCCGAGAAGGGCGTCGACGGTTGGCGCGATGGGTGTGAGTTCGGAGTTGTGGCAGGAGAGTGTGCCGTAACCGGAGGTGTGGTTGCCTTTGAGGTTGTTGCCGGAAAGGCCCTGGATGATATTGACCTTGTTTTTGAATGGTTTGAGCGGGGCGAGCATTTGAGGCAGGGCGTGGTCGGAGAAGGAGAGGTTGGTGAGTTTGTCGCGTTTGGTCGGGTATTGGGGATTTTGCTTGGCGAGGTCGGCGGGGATGAGATTGTCGTTGTCGATGCCGCTGGACTTGATGATGAAGATGAAGCGTTTGGGGAGGGCGGAGGCGTTCCCAGCGGCATGGAGGGCGACGGAGTTGAGGAATGGGGTGAAGACGGCGGCGGAGGAGCCGCAGGCGAGGGTGTTGCGGAGGAGATTGCGACGGGTTAGTGACATGGGTGATCCTTTGAGGTTGGTGATTATTTGCGGTAGACGAATGAATCGGAGGAGAGGAGTGAGACGATAACGGCTTTGAGGCTTCCTCCGGAATTGATGTATGCCTGGTCGGCGTTGATAAGCGTTGCCGAATCTGTGAGTGTTTCATTGCGGCCCATGAAGTAACGGAAGAGGTGGCGGATGATGGACTGGCGTGCGCGATCGGTTCCGGCGATAGCGTGGATCATCTGGACGGCGTTTTTAAAGTCGCCTTTGAGTCCGGGAATGCCGAGTGTGTCGAACGAGCCGGCGGCGTTGACTGGTATTGTGGTGTACTTGCCCTGAGCAACGAGCTGGTCGCGGTTGAGGGAGCGAACGACATCTCGGCCGTTTTCGCCGGGGACGTGGTGATGGGAACGTGTGACGAGTTTTTTGTTTTCGTCGAAGTAGTGGCGGGTTCGGAAGCGACCGAAGTCATCGAAAGATTCGAATGCTTCACCGAGGGGGTTAATTTTGTGGTGGCATTTCCAGCAGGCCTTGGCGCGAAGGATGTCGAGGCGCTGGCGAAGGGTTTTGTGGGGATTTTCGGGGACGCGGGCGTCGACATCGGGGGGGACATCGGCGATGACACCGGCGAGGAGTTTTTCGTAGACCCATATTCCGCGGTGGATGGGGTCGTTGCCATCATTAAGCGAATGGGCGACGAGCCATGCGGGGTGGGTCAGGATTCCGGCGCGTTGGGATTTGGGAAGTTCGAAGGGCTGGACGGAGGGCCATTTCCAGGTTTTGGTATCGAGGTTATAGGCGCGGATGTAGCGGTAGTTTCGGGATTTGACGCGTCCGAGAGAAATGCCGCGTGCGAGGGCGCGTTTGAGTTCGGCTTTTTTCTGCGCGAGAAGGTTTTTGCCCTCGCGTTCGATGGCGGCGATTTTGGGAGGGACAAGTCTGGGATTTGCCCTGTACTTTGGTTTTTTGAGAATGCCGGCCTTGCGTTTGGCGATTTCGTTGCGGACGCGTTGCTCATCGTAGGATTTGAGGTCAGCGATGAGGCGATTATGGCGGTCGATCTGGGCCTGGTTGTCGCCGTTGTGGAAGACAAGGACGTGATTGGTGGTGAGGAGTTGTTTGAAGACATCCCGGTCTTTTCGGAGTATGGATTTGATGAGATTGTCGGCGTCTTTGACGAGGGTGCGTGGATCGTGCCATAGGCCATGCTCGTTGACACGTCTTGAATCTTTGAAGACATCGGGGGCGTGGTGGTAGCCGAAGAACTGGTGGAAGAAGCGGATGATACGTGGGAGGTTGTCGGTGGATCTGCCGGCGGTGGGACTGTGTTGTTCGTGGTTGAGTACCTGGCTGACGACGCGAGCAATGTCCTTTTGGGTGTTGAGTTGGTTTTTTTGGAAGGCGGTGGCGATGGCGCGGCTCTGGTTGCGGCCGCGGGAGCCAGGGGGAGTGTCGAAGAGTGCGTAGGAGAGGGCGTAGGCGAGTTCATTGGGGGAGAGCATGCGTCGACCGTGGGAATCGGTTTTGCCGAGCCCCCACTCCATGCGGTAGATGGCTTCAGGAGAAAGGTAGATAGCCATCATGGTTGCCTTAACGCTGCGTTCGGGATCGGAAGTCTCATCGAGGTTTTTCTTGAGGAAGGCGGTGTATTTGGCGGTTTCCTGTCCGGTGGGCTGGCGGGAGACGAGACGGGAGAATGTTGCAGTGATG
>JANQQT010000203.1 GCA_028284925.1 Phycisphaeraceae bacterium | reverse complement strand
ACCGGCGATATGTCGGTCGCCTATTGTTTGGGGCGTTGTGGGGGCCGACGGGGGTGAAACCTGACTGGAGTGATTGATTATGCGATGGATGATGGTTTTCGGGCTGGTTTTGTTTTTGATGGCGGGTTGTGCGGCGAAGAAGTTGGAGCATCGGGTAACGGGTGTGCCGGAGTCAGAGGTGAAGCGGCTTGGGTTGTCGCTGTTTTATAAGAAGTATGTATCGGTGGGTGGTTTTCCGATCGTTTCATCGGAGAAGGTTTCGGATTTTGCGTTGCTGGAGGCGGCGTATCTGATTGAGAAAATGATTGGGCATGATGAGAAGTTGCGTCGGGCGCTGATTGCGAGTGGGACGCGGTTTGTGGTTATGGCTTATAACGAGTACACATCGGATGTGCCGGAGCATTCGGATTTGCAACCGAATAAGTGGTGGGATTATCGAGCTAGGGGTTTGGGGGCGACGCGTTGGCGGCCGGCGGTGAGCTGTGGGGAGGAGAATCTGCTGCGGTATTATGGTGATCCGTATCGCGCGGAGAATATTCTGATTCATGAGTTTGCACATGCGATTCACCACATGGGGCTGGATCGGATTCGACCGGGGTTTGATGTTAAGCTGGAGCTGGCTTATGAGGCGGCAATGCGGAAGGGGTTGTGGAAGGGGAAGTATGCTGCAAGTAATCGAGCAGAGTATTGGGCGGAGGCGGTGCAGTCGTGGTTTGATACGAACCGTAAGCCGGACCATGATCATAACCATGTGGATACGCGTAAGGAGTTGATTGAGTATGACCCGGGTGTTGCGAAACTGGTGGAGGAGGTATTTGGTAAGCCTGTGTGGAAGTATGTGAATCCTTCGGAGCGGAATGGGAAGGGTGTGGCGCATTTGAAGGGATTTGATTTGGAGAAGGCTCCGCGGTTTACGTGGCCAAAGGGGTTGCGGGCGTGGTATCAGCAGTATGAGAAGGAGAAGGCGGAGCGGCGGCGGAATCGGAATGGGCGGGGAGAGTAATTAATTGGGATTGGTATTAGGTGACTTTTTAAGTTTGTTTCGTGCGGAGGCGGCGGCGTTGGGGGCGGCTATTACGTGGGCGGTGAGTACCTTGGCGTTTGGGCATGCGGTACGGCATGTCGGGCCGATGATCTTAAATGTGCTGAAAGGGATGGTGGGGTTGGCGATTATGGTTGCGGTGTTGGGCGTGACGGGTGAGTTATTGGATTGGCCGGGTTGGAGGGTGATGTGGTTGCTGCTGTTGAGCGGGGCGATAGGTATTGGGATCGGTGATACGGCGTTGTTTGATTCGTTTAAGCAGTTGGGGCCGCGTAAGGCGGTGTTGCTGTCGACGATCTGGCCGTTTATGGCATTGATCTTGGCGTACATGTTTTTGGATGAGAGCATTTCGGGTTATGCGCTGTTGGGGATGTGCGTGACGATTGGGGGGGTCGGTTGGGTGATTCTGGAGCGGCAGCCGGCAGGGAAGGGGCATAAGGGTCATGCGGTTCGTGGCGTGGTGATGGGGTTGATTGCGGCGTTGGGGCAGGCAATCGGTTTTGTGATTGTGCGTGACCCGGAGATTAAAGATGTGGTGTCGCCGATGTATTCCGTCGCGCCGCGAATTGTGGGTGGG
Source organism: Phycisphaeraceae bacterium (assembly GCA_028284925.1). Taxonomy (GTDB): domain Bacteria; phylum Planctomycetota; class Phycisphaerae; order Phycisphaerales; family Zrk34; genus JANQQT01. Next base: position 2,555 of record JANQQT010000203.1, on the reverse strand, counting down.
CTGGCGATATTGATACCGTATTTGATGTTGAGGAAACAGAGTACGCATCATCGACTATTAATGAAGAGGCCTTTGCGATTGTGGGGTGTGATATTGGTCGCAAGTTTTCTGGGGACGTTTATCGGTTTGTGGTTGCAGCAGGTGGCGAATCTGGATAAGCATGGCCATGCGGGTGTTGTATCGACGTTGATTGCGACGACGCCGATCTGGATCTTGCCGATGGTTGCGTTGACGGGGGAGCGCGTGAGTTTGCGTGCGGTGCTTGGCGCGTTTATTGCGACCGCGGGTGTGGCGATTATGGTGATGGACAAGGAAGAGGCGAAGAAAAAGGTTGGGGATATTGAGTTAAGGGAGTTTTATTGTGTGATGGAAGTGAGTGGCATGGTGAAGAGTACGCGGTCTATACCGGGGCCGCCGTAGTTAGGGATGATGGGGATGTTTTCGTGGTCGGGTTCGCCGTGCATGGTCATGCCGAAAGCGGTGTGGAAAGCGATGGTCGATTTGTTGTATGGCGCGGCAGTGGCACGTAGTTCCGTGCAGCCGTGGGCGAGGGCGTCTTTGATGAAGTTATGGTAGAGTTCGCGGGCGACGCCCTGGCGGCGGAAGTTCTGGTGGACGGCCAGCATGTGGGAGTAGGCATAGGGGCCGGATTGGGCGAAAAAGCCGAGGAGATAGCCTGCAATCCGGTTGTTTATTTCGGCGACATAGGCGGTGTTCCCGAACTCTCGAATGAACAGGACGTGGTGACGTGAGAGGGGAGTGTCGTTGTCCCAGAATTCGAGGAAGTTGGTGATAATGTGGTTGTAGTCCTCGAGTATGCAGGGTCGGATGAGCATGGGTTAGTCCTGGGGTGTAATTCGGATTGCAAAGTGGTGGCTGGAGATGTGCATTTTATTGTTGAGGTAGAATCGGTGTGCGTCGAATCGCTGGACGCCGGAGTCGAGGTGGAGTTCTAGGCAATTGTTTTGTCGGGCGTGATCGATGAGCCAGTCAAGGAGTTGTTTGCCGTATGCGTGTGAACGGTGTTCGGCGTGCGTGACAAGGTCGTCAACATAGAGGTGTTGACCGTAGGCGAGATTTTGGTGGATGCGGAATCCTGCAACGGTGACTACGGATTGGCTGGTCTGGCCGAATGCGAGTTGATAGCCTGACTTGAATTGTGACCTGACGCGGGAGAGAAAACCGGACTGGGCGATGTGGGGGCGGAGCTGTGCGATGGTCGGATAGCAGGCGTTGATATGTTCGTCTGACGTGGCGAGTTGGATATGCATGGTGGGCTGCCGGTATCAAGGTAATGCGATGGGGGTATGTTAGGGATTGGGGGTGGACGGGGAAAGTGGGTTGTGGTGGGCCTAGTGTAGTCGAGTTTGGTGAACTGGATGTCTAACGATTGGAGCATGCGATGCCATTGATTGTGACGGGTAGTATCGGTATTGACACGGTGATTACTCCGACGGGTCGGGCGGATGATATTTTGGGAGGGTCGTGTACTTACTTTGCGGCGGCGGCGAGTTTTTTTTCACCCGTGAGAGTCGTGGGGGCTGTGGGTGAGGATTTCCCAGAAAAACATTTGGGTGTGTTTGAGCATTTTGGAATTGATACGGCGGGGTTGGAGAAGCGGGAAGGTTCGAAGACGTTTCGTTGGACGGGGGAGTATCAACGGAACATGAATGATCGGGATACGTTGTCGGTGGATATCAATGTGTTGGGTGAGGATTTGCCACCGGTACCGGAGGGGTATCGGGACTCGGAATATGTGTTTCTTGCGAATACGCATCCGAGCGCGCAGACGGCGCTTCTGGAGAATTTTCCCGAGGCGAAGCTGGTGGTGGCGGACACGATGGATTTGTGGATCAATACAGCACTGGATGAGTTGAAGGCCTTGATGGCACGGCTGGATGGGTTGGTGTTGAATGACAGTGAAGCAAAGTTGTTGACGGGGGAATCGAATATGGTGGCGGCTTCACATGCGATTGTTGAGATGGGGCCGAAGTTTGTGGTAATTAAGAAGGGTGAGCATGGTTGTCTGTTGAACCATGCGGATGGCCTGGGGGTGATGCATGCTTATCCTGCATTGAATGTGGTTGATCCGACCGGGGCCGGTGATTCGTTTGCGGGGGGGATGATGGGGTATCTTTCGGAGGCAGGGCAATTTGGTGTGGATTCGATTCGGCGGGCGCTTGCCTATGGGACCATTGTGGCGAGTTACAATATTGAATCGTTTTCGTTGGAGCGGCTGAAAGAGATTTCCCGCGCGGAGATTGATCATCGGTTGGGTGAATTTGCCGAGTTTGTACGATTTGATTGATGGGGTGGAGTTGAACGGATGGGACAATCAAATGTGAAGAGAATGTTCGTGGGGATTGCGCCGGATGACGTGGTGTTGGCGGATTTGGAAGAGGCGATGAAGGGTGTTTGGGCGCCGGGGATTCGGAAGACGCCTCTGGAGAATGTGCATGTGACGTTAAAGTTTTTAGGTGAAGTTGAAGTGGGGGAGGTTGGCGGTGTCGTGGAGGCGTTGGAGCGGGTGGCGGGGGAGACTCATGGGTTGGAGG
>JANQQT010000268.1 GCA_028284925.1 Phycisphaeraceae bacterium | reverse complement strand
TCCAAAACGCCACCCTCCGAATTGTCGCCAATCCCACTCACATCCACACTCCCCCCGGAAATCGGCCCGTCACCAAACGACCGAAACACACCACCTTTGCCGCCATCAACACCCAACCCAAAAAAATCCCCCCAACGATTCCCATGAATCTGATCATACGTCAACCCACCTCCCTGCGAACCCGCACCCTCAGCACCCAAATCCACACGACCCAGATCCACATCACCCACCGAACGAAAGATCCCTTCCCCACCGATTCCACCCGACAACGCACGCATCAAAAACTCACCGATCGTTAAATCAGCTTCATTCGTGTTCAGAATCTCAATCTTCCCACCACGTGAACCCCCGCCCGTCGCGCCCAGGTCTACACTCCCCAATTGCACTGCACTACCTTCAGACTTCACCATGCCACCTAACCCACCATCCGTACCCCGTACAACGACGTCCTCAATCTCCAACCGGGACAACCCGGATTGAAAAAAGTTGATCGTCCCTCCCTGCGAACCGACACCTTCACCGCTGGCATTCACGGCAAACCCCTGCCACGCTGACCCCATACCGTCTGCCGATATAAGCCCACCCGATCCTCTATGACCACCCGCCGCATCAAAGATTTCCCACGTCAAATCGCCCGTACCTGTCGAAATATTCACGGACCCACCACTCCCCTCTCGCTCGCCCGACACATCCAAACCCGTCAACGCAAACGTCCCACCCGAACCCGAAATATCTATCCCCCCGCCACGTCCGCCTGGCCCCTCACCCGTCGAACTGATCGAATCAAGACTTATCCCACCCGTGCCATTGTTCGTTATCGACGCCACACCACCTTCACCCGAACCTACACCCGATGCATTCAGACTTCCAAACGTAAACGTCGCCGTCCCGCTCCCAAGAATATCAATCCCACCACCCTGAGAACCACTACCCACACCCTTCAGATCAACATCCCCAATCTGCAATTGCGCACCCGCGGTCACATTCAACGTGCCTCCCTCACCACCGTTCGTCCCGATCGCATCCACACTGCCGAACGTAAACGTCCCCGTCCCGCTTCCCAGAATATCAATCCCCCCACCACGGCCATCAGGCCCATCACCATTCAAGTTAACCGCCCCCCCTGTCCCCCCACTGACGCTTTCCGCGCGTATCGTCCCACCTACTCCTCCATTCGACCCCGACAAATTCACATCCCCAAACGTAAATGTTGAACTGGCCGTCGACCGAATCGAAATACCCCCACCTTTTGCATGGATTCCCAATCCATCCGCATCAATACGATCAAGCAATATCCTTCCCCCCGCCTCCAAATCAATCGTCCCGCCACTGGCGCCATTCGTACCGCGCGCCGACAAATCGCCCACGGACAAATCACCTACACCCACCTTGACCCTCACCGTCCCGCCTGACCCCGCCCCATTCGCATCATTCGTCCCATCCGAAGATATCCGGGAATTCTCCGACAAAATCAATGACCCCGAAATATCAATCTCAATCCTCCCACCCCCGCCGTGATTACGCCCGGACGCGTCCAGATTACCAAATCCCCCATCACCAAACGAAGACAAATCAATGACGCCACCAACGGAACCGCCATCCCCCGAAACGTCAATCGGCCCGGACGCAAAACGATTCACAGTGATCGACATACTCCCGCCATCATCGCCGCCGTCAATCCCCCTCGCCTCCATAAACGGCGTCTCCAAAACGTCCGCATTCACCTCACTGGTCACATCCAACAATCCATCCCGCGCACTCAACCTCCCTCTCACTAAATTCCCCACATTCAACACCCCATCCATCACAATCAAATCCACATCGACTTCATCCAACACCGTCAACCCACCAACACCCAGCGTCCCACCGCCACTCACCTTCACACCAGGTTGATTCATACCCCCTCTCCCGACCTCCAACGTCCCATCAACCACCACATCACCCACAGGCCCGAACACCGCCATATCCCGAAAAATCAACTCGGCGCCAACATTAACCCGCAAACCACTGGGCCCGCCCGTCAAACCACTCACGAAATCCAATACCCCGTCACCAAACACCTGATGGATCCCACCAGCCACCACCACACCCTCATTCACACCACCCAACGGAATCACACTCCCATCATTACTCACAAGACTCACTCTGCCCCCACCACCCACACCCGTTTCAATCCGACCAACACCCCTCAACTCCACCAGCCCGTCATGCCCGAATACCTCCAACCGCTTCGTCCCCCCATTCAATACACCGTTATTCTCCAGAAACCTCACATTCAATCCCGAATCAAAGACACCCGTCGACTTCACCTCCGCATTAGGCCCCAACAACACACTATCCGCCGTAAACCCGCCACCCTTCAAATCAATCGTCCCACCAATATCCACCGGCTCCACACTCACCAAACTCAACGCCGCCAACTCAATCTCCACCGTCGCCGTATCCCCAATCCGCAATCGATCCACCTCCACACTCGTCCCCAATCGCGTCACACCCGTATCCACCGTGACATCAAACTCGAAACCGGGCACATTATTCGGAAAACCCCCAAACAGCGGATCATGCGCCCAATTCCCAACATCATTCCAATTCCCAACGCCCCCAAACCACGTCGAAGTCACCATCGCCCCACGAACCTCACCACCTCCAATACACAATCCCAAATACCCCACGACCACGAACAAACAAATCCAGAATCCACGAACAACACGCATTTCAATATGCCCCTTACAATGAAGGAATTTCTTACAGCCTGCCAATCCCCCCTACCTCCGAAATGTGCATTAGCACCCCGCCAAATCAGCTTTTCCGTGACTGATATTCTAACAAATCTACGTCTCTCCACACGACACCTTTTTACGCGCCCAACCCTCATTCCCCCTCCCATCACGCAAAACCGACGCAATAAACTTCACGTTATCAACTATAATCCGCTCTCAACCCACCTAAAGGAATACACCCCATGCGAAACCTGACCCTCGCGATCACCCTCCTCCTCCTATCCCAACCAACTCTCGCCGCCCCATCCGCCAAACTCCCCAACATCCTCCTCATCCTCGCCGACGACCTCGGCTACGGCGATGTCCAGTGCTACAACCCCAAATCCAAAATACCCACACCACACATCGACACACTCGCCAAACAGGGACTCCGATTCACCGATGCACACTCACCCTCCACCGTCTGCACACCTACACGCTACTCCGTACTCACCGGTCGCATGGCATTCCGAACCGGCTTCCGAGGCGTCTTCACCGGCGTCGGCGGACCCAACATGATCAAAAAATCACGCCTCACACTCCCTCAAATGCTCAAAAACAAAGGCTACGCCACCGCATGCTTCGGCAAATGGCACATCGGCATGACCTTCTTCGATAAACACGGTAAGCCCATTAACCGCAACGGTCTCAAAGCCGTCAAACAAGCCGACTTCTCCCGACGCATCCCCGATTCACCCATCCATCGCGGCTTCGACCAATTCTTCGGAACCGTCTGCTGTCCCACCACCGACTGGCTCTACGCCTTCGTCGATGGCGACCGCGTCCCCGTCCCTCCCACCAAAATACTCGACAGAAAACCCCTCCCCAAACACCCCTGGGCCAACGACAACCGACCAGGCCTCATCGCCCCCGACTTCGACCTCGAGGAAGTCGACCTCCTCTTCCTCAAAAAATCACAACAATTCCTCCAAAACCACGTCAAAAACAACCCCAAACAACCCTTCTTCCTCTTCCACTCCACTCAGGCCGTCCACCTCCCCTCCTTCCCCGCCAACCAATTCAAGGGCAAAACCAATGCCGGACCACACGGCGACTTCATCTTCGAACTCGACTACATCGTTGGCCAACTCGTCACCACACTCAAAAAACTCAAGGTCTACAACAACACCGTCATCATCTTCACCTCCGACAACGGCCCCGAAGTCCCCACCGTCTACCACATGCGAAATCGCTACAAACACGACGGAGCAAGACCCTGGCGCGGCATGAAAAGAGACCAGTGGGAAGGCGGCCACCGCGTCCCCCTCATCGCCGCATGGCCTGGCATCATCAAACCCAACACCACCTCCAGCCAACTCACCAGCCTCACCGACATCATGGCCACATGCGCCGCCATCGTAAACACCAAACTCCCCCGCAACGCCGCCAAAGACTCCTACAACATTCTCCCCGTCCTCACCGGCAAACAAGGCGAAAAACCCGTCCGACGCTACCTTCTCCAACAAACCATCAGCCTCGCCCTCTCCATACGCGATGGCCACTGGAAGTACCTCGACCACAAAGGCTCAGGCGGCAACCGCTACGCCAAACATCGGCTTCTCAAAAAATACCACATCCCCGACACCGACCCCAATGCCCCCGCACAACTCTACAACCTCAAAACAGATCCCGGCGAAACCACCAACCTCTACAACAAACACCCCGAAATCGCCAAACGACTCAAGGAACAACTCGAGAAATTCAAGTCCTCAGGTCGCTCCGCCCCTTAACAACAATTGCATATGCAAATCACCCTCCCCTATGCGTTTCATAATCCCCAAACACCCGCTCGCATCATAACATCACACAGCCAACAACCACCTACCGCTCGCCCCCTTAACACTTGCGCCTACTGCGCCGCCATACTCACCAGGTATCGTAAGACCACCTCCACCGCCTCCGTATTCAACGAACTGTAACCACATCGCACAGCATCACCCAAAACCTCCCGCGCCAATCCCTCATCCACCATCACCCCCGCCTTGACGTCAGATGCCATTGCCTCCAGATTCCCCAGAACCAGTTCATCTACACTCATCTCTTGCTTCGACGACATGCTTCGCCTCCGTTCCCCCGGAGGTTGATCGTCTTGAGTTCAGTGCCCTCGTAGACCTCCAAATGATGACGCACCTTGAACCCGAAAATTTCCACTACTCACTTGATTAATTCAGATCATTTGCTCTTGTACCCTTCACATTCCCACCCGACTGGATGTAAACAACCAGCACCTAAGATATCGGCAAAATTACCTATATCTTTACTTCCAATACCCGATTACAACCAAATTTCGCCCCTTATTCGCAAAAAACCAACTAGTTATAGCACCCAACGTGCATAAAAAACAGGGTGGCAGGACTAGAACTAGTACCTACCACCCATCCGGGGTCCAAAAGCAAATTTAAGAAACCTTAGTATAACAACGCTATATCTGAGGTGCAACCCCAAATTTGGAAAAAATAAAAAAAAGTCAAAAATTACATACCGCTATGCTTTCGCCGCTGCACAACTGCGTTATGAACCAGCTCCACACACAAAACCTCACCCATCGCCACCTCATCCCCGACATCACCCAACAAATATTCAATCACATCCGCAGCCCCATACGACGTCGCATCACCCTTCAAAAACCGCGCAACTTCCGCCACATCATCACCCGATGTAATCAAAGGCTTCTCCAATCCCCCCTCACGCTGAACCTGACCCAAACCTATATTCGCCATCAAACCATTACACACGCATTTCCGACCCACAGTGTCTTCCAACGCCCCACCCTTCCTCACAAAATCCTCCACCGGCTCCGATGGACACCGCCAACCCAGTTTTCCGTCTTCCTTCTTATAACCATGTCGCAAATACCCCAGATCACAAATGCGTTTTCGACCCTCATATTCTCCAACCTCCGAAACCGTCTCCGCCATCTGCAACACCTTAAATGGAAATCCCGTTGGCGACGCCACCGGATCCGTAAACACCCGCGCCTCTCCAACCCGACTCATTTCCAAAACCCGCCCCTTCAACTCACCCTCAATCCCAGACTCCTCACAATACGCAAACGCCGTCCCCACCTGAACGCCCGCCGCGCCCGCCACCAACGCCTCCCTCACCCGAGCCGGCTCCGCATACGAACCCGCCAGCCAAAACGGTAAACCCAATCCCGCAATCGCTTCCAGATCCGCCGAATCACGATCTCCATAAACAGGCTCACCACCCACACTCAACTGCAACCTCCCACGCGGCGGAGCATTGTGACCACCCGCCGTCGGCCCCTCCACCACAAAACCATTCACCTTACCACTCGCTCTCCTCGCCAACATACTCGCCAACGTCGACGACGAAACAATCGCCAGAAAATCAGGCCGCCCCACCTCGGGCGCCTCCCCGCCAAAAAATGCCGAAGGATCAAATCGAGTGCCAAATTCCTCCCCACGCTCCAATCCCTGAACATCAATACGCATCTCGACCGCCTCACCCCTCGAAAAACAATCCAGAATCCCCGGTATCGCCTTCGGAATCCCCGCACCCATCAACACATAATCAACCCCCGCCAACATCGCCCCATAAATCGACGCCGGGTTAGGAACCTGAATCTTCTCCAGAAAATTAATCCCCACCAAACCATCATGTCCTTCCTTCGCCAGGTACACCTCCACAAAATTCGACACCACCAGCAACTCTTCCAAATGACCCGAAGGACGCTCACTCGGCATCGGCTTCGAACGAAATGCATCACCCTCCCCCTTACCACCCTCCACAAAATAACGCTCCACAATACGCTCACCCACCTCACGTATCGGAAACCGCGCCAACGCCCGACGCATATGCCCACCCTCATCCCCCGCCTGCAAACGCCGCGCCAGTATCACATCCAACGCAGTACCCGATACCACACCCAACTGCCCTCTACGCGATACCGCCCTCGCCAAACGCCAACTCGAAACACCCGCCCCCATCCCCCCCTGAATGATTATCGGCAACGTCTCCCGATTCATAGACTCACTCTTCCTGATCTATCGACATCGCGCCGCATCCCAAACATACAGACACAACCACAACACCACCCCTACAAGGTCTCCCTGACAACATGATGCTCTAACCATAGAATGCCTGGCCTTGTCCAAACTGCCCTGCCGATACCAGGTTCATATACCGGACGACCAGCCCAATTGAATCATCACCCCACCAACGCCGCCGGCCATGCCGCCACGCGACACATCCACCAGCCATCGGATAATAGCGCTCCCCTCACTTCAATCCATGAAAACAACACCCCGCGATCGCCTAAACAGCCAACTCTATTCAGACATAAAAACCCCAACCACCAATCAAACCCAATCCTACCCCCTACAAAAAAACCGCCCCGCACACTCCCAACCCACTCCCCGCTACACCCATATGCACCCCGTCTCCCCCACTCCACCCCACCCCTCCCGTTGACCTCCACTCTGTGATCCCATTCCCCGTCCACCAACTGAACCGACCACCTACACCGAAACCGCTCACCCACAACCCCACCAATTCCAATAAAATAACCCCCATGAAACCCCACATTCACATCCTCGCACTCTCCCTTCTCACCACACTAATCCCACTCCCCCAACCCACACAAGCCGCGAAAGACTCCACCCCGCCTCCCCCCAAAAAGAACATCCACCTCATCGCAGGTCCCAAATCACATGGCCCCGCCGGCAACGGCATCCACGATTACCCCTGGACCGCCAAACTCCTCACGACCATGCTCCAAAACTCCTCAATCGCCAAACACATCAACGTCCACTACCACCTCAACGGCTGGCCCAAAGACCAATCCCCCCTCAACAAAGCCGACACCATCATGATCATCTCCGATGGCCGCGATGGTCACAAATTCACCGAAGCCCTACACCTCCAGTCCCCCCAACGCATCGCTTTCATCCAAAAACAAATCGACCGCGGCTGCGGCTTCATCACCTTCCACTTCTCAACCTTCACGCCCGACAAATACGCCCCCCAAATCCTCAACTGGACCGGCGCCTACTTCGACTGGGAAACCGATGGCAAACGAAAATGGTACTCCGCCATCAAAACACTTGACACGCCAATCCTACCCGCCTCCAAATCCCACCCCATCCTCAACGGCGTCACCCCCTTCAAAATGCGCGAAGAGTTCTACTACAACCTCCGATTCAACACCCAATCCAAACACCTCACCCCCCTACTCAAAGTCCCCGCCCTCAAAACAAAATACCCACTCGGCAACGTCGTCGCATGGGCCATCCAAAACCCCAAATCCAAATCCCGAGGCTTCGGCACAACCTGCGGCCACTTCTACAACAACTTCAAAAACCCCAACTTCCGAACCTTCATCCTCAACGCCATCACCTGGACCACACACCTCAAAATCCCCAAAACCGGCCTGAAAACCCCCTTCTACACCCACCAACAAATCCAAAAACACCTCAACCTACCCCCCAAAAAATATCTTGACACAAAATAAGTTAGCCCCCAGCCCCTTTTTCGGGAGTGCGGGGAGCCCGCCGCAGAAAACCAAGCATCCGCACGAAAACCCAGGCGCTCACTACCATCCCAAACTCCACCAAATCTGACCTCCCACACCACACTTTCCCCTTAACACCCCCAATCTCATGCCAACAACGCTTATTAACCCCAAGCAGCCTCGCCTGGGGCGCGCCGCGGAAAGGAGGGAAGGTCAATATTCGCGCGAATCAGGGGACACCCTCGTCAAAACACAACAACGAATAGCCGCCCCCCCAACTACGGGGGGGCGGCTTCTTTTTCTTCATAAATGTCGCTGATTGACTTACGCACTTCTTCGCCGACCAACCAAACCCAACGCCGCCAACCCCAGCAAACTCATGCTCGCTGGCTCCGGAATAACCGTCGTCGTCAGGTTACTCGTATCAAACCAACCCTTCTTCGAATATTCCCACTCTTCCAAATAGTCATCTTCGTAGTCCGTTTCCAGACCCGCAAACGGATGAAACCACACGCCAAGCTTCTCACCAAATCCCACACCCTCATAACCATCCACATTCGGGAACAGCGGTGAGTGACTGTTCAACTGCGATGCATCCACATCAAAGCCCAGAGTCAACACACCATTGTTCGTCTCCACAACCAACTCATGAACCCACGACATATCATTGCTGGACAAAATCAAATCCGGATCAAAACCCGCCCCGTCACCATTACCATCAAAATACGAATTTGAATTGTTCTTCCCGTGATACACATAAGCCGTCAGCACGGGCTCATCCTCATCACTCGCGTCAAAATAAAACGCCGCCAACTGACCCGTCAAACCCTTCGGGTTCGGTCCATCCGACAACACCAGCGTAAAACCATTCGCCAACACACCGTTCTTCGGCGTGAACTCCGCCATCCAACGCAACCGCTCATTCAAATCATCATAAGAAGCCTCAACATGCTCAATCTTTCCCGCAGCCTGATTGTGACCAATCACACCCTCCCAAGTAAACACATCCGCCTTCACCTCAGACCCAATCCCCATACCCATCACCCCCGCCAATACCGCCGCCACGCAGAAACAGCCCGATATTCGTTTGAAAATACCCATCATAATTCTCCAGATTTCATTTTTGAGATTGACACAAACAAGACAACAGCAAAACGAACCACCGTCCGCTTCACTTCAACACAACTGAAACATCCAATACATCGCCACCCTCTCCAAACCCCCTCTCCAATTTCCACTCATATTCCCCCCAACAACCGCACCTGTACCACCTGCATAAAATGGGTAAACCCACACAACTCCACCAACAAACCCACCCACCCCCACCAAACTTATCCGGACCCACCTCCAACTCAAACTCCCAATTCCCGCGGTCTACCCACCTCTCCCAAACTTATTACACCAACCCCGTTAGCCCCACGTGTCCCCACGTGGGGCCCGTGGCAGAAGTCAAAAGAATCCGCACCTCCCCCCAAATCCAACCAACAAAATCACCTCCTGCAAAAACCTCACTCCCAACTACCCCACCTCGCAATTCACCGGCCCAAACTCGAGCGCCAAACTTCATTAACCCCAGGCGCCCTCGCCTGGGGCGCGTCGCAAAAGACTAGCCTTCGCGCGAACCAGGGGACGATAACGACAATCTAGCTCCAACAAAAACCAAACTCCCAACACCCCCTACCCCCTCCCGCCCCCAACATCCAACACCTCCCCCAACGAGCCGCAACCGTGAGCGAGCGGCCCGTCGCACAACACTACACTTCGCGCGATCCAGAGAACAAAAACACCAAACCACTTCCTATCATTCGACCCCACCTCAATCAAAAAACCTCACCCCCGGAAATTCCTTCCTCAAAACCCCAACATCAACACCCTTACAACCCTTCAACAAAACCTGCGTAACCGGTGCATTCTTCATCAATGTACGCACCCCATCCATACTCACTCTCGTATCCTGCAAATCGACGATCACCAGCCGCTTCATTGGTCCCAGATTACGGATAAACTGGTCCGTCACGCTCGTCTCAGAAACGAACAAATATTCCAACCTGGCCAACTTCGATAGCCCAACCGCCGCAGCATCCGACATCCCGCGACTTCCGACAAACAGCCACTCCAACGATTTCAATTCTGAAATCTTCTCGACCCCCGCATCCGAAATCTCCGTCCCCCACAGGTTCAAAACCGTTAACCCTTTCAAGTGTACAACTTCATCCATCACCGCATCTGTAACGCCCGTCCTGTTGAGAGACAAGTTCTTCAGCCCGGACAATTCACGCAACCCATTCAAACTACCATGAGGAAGCTTCGCCCTCACGATGGCCAACCTCTCCAATCCTCTCAATCCCAAAACCGCCTGTACGCCCTCAACCGAAAACTCCTTTGCGTCAATCTGTAAATCTTTTAAACTCTTACATTTTCCAATCACCTTTCCATCCCCCCCTCCAAATCGCTCACAATAAAACCACAACGATTCCAAGCCCTCATTCCTCCATAGCGCCTCCGGCAATTTCGCCGAGCTTCTGACCCGAATGTCCAACTTTACGAGACTCCTCAACTCGCTTATCGCCCCCATGATCTGATCATCAACTACCAGGGCTGGAATCGGTTTGGCATACCCCACCTTCTGCACCACATTCACCTCCCTCACCACCTCCGGCCCCTCCAACTCCAGCCACCCCAAAATCCCATTCACCCAATCCCCCCAAACCTTCTCCGAATGTA
>JANQQT010000148.1 GCA_028284925.1 Phycisphaeraceae bacterium | reverse complement strand
GAGGGGGCGGGGGGTAGGGAGAAGGCGCGGATTGTGGTGGTGCCGACGGCGATGGGTGAGCCGCGTTCCTCACGGGGCGATCATGGGCGAATGTTTAGGTTGTTGGGTGTCAAGGATGTTTCGGTGTTGCATGTGCCGTTCGGGAAAGAGGTGGATACAGCGCGGAACCTGGCGATGGTGCGGCGGGCGACGGGGGTGTGGTTTACGGGTGGGAGGCAATGGCGGCTGGTGGATTCTTATATGGATACACGTGTGGCGGAGTTGATGCATGGGGTGTTGAAGCGCGGCGGGGCAATTGGGGGGTCGAGCGCAGGGGCGACGATTCAGGGAGAGTATCTGGTGAGGGGGAACCCGCTTGGGAATACGGACATGATGGCGATGGGGTATGAGAGGGGGCTTGGTTTTTTGAAAGGATTTGCGATTGATCAGCATTTTTCGCAGCGGAAGCGGTTTGGGGACATGACCAGGGTCAAGCAGAGGTATCCGCAGTTGCTGTGTGTGGGGATTGATGAGCGGACGGCGATGGTGGTGAAGGGTGGGACGTTTAAGGTGGTGGGTAAGGGGAGTGTGTTTGTGTTTGATGGGAAGGAGAGGCCCAGGGATGGTGCGGGGGAAGGGGAGGGGTATCGGCGGGTGAAGAGTGGAGGGGAGTATGAGTTTGTGAAGTAGGGTATTCGCAGGCAGCAAGTATCACGGAATTTCGTTCGAGGAGACACCGTACATTCGTGAATGTGCGAGAGTTGCTGTGGCGAAAATGAGTACGAGGAATGATGACGGTTCGGGGATAGGTTGGGTTAAGGTGAGGCGCAGCGTGGTTTGGGGGTCAATTTCAACGAAACCCATTGGTGGATCGCCGAAGATGAAGTCTTGCGGTTGTCCGTTGGCGAAGATAACACTCAGCGTTCCGTTTCTCTGATTGAAGATCACCGAGTCACCGAGGTTTACCAGACCCGGGATGGGGACACCATCGAGTAGGAACTGCGTGCCCAAGAGTGTAACGATGTTTTCGGCCAAGCGCGTCCGGAACAAGTCCTCAAACTCGCCGCCGGAGATATTGACTTCTCTGGAGCCACTGATACCGAATTCTCCTTCAAAGGTTCCTCCGGTAATGTCAAGGGTACCTATTCCCCCTGCATCAAATTCACCGGTGAATGTGCCACCGGAAATGGTAACGTTTGCGGTGCCTGCGACGGTGAATTCGTTGCCAAAACGGCCACCTGAAATGTCGACGGTGCTTCCGAATCCCGCTAAAAGGTCGTTGCCGAAGTCACCACCGGTAATCGTAACCTTTGAACCATCGCGAGCGTCGAACCGGTCGCCGAAGTTTCCACCGGAGATGTTTATCGTGCTGCCGGGGCCCGCATCAAACTCTACCGGGAATTCACCACCCGAGACGATGACCGTGCTACCGGATCCTGCGGCAAACTCTCGACCAAAATTGCCGCTGGAGATGATTACCGTGGAGCCACTGTCGGCGAAGAAATTGTCACCGATGATTCCGTTGGAGATATTAACCGTACTTGCTGCGCCCGGGCTGAACCCGTCGCCAAGTCTGCCACCGGTTATGTTGAGGGTCGTATTTTGAAAGGCGGCGGTTTGGCCACCCATGAAGCCATCGAGGAGGTTTATGGTCCCGCCGAATGCTCTGAGGTTTTCCGGGAGGAATGTTCCTCCAAGGAGGTTGACCTCTATGTTGCTGCTTGAGCCGTCTTCAGCGCCAAGTTGTAAATTTCCGAAAAAGCTGCTGCGGTCCTGGACGTTGAGTTGCGTATCGGAGCCGATCAGGTCGGGCGGCAAATCGGAAGGGAAATCGATGATGGTGGTAAATTGTGCGTTGGCGGTAAGGGTAAAGAAACAATTGCAGATGACAATCATTAGAAGTCTGATGGACATGTTTTTTTCCTCTCTGGCTCTGGTGAGGCGGGTGTTGGGATCTTGATGGCACGTGGGGCCATTTTTGGGCGTATCGGGTTGTCGCGAGACCATTGGAGAGGAGCGTGGCAATCACTGCCGAATTCGGACGCGCGAGACTAATGTTGCGGCCAGGAGGGTCAGCGTCATTAAGGAGGTGGGTTCGGGGATAGGTCTGGTTATGGTGAGGCGGAGAGTGGATTGGGGATCGAAGTCATCGAAGCCGAGGTCGTGGTCGCCGAAGGTGAAATCTCGTTGGCGTCCATCGGCGAGGGTAGCGCTAAGTGTTCCGGAACGTTGATTTAGAATTATGGAGTCTCCGAAGTTTTCGAGGCCTGGAATGGGGAGGTCGTTGATCAGGAATTGGGTTCCGAGGAGTGTGATGGTGGCATTGGAAAGCGTGCGGAAGGGGCCCTGGAAGTCCCCGCCGGAAATTGTGATATCGCTTGAGCCGATGCTGTTGAAGATGCCTTGGAATGTTCCTCCGGTGATATTGATGGTTCCACCTCGTGGTTCAAAGATATCTCCAAATGTTCCGCCGGAGATGTTGACAATTGCTGTGCCGGCGGCGGTGAATTCGGTGCCGAAGACACCACCGGTCACATTGACGATACTTCCAAAATCTGCGAGAAGGTCGTCGCCCAGATTGCCTCCGGTGATGGTGAGAATTGAACCATCTCTGGCGGCGATTTCGTCGTCGAATGTTCCGCCGGAGATATGAACATTGCTGCCGGGGCCTGCGGTAAACTCTTCACCGAACGTACCTCCCGAGATCATTACGTTGGAGCCATTGTCGGCGAAGAAGTCATCGCCGATGATACCGTTGGAGATATTGACCGTACTGGCTGCGCCAGGACTGAAGCCGTGTCTCAGCCTGCCACCGGTCATGTTGAGGGTGGTATTCTGGAATACGTTGATTGTGCCTGCAAGGGATCCATTGGAGAGGTTGATGGTTCCGCCGAATGCATTGAATTCACTTGGCTGGAAGAATCCTCCTGTGACGTTGACCTCGATGTTGGTGCTCGATCCATCTTCGGCGCCGAGCTGTAACGGGGTGTTCAGTTCACCGCCATCGCGAATGTTAAGTTGTGTGTCGGAGCCGATTATGGAGGGCGGTGTGTCCGGGGGGACGTTGATGACGGTTGTAAACTGTGCGTGAGCCGTCACTGGAAAAAGGAGTGTGATCACGACAGAAGCAAGGTGTCTGATGGACATGTTTTTTTTCTCTCTGGTTGTGGGTGAAACGGATGTTTGGGATTCGATGGAATCTGGGCGTTCGTTTCCGGGGGTTTTGGATTTTTGCGAGACTACCTGGTAAGGAGAATGGTGATGAGCGCGCAAGGTACCGGGGCTTTTTCAGATTGACAAGGGAAAAACCAGAAGTTGTTACACAACATGGCGTGCGAATATCCCAGAGATGAAAAACGGTATCGAGAGTGGGACGATGTGATCTGGTATTATGATGTGAGGTACGAAATTTACCCGAATAAATGGGAAAGTGATGGTTGGAGTTGTTATGCGTGATGTTTTGATGTGTACTGTTTTCGGTTATTTGACTGTGTGTTTGGTTTCGGGATGTTCGGTAGAGGAGCGGATGGAGGGTGGGTTGATGTTTTCGGCGATGGGGGATGTGCCTTATTCGCCGAAGGAGGATGAGATGTTGCGGGGGCATGTGGCGGGGTTGGATATGCGGTCGGCGTTTGTGGTGCATGTGGGGGATATCAAAGCGGGAAAGATGGAATGTGATGAGGCGGTGTATGTGAAGGTGTCGGGGATGTTGGCGAAGTCGCGTTTGCCGGTTTTTATTATTCCGGGGGATAATGAGTACAACGATTGTAAGCGGCCTGATGAGGCGTGGGGTTACTGGGTGAAGTATTTCATGCATTTTGACAAGAAGTGGGCGCATGAGTTTGAGGTGTTGAGGCATGTGAGGCGGCCTGAGAATTTTGCGTTTGTACGGGAGGGGGTGTTGTTTATGGGGATTCATATTGTGGGTGGGCGGATTCATGACAAGGTGGAGTGGAAGCGGAGGCATTGGGAGGATCTGGTGTGGGTGAATCATTTGATGGATCGTTTTGGAGGCGAGGTGGAGCGGGTGGTGGTGTTTGGTCATTGTTTGCCCAAGAAGATGCATGATGATTTTTTTGTACCGTTTGCGAAGCGGATGGGGGCTTGGGGTAAGCCGGTGTTGTATTTGCATGGTGATGGACACAGGTGGATTTATGATCGGCCGTTTAAGGGAGCGAAGAATGTGTTGCGGGTGCAGGTGGACGCCGGGGGGAAGGGGCCACCTGTTAAGGTGAGGGTAAGGATGGGTGGGGGTGAGGCGTTTGAGTTTGATCGGGGGCCGCTGGGGAAAGTCCCCCGGAAGAAACCGGCCAAGAAGGGAGGGGGCGCGAAAAAGGGGAAGAAGCAGTAGGATGTG
>JANQQT010000131.1 GCA_028284925.1 Phycisphaeraceae bacterium | reverse complement strand
CTCTCGCGTGAGCCGGCAACAAGCAGAGCATTGGTGCGGGCGTCGGCGGTAATGCTGACGGCGAGTGAGCGGGAAGTACTGCCGGTCGCCTGTTGTTCGGCTGCACGCTTGGCATCGAAGAACTGTTGAAGTGTTGGGCCGAGACGTGTGGCGTCGGAATGCTTCAGCATGAAGACACGGATGTCACCGAGGATGTTGTAGGCGTCTGAAGAATCGACGCTCTTGATGATTTGCTCGATGACGGCGAAGTTCTCTTTGCTTGCCGAAACGATGACGACGTTGATGCGCGTATCGACTTCAATGGCCACCTTTTCACGGGCCTGTACGGCCGCGTTGTCCTGTGCGGCAGCCGAACCGGGCTTGTAAAGTCCCTGTTCGATCAGGCTTCGCAGCATGGTGGAGACGCGCTGGGCATCGGCGTTCTTCAGGGGATACATGCGGACGATGCCGGTTTCTGAGGGCGGATCGACATCGACCTTCTTGAGCAACTCACCGATGAGCGTCAGGTTCTCCTTGCTGGCTGACACGATCAACGCATTGGAAAGGGAGTCGGTTTCGACGTTAACCTGATCCTGCGGCGTGGGGGTTTGTCCTGCGGCGGTCATGCTTTGGAGTCGGGCCTGGAAGATACGCTGAATGGATGGACCAATGACACCCGCATCGTTGTGTTTAAGTGGAAGAACAACCAACTGCACTGCCGGGTTAGTGAGTTTGACATCCATCTTCTTCAGAAGCCCTACCAGAACCTTGGTGTCGTCGGCAATAGCAGAAACAAGCAAGGCATTGGATCGAAGGTCGGGCAGGATTACGGGGCGCTGGCGTTTGACATCATCGGACGTGGCGGCGTCGTAGCGAGCGTTAAACAGATTCTGGAGTGTCGCGGCGAGCGTACCGGCGTTGGCCTGCTTCAACGGATAAAGTTGAATTTGACCGGCGAGAGCGGTTCCCGCGTTATCCAGTTTCGTGGCAAGGGATTCGACAAGTTTGAAGCTCTCCGGTGAGCCGCTGACGATCAGTCCGTTGCTGCGAGGATCGGCGACGATCAGGACACGGAGGCTTTCGGCATCCTTTACACCGAGCGTGGTTTGACGTTGAACACGGGCGTCCATGGCGTTTTGAAGAGTCGTAGCCAATTGAGCGGCTTCGGCGTTCTTCAGGGGAATGATTCGAATGTCCAGTAGATCCACGATCTGTTTGGCGTCCAGCTTGGTGAGCAACTTGGACAGGACGGCGAACGTCGTCTTACTCGCCCAGATGACCAGCGTGTTGGTTCGCGTGTCAACCTGAACGGTCGGACGATCGGCAGCCCGAATCAGTTGGGCATTCTCGCCCGTATAAAGAGCATCCAACATCTGCTTGATGCGCGTGGCATCGGCATTGACGAGCGGCACAACGCGAACTTCATTGCCACTGCCAGCGCCTGGTACATCGAGCGTCTTGATCACATCGGCGATCAATGGCATGACATCACTGCGAGCAGCAACGATCAGTGTCTGCGTGGCGGGGTCGGCCTGAATGGTCAGCGCTTCGCGTGGTTTGGCGACCTTGCTGGTTTTGCTGCCATTGGGCTTCTTGGGATCGGCAGACTTCTTGTCAGTCGGTTTCTTATCCGGTGCTTTGGGGGCCTCTTTCTTATCGCCCTTTTTCTTATCAAGCACGGTCCTGAGACGCGTCACCTGGGTTTGAAGACCGGCAAGTCCGGCTGTCGCGCCTTCGGTCTCCGCGAATACTGCGGAGAGCAACGGCGCGAGCGTCGTCGCTTCGGCGTGCTTCAATTGGAACAGACGCACCTCGGTAATGAATTTACCGTGTTCGCGATCCAGGTCTTCGATGATCTGTCGGGCGAGTTCAAGGCTTTCTTCACGCCCGGCGATCACCAGTGAATTGGTTCTAAGATCGACCGAAACGTTAAACGGCCCGGTCAGTGCGCGACCCGTCGCCTTCGTCGGTTCAGCCTTACCTTCCACGCTCGAACCGGTCTTCCCGGAGAGCTTGGCTACACCCTGGGCAAAGATGTCTTCCAAAGTCTGACGGACGGAATCGACATCCGCATTCTCGACATGCACAATCTGGACTTTCACCTCATCGGCAATGGGTACTCGGTCCATCAATTCAATGATGCTGCGCATGGCAATGATATTCTGGGCGGTCGATGCGATGACGATGCCGTTGGAACCCTGAATATTGGGCTCCTGTGGGTCGGCGGTAATGCGAATGGGCTTGGTGAGATCCAGCTCGACGAAGCCTTTACCACCCTTGACCTGAATTTTGAGTTTCTTGATCTGTTCCTGCAGGGCCCGTGCTTCGGGCGTTACGGCGCCTTCGGAATTGGGCTTGAGCATTTCATTGAGAATACCTGCCAATCGCGTGGCATCGGCTTTCTTCAATTGAATGACGGCAACTTCCACACCGGCATGCTCAGATGTCTGATCGAGCGTTTCGATAATCTTGATGATCTTGTCAAACAAGGTGCCTTTGGCCGTGATGATCAGGGACCTGGTGCGATCATCGGCCTGAATGTCAATCGCCTCGCCCTGGCGATCCGTCTGAACTTTCTGGAGAATGGAATTGAGCGTGGGGAGAATTTTTGAAGGCGTAGCGTTCTTGAGTTTATGAATCCTGAATTCCAACTGGGGTGAAAGGTCTTTGACATCCAGTTTGGCGATAAGCATCTCGACTTCGGGAAGTTTCTCGGCCACGGCTGCAATCAGCAGCGCATCCGTTCCGGTCAATGCCGTGACAATCACTCGATCTTCGGGAGCATTGGTGCGTGCGGCGGCGGCATACAGTTGATTCAATGCGGTCGCAATCTTGGCATTGGACGCGTGCTTGAGAACGACGACGCGACTGATCTTCTTCGTGCCTTCGGCGGCTTTATCCATCATCTCGGCCAGCTTCTTGATGGCCTCGAAATCAGCATCGTCAGCTTGAATCAGGAGGGCTCGTTGTTGAGTCATTGAGGTGACGGTCACCGGGCCGCCGGAGTCTGCGCCACTGCTGCTTCCACCGCCGGAACCGGAACCATTGCCTCGGCCACCGCGGGGATTTCCGCCCGTATTGCCGCCTCGCAGCCTGGTGCTACCGCCGCGATTAGGGTTTGCACCGCCTCGATTCGGCGTTCGCGTGGCCCCTCGGTTACCGCGGTTGGGAGTAGGGTTGAGGTTCCCGCCCCGATTAGGGATATTGGGAATACCTCGAATATTGTTTCCACCACGATTGAAATTGTTACCACGTCGATTGTTATTGCCGGTGTTTCCACCTCTCCCGGTATTCCCGCCACCACGCCTGAAGTTGTTATTGCCACCGTTATTGCGAGGGATGTTCCCGCCTTGGAGATTTCCGCCGGACCGCTGCGGAAGGACATTGACGTTTGTGCCGTAAATGGCTTCAATCGCACGACGAACATCTTCAGGGTCGGCATTCTTCAGAGTGATAACACGCATCTTTCCCTTGGTCGGGGTGATGTTGTCCATCTGCTGAACAAGTTTCTGAATCTGCAGGAAGGTCATGGCGTCGGTCGAAATGACGAGTGAATTGGATCGCGCATCGGATGATACGGCAAGTGTGGGCGTGTTCGGTCCTGTCCGTCCGCCACTGGTCAGCAGTTTTTGCGTGAACAATGTCTGAATCGTGCTTGCGTAACTTGCCGCATCGCCGTTCTTGACCGGAAGGATAAATACACCATCCTTCATCTTGAGCGAAGCGTTCTGGTCGATCTTGGACGCCAACTCCATGATGCGCTTGACATCGGCGGCCGGACCGTTGAGGACCAACGCGTTAGAGCCGCGATCTGCGGAAACGACCGTGCGCTGCTGACCTTGTGTGACGTTGCTCGCAACGCTTTGCATGGCGGGAGCCAGTTCGGTCGCATTGACATTCTGGAGGATAAGGAAGTCGTTGACCGTTCCGCTGTTGGTTTCGGTGTCGAGTGTCGCGATGAGTGAATCAATCTTCTTGTGGTTTTCGGCACTCGCCGTGACGACAAGGGAGTTGGTGCCAGGCTCAGCCGTAACGACGACTCGTTCGTTCGGATCCTGGCTGGCTGTGTTGTTGCCGTTCAGTCTCGCCCCACTTCGTTGAGCGGGGGCAAACGCCTGGGTCAGGGCGTTGGCGACGCTGGGAGCCTGGGCATGTTTCAGGAGGATGACGCGACGCACCATACGATCGGTTTCGCCGGCCTTGTCCATCTTCATGGCCAGATCCTTGATGCGCGCAAATGTCTTTTCATCACTTCGCACGATCACCATGCGGGAATCCCGATCACCCTGGATAACAATTCCCTGGCGTTGCTGAGCCTGCAATAAGAACCGTGGGCCACGCCGATTGTTCGTGCCCTGATCTTCGGAGAACATCTTGGTGAGCGTCGCGGCGACTTTCTCGGCATCGGCGTATTGCAACTGAATCACATTGACCAATTGATGCGTACTTGGAGGGACGTCAATCTGTTTGAGTAGTTCCTCGATCTGAGCGTGCTCTTCCTTCATGGCTCGGACGACAAGAACATTGCTGGAGGTATCGGCGACGATTCGCAATGCTGCGCTTCCCTGAGCGGCGCTTGAGTTGGCCGTCCTCTGATTACCACGCGGGCCACGAAGCCATTGGAGCGTTCTCGGATTGATCTGTGTGGCCTGCCCGCCGGGGATCAGCGTTTGGGAAAGGGTATTGGCGACGGATGACGCATCAGCGTATTGAACCTTGTAGACACGCACGCTCAACGCCTCGCCCGGCTGGGCGGTATCCAGGTCCTTGATCACCTGGGCGATCGTGACGTGCTGATCCGGCAAGGCGGAAACGATCAACACATTCGCGCCGACATCCCCGGTAATCACTACATTAGGCTGACCGGGGATTTTTGAATTCATCATTGGAGCAAAGACCGAACGCAGATTGGTCACCATGCCATTGAGATCCGCATTCTTGACCGGATACATCCTCACCGAGGGCTTGGTCGCATCGGCGGCGGATTGGTCGAGCTGTTCGACAATCTGTGCGACAATCACCATAGCGTCACCGGGAGCAACGACGATAACAGAGTTGGTCGCAGTATTGGCACTTACGGATAGTACGGTCCCCATGTCGACCGGCTCATTGGATCCGGTTGCTTTCTGCACTTCCTTCTCGAGCTTCTTGCGAATCAGAATAGCGCGTCGCTCATTGGCTTTGCGGCCTGAGGTTTGGGGATTGATCAATTCACTCAGGTTCTTCGCGACATCAGTGGCATTGGTGTTCTTCAACGTGAATATGCGCACTTCGTTGGAGAAAGAACTGGGTTTATCGATGCGTTCAATCAATTCCTCGATCAAATCCAGATCCGTAGGATTGGCGCGAACGATCACACGGTTCGTACGCGTGTCGGCCACGACAGTCACGGTCGGGCCTTGAATAATGGGCTGCTGCGGGGCTCCCCCACCACGACGATTGTTTCCACGTTGATTATTCCCCTGATTTCCGCCGCCCCGATTTCCCCGACGATTGCCGCGTCCCGTACCCTGATTGTTCCCCGGGTTACCGCCGGGAATCAGCCCCGGGGGGAGATTCTGCAGACCGAACCGGTTCAACTGCTGGTTCATCATCTGTTGCTGCAGGTTCAGCAACTGGGCCTGAACATTGTTGTTGTTACTGCGATTATTGTTCTGTTGTTTGCCCGCGTTCGGGTTGAACAGACTGTTGATGATATTGGCAACCGTTTGAGGGTCTGCGTGCTTGACCGTGAAGATGCGAAAATCCTTGTCCGTCTCATCGGATGACAACGAGAACTTGAAGATAAGGCTTTCAATTTCATCCAATTGCTGACGCGTGCCGGAAATAATCAGCGAGTTGGTTGCTTCATCCACTGCAATGCTGACGGCTGTCGGTTTGCCGGAAGGGTCGGGTTTGACCTCAACGGTCTTGACCTTGGGGGGCGTTCCGTCGGCCCCTTTGTGCAATTTGTCCAGCGCCTTTTTTGTGGCGTCATCACCATCTTCCTCCTCGCACCCGCCCCCGGAATCGCCGCCCCCGCCCGAACCATTGCCACCACCGCCGCCGCCCTCTCGGGTATCCGGCTGGGTTGCCGCGCCGCCATCGCCTTTCTTCTTGTCGCCTTCTCCATTACCATCCTTCCTCTCGCCATTGGAACTATCTTTGGCGTCCTTGTCACCGTCGGCGGGGGGTTTCACTTTCTCCGTAATAACGACCTTGTTATTGCTGGTCTGCTCATAAATCTTCTTAATCACCGCAGCCATCTTTGCCGCTCGCATTTTCTCCATCGGAATCACGCGAACCTGACGACTGTTGTCTTCCGCCGACTTGTCGATCTTGGCAATCACCTGTGAGATCGTCGCCAGATCTACTTTCGAGGCAATGACGGTGATGGCGTTAACGAAGAAATCGGACTCAATAACCGGGACATCTTCCTTGCGATCCTCGAACATACGGTCCAACTGCAATGCGACATCGAACGCATCGGCATTCTTGAGAACAAAGTACTGCACATCCCGATTCGATCGTACCGGCGCCTGGTCGAGCTGCTTCAACAACTCTTCCACCAGAGCAAAGTAGCTTGGCGTTGTTGATACGACCAGAGAATTCGTGCGGTCATCAGCCGTCACACTGAACGGAGGCGGTGTAAGATCCTTGTTGGCCGTGACCTGATTCTTAATCATGTCCTTGAACAGATCGCCCAGCGATGTGGCCAGCGACGTTGCATCGCCATCCTTGATACGAAACACTTTCACCTGAGCCTGCGTAGCGTTGGACTGCGAATCCAGTTTTTCGATCATCTTGACGGTCTCAGCCACCTGAGCCGTCGGTCCGCGTACCAATATGGAATTGGAATTTGGCTCGGCCGTCACCATAACCTGATCGCCTGATGCAGGCTTCTTGTCGTTGCTCTGGGCACGCTCCAATCCTCCCCATCGATTAAAAATGAAATTCGGTGTCGAGGAACGATCAGAGGTGCTCTTCTTGGCATTCATCACCGCGGTCACAGCCTTGGCAAGCGATACCGCCTGAGCATTCTTCAATTTCACCACCTGAATGACGACCTGTGAGGTTGCTTCCTTGGTGTCAAATGTCTTGATCAACTGCTCAGCGAGAGCGAGTTTGTCGGGCGGCCCCTGAACGATGATGTCATTCGTCGTCGCCAGGGCTGCGACACGCACGGGCGGTTTGGAGGTCTTGCCGCTACTGCTGTACGAAGAGGAGGATCGGCGTGATGAGCTTGCCCCCTGTCCATCGAGCATTTGCTGAATGACCTGGACTATGTCTGTCGCGCGAGCGAATTGGAGACGATAAGTCCTTGTCTGAGATATCAATTGCGATGAACGCTCAACATCCCGAATGACCTTTTCGATCTCTTCCAACTGAGCCGGCGTTGCCGAAACCAGCAACTGATTGGTCTCACCTGATGCGTCAAATCTGGGCGGCTCTGGCTCGCCCGGTTTCTTGGTTGAACTGGATCGGGAACTATAAATAGAGCTGGAACTAGAACGACCTCCCTTGGAAAACAATCGCGTCAACGAAGCGGCAAGCTCAACCGCATTGGCCCGCTTCAGATCATAGGTATAAACCTGTTGCGTCGCTGCACCGCCCTTGACATCCAGCGATTCCACCAGCTTGACAATCTCTTCAATCTTGTCGCGCGGCGCTTCGATCACCAGCGTCCGGTCACCCGGAGCGGCTGCGAGAATGATGCGCTCCGCCGGGTTGGTCTGGCTTCGGTTGCGCGATGATGACGATGAATACCGCGAACTTAGATAGGAAGAGTATCGCGAACTCGAGTAAGACGAATACGGATAGTAAGAAGACGATCGAGATGATGATGTGCTTGGTGCTGCGTACAACTGCTGCAACATGGGCAGCATTGCCGCCACCGAAACGTGCTTGAGTTGAATGATCCGCATTTCCCGAATGTGTTCCTTGGTCGAATCATCCAGCTTCTGGATCATCTTCTCAATCATGGCCCGTTCCGATTCCGGAGCACGCACCAGGACGGAGTTCGTTGTGGTATCCGCCTCAATAAAGACATCCGTCGCCTCCCCGGACCTGGGCTTTGGAAGCATCGCTTTCAGCGTCGTTGCCAACCTCGCTGCGTCCGCCGATTTAAGCCGAACGATATGAATCGGATCCGCCTTATCCGGCGAAGCAATATCCAGCGACTGGATCATCTTTTCAATTTCAGCCATCCGCGCCTTGGGCGCTTCAATCACAAGCATCCGATCGCCAGGCCCCGGCGCCACCACAACGCGCTGCGATGGATCGCTCTCACGCCCACTCAATCGCAATGTGGATGACGAACTAGAGCTGGAGTATCGCGAATAACTCGAATAACGCGATGAATAGGGTGAATACGATGAATATCTTGAATAAGGATTGGATTGACGCCCCGTACCGAACAACTGATTCAGCATGGTCGACATCTCGCGAGCGCGAACATGCTTCAGAATAAAGATGCGCAACTCACGAATCTCTTCCTTGGTAATCTCGTCCAACTTCGCGATCAACTCCTCCACCATCTTCCGCTCGGATTCCGGTGCACGAATCAACACCGAATTCGAAAGTGTGTCCGGCGAAATCAAGACCGTCTGACGTGAGGTAGATGGAATCAGGCCTTTCAACGTCGTTGCCACACGCGTCGCATCCCCGCTCTTCAATTGAATCATCTGGATCGGATCGACCTTTTCCTTCGCCGGAACATCCAACGTCTTGATCACTGCGCCAACGCGCTCGTGGTCCGAAGCCGTCGCTGTAATGACCAGGCTGTTGTTCGGAACGGAAGGCACGATCAGAATCTGCGGCGTCGGCGCAACAACCGGACGCGGCGTCTTGGAACTTGAACTTGACCGGGAAATGGTGCGCGATGAAGATGTAGGGGGACGTGTCGTTGTGACTCTTCTTGTCGTCGTCGGTCGCCCGCTGAACACGGATGAAAGCGTCTTGGCCAATTCCTCTGCCTTGGCATTCTTCAATGCGACAATACGCGTCACCTGTCCACCGTCCGCTATTACCGCAGCCTTCACCTGATCAATTAGTTGCTGAATTTTCGTCCACTGATCCGCGGTACATGAAACGAGCAGGCTATCGCTGGCGGTTAAGGCCTGAATATAAGGTTTGGCCGATGCCGGTGTTCCCTTGCCCATTGACTGAGCGTACATATTTGAAAGCGTCGAGGCGAGCGTCGCCACATCCGTGTCCTTCAGTTTGACGATATGGATTTCCCGCTCACTGGAAATGATGTCCTTGTCGATGTCCTCAACCATTTTGGATGCCGTGTCAATCAGTGCTTTGGAACCGGAGATATAAAGCGTATTGGTCACCGAATCAGCGGTAACGGTAAATGAAGCCGTCGGCGTTGAGCCGCGAGCATCCCTTCGCTTTAAGGCATTCTGAAACACTGCCACCAACGAAGCCGCCTGGGCCGTCTTCAAACGAAACGCGCGGACGATGTGGATCTCCTTGACGTTCTGATCCAATTCCCTGACCATCTTCTCAATCTTCGGCATCTGATCGATGGATGTCCTGACGAACACGGAATTCATCGACGTATCGCCGTAGAAATACGAACGCTGTCCACTGGGCGTACGTGACGAGCCAAACATCACCGTCAAAGCCTGTGCCACATCACGCGCCCCCGCCGTCTTCAAGCCGAATACGCGAATATCCACACTGGAAGTCCCCCCCTCCTTGTCCATCATCGTAATCAACTGATCGGCCAACACCAGCATATCCTTGGTGCCGCGCACGATAACAAGATTCGACGTCACATCCGCTTGAGCGCGAATCACGCCTTTCCCGGTACTGCCCGAACTTGATGAAGATCGCTTGGAGCTTGTCGGCGGGCTCATGCTCAACAACATATTGACCACATTCACAACGCTGACCGCGCTGGCGTGTTTCAACTGATAAGTTTTCATCTCCAGCTTGGTCTTTTCGGTCACCTGATCATCCATCGCATCCAGAAGTGTGCGAATACGCTTGATCGATGCAAGGCGATCGGTAATCAGAATCCCGTTCCCCCGCGCCAATGGTGAAATCTTGCCAAACGTCGATACCATCGGCAGGACAGCCTTGGCGGCACTCTCGGCATTGATGTTCTTTACCGGAACCACTACCGTCACGATCTCGCCCGGCCTCACGCCCGTTACCTTATCCACCCCTTTGAAAATCTTCAGCGGCATCTGGCTGATATCTGAAATCGCCACCACACGCAGGAATCGCCCCGACTCCATCAACTGATAGCCCTGCATCGCAAGAATCAGGTTCAGCGTGTCATACGCATCGTCATACGTATAGGGAATGGCATCGAAAAACGTCAGTTTGCCTTCGACGTCCACATCCCCCAGAATTGGTTTACCCACCATGGCGGCAAATCGCTTGATAACATCCTTGTATTCGATGCCGTCAAACTGGAATCGGATATTTGCGATGGGTTTAGGCTTTTTATCCGCGACGTCATTCTTCTTTTCATCCGTGTTGCCCACAGGCACATTCACATCGTTCTTAGGCTTATTGGCACCTTGCCTTCCCCCCTTGCCGGCCTTTTCTCCATCGGATACATCCGGCTGAGTCACCGCCTTAACTCCCTTCGCGGCATCTCCCTTCGCCTTATCATCTACTACGGCTTTTTTGGGCGCTTCCGCGCCAGTCGGTATCGTCTTCAGGGAAGCCTTTGGAGCAACCTTCGCGCGCCTAGCTTTAATCGGCTTCTTCTTTACAGACGGCGTCGTTGATTTGGACGGTCGCTCATCCGCCTTCGATGAACTCCCTTTCTCACCCACAGCCACCGCTTTAACAATAGGCCTACTTTCGGAAGGTTTATCCTTGACATCATCGGCCGCACTGACCACCGCAACCGATGCAACCGACGTCAACACCGCTAAAAGAGTTAATACAATGACAAAGGGATTGCTTTTTTTCACAGGCATTTCATTCCTCCCGTCTCCACGTTCCCTGATCTCAAGGCAAAACATATTGCCAAACCTTTCGGAATGTTCAGCATACCGCGAGCGTGCTGATAGTTTCAAGTGTTTTTTTGTGTGATGTTGCGCCATCTTCTTGTTATCCGGACGTTCATAGCCGCCCGGCGCTCCACGCAGATCGATACTCATCCTGAAAACCCCGCCAAACTCAAGGCAGGTCTGAGTCCTGTTCGCTCAACCATCAATAATCTCCATGCGAATTCGTGCACGATCCTCGATCCAACTCAGACCGTTCACAGCCTGGTTGCCTACGACACTGCCTGGTTTAACGTCCGAATAACCCCCATTGTTGCCGCAAACTCAGCATCGGACGATCCATCCATCGCCCCGATTCGACATTTGCACAACCACAGCCCTTACCTCGCCCGTGCCCCCACATTGGAGCTTACCGTATTTTCAGTCCCGGGTTTCGCCTCGTTACCCTCTCGTTGCGCACTTGGACCGCTCGTCTGCTGTGTTTTGGTCGCCTTTGGGTCCAACTTGCGATGAGCCTCAATGAGTTCGAGTGGCATCCGATCCCCACTAAGTTCATATCGATCACCCAATGCATCACCCAGATCTACTGCGTAATACTTACGCTCAATCCGCACGATCATGCGACTCAGGCTCACATCCTCAGGATCATTCACCTTCGGGCGTTTCAAATACTCCACCATGACGATCTCACCCCCCATCAAATCATCGCCAATCTCATAATCCGTGGTCTCACCGCTCTTGGAATTCTCCAAGACAATCGGAGGCGTGCCGGGGAAATTCGACAAACTTGTCACGCGATAGGTCGGTGGCTTCGGCGGGTCAGGCTTCTTCGGTGGAGGCTTTGGGGGATCAGTCTTCTTAACTACGGGTGGAGGCTTCGGCGGATCAGGCATCCGCACATACGGACGAAACAAATCGCGATCCGAAATCGCGGCATACGCCCGACGGGCCTTGTCCGTAACTTTCGACGCAACCGGAAATTTCGAAGGGTCAATCTTACCGGCCTTCAGCCCTTTCACCGGGTCGATGACAAGCGTCATGTATCGGAGTTTCAAATTCACATCCGTACTGCGTGCGATGGGCGTCCACTCGATACTGTCCACCCGGTGCAGATGCTGATCACCATCCAGCAAATACAGGAAATCAATCGTGTCCTTCAACGAGCCTTTGGCCTGAATCAGATATCCTACCTCAGTCGTCCCCATGCGTGACGAATCACGTTGCGTCGTAAGCGTTCCCACATCAAGCCCACTTGCCTTCAGAAGGGTATCCAGATGAGCTCTTATGCCTCTGTGAGCTTCTTCAATCGTTGCACCAAATGTTCGCAAACGACGATCGTGAATGCTCTTGACATACAAGGGCTTCTTATTGACGCGTGTCTCATATTTGGCAACATCCAGACGCAGTTTCTTGGCTGCCGCCTTATGCGTCGCCAACGGCTTAAGAATCATCTTGTTCACAAGCATAGCCACCACCGCAACCGCAAGGACGCCCCCGGTCAGAATCGCCAGTATCTTCTCACGTGAACTCATCGTGACCTCCCCCTGCTGCGACTGCTTCGGTAATTACTTCTGGAACCGGGGAACTTCTTGCCGTTCTTGATCCAGATGATCGACCCGTCCTTGTCCGGTCTCCCAACCTGTACCAGCAAATTCGGATCGATCTTCATGTCAGTAGGGACATTCACGGTAAGGGTGTTGCTGACGTTATAGCCCAACTCATCCGATTTGGTCGTTTCTGTTCCAAACTTGACAAGATACCCCTCCGCATCGAGTCGTCTCTCAAGATCTGTCAGAATTCGGGCCGTTTTCGCCTTCACAATATAGACCAATGTCCGATGTGGAATCTGCTTCTTTGATCCCGGAACTTTTGTATTCATACGCCCCGTCTTAAGCGAACTGATGTGAATCTGGTCCGCGGGAGGAAACAGGCTGTTGATATGGGCGACATGTTTCAACCAGTCCCGCTCACCGTCTACCCAGGATTGAATATAAGCATCCCGCTTGGCAATGGCCGCAACGGGCTTTTCCTTCTTTTTCAGGCCATTCAGTTTCGCGCGAAGTGTACTTACCGTTTTACCTTCCGACGACACCTGTGCAACACCATACACCATACCGCCGACACCAAGAATTACCGCAGCTGCAACCAATGCGGAATTGCGAACCCGCGTCATGTCCCGCTCAACCGGCGGCTCCTTCGGATTCAGAAAATCAAGCGGCATCTCCCCACGTTGATTCTGACCGACCAGCAAACCGATTGCGGAGATAAATCCACCGCCATGACTGCCACCCGCATTCTTGATCTTCAGCGCCTGAATAGGCTCCAACATCACACATGGACGTCCCAACCGCTCGGCGACCTTCTCGGAAACGCTTCGTTCCAGACCGGTGTCACCCGCGAAGTAAATCTTGGCAATCCGGGCATCCGCCTGTTGTGCCTGGGCTGTCTGCAAACTTCGCACGACCTCGACGCTGAGCGCTGAAATGCAATCCTCCATCGAGCGCGGGCCTTCATGTTCATTCCCGTCATGCGGCATCTTCACAACCGCAGCACGGCTGAATGACAAGCTACCGTTCACAATAACGTTGATTTCCGCCTCATCGCTGTTGACGTGAACTAGAGCGTGCGCTTCAGCCCGATCCTCCTGGGACAAACACGCTGACAGGCAACACATATCCGCATACGGTCGCATACCCAATTGATGCAGTTTGAATCCCGCAGCCTCGGCAATGTTCTCATGATGTTCGATGACGCTGCGTCGAACCGCGGCGACAAGCACATGCGTCTCTTCACTAGTTCCTTCGTCTTCGCCGTCCGTTCCGCCTTTCCCCCCTGCCGCCTCTTCGCGAACCTTCCCGTGTCCATTCCCACTGCCGTTGCCGTTACCCCCGGGCGCGCCTGCAAATCGGTCACGCGTAAAGTCCACCACCGCTTCCTCCATCGGAAAAGGCAGTTCTTTCTCAACCTGAAAACGCACCATGCCCGGCAATTCACGATCGTTTTCGACGAAAGGAAGCGTCAATGGTTTCAGGATCGCCTCAGAACGGGGTACGTCCATCAATATGCGATGGCCCTGCAAACCGTACTGCCTCAAGGATCGGTCGATAAACTCCCCTACCGCTTTCGAATCGGTCATATTCAGATCCGCCGGAACATCCACGGAAACGAGTTTCTTGAATTTAGGTAATCCGCGACGCATGACCGCATGGACAAGGCGCAGGTGACGACTGTCCATGTCAATCGCGACATAGCGCGTCGGTTGGGACGTACTCATCGCGGCTCGGGCTTTACCTATGAAACTCAACAACATGCGTTATAGCTCCTCGTTCTCCGGGTCCAGAGCAAAGGGTGGGCCAAGGCGGGAAAGGTCTCGCAGGTACACGATTCGCGGCGACGGTTTCACGCTGAAATCCACCACGGCTTCCAGAATGACGTACCGACCACTCGGCACTCCAAAACCAATACAACGAATACGATATTGTAACCCCCGGTCCGTCAGACGTGGTGCAATACTTTTGTATTGTTCCTCGTCAACAATGCCGCGCGTCACAAGCCACGCCGTACTGTTCAGTTCCTCTGGCGACAGGTCCGCACGAGCCGAGACGATTTGCCCTGCTATTTCAGCGTCAAATCCATCCATCGCCGCCAAAACTTCAGCCGGAGCTGTATTGACATTCACCAATCCCGGCCGCGCAACGCGCCCCAAATCAACCGTAAGGTTTTCCATGATCAGCGGCATATCGGACGCTGTGACGTCCGATCGAATGGTCTTGCTCCGTCCGCCGCCTCGACGACCACGACCGCCTTCACCACCGGAAGTGGTGTGAACCATGTTCAAGAGCTGGCTTGGGTGTTTGAATCTCTGACCGTCGTTGCGGTAGTCTTCGATGAACTTCACGGTGGTCTCCGGCAGACCAACGTTACGTATCGCTTCCATATTGCCGTTCAGATCGACGCGGGGAGTGCCCTCAGGCGTGTATTCCAGCGTTCTGGCCACTGTAGTCGTGGTTCCCAGCAAACCCGGGTTCAGCTCGCCATTGTTATCATCGCTGGGGAACGAGTCATCGCCGTCGTCTTCGTTGGGTTCGAGGAGGCCGTTCATGTTGGCATCCTCACCGTAGACGATGGTTCCGTTGAAGCCTTTGATGAGCAAAAGCTCCTCTACGGTGGCAAGAGGACCGTTTTTGATAAGGTATGGCGTGGTGAGGGTGTCGTAATAATCCTGCTCGGCGCCGCCGACTTCCTGCGGTTCCGAGTCAGAATCGCGGTAATCGACGAGGGCGCCGACAAGTTCCTCGGTCATGCCGGGGAGCTTGAGGAGGGTCTCGGGAGAGGCGGTATTGAGGTCAATCTTGCCGGATTCATCGATGAAACCGTGGCGGACGTTGTCGGGATCGGTCTGGGAAGGGGCGTAGATGGTGAAGTACCAGGTCTCATTGCCGTCTTCGGCGACGATGCGATTGCGGAATAAATCGCGGTTATCGTACCATAAATCGCGATTATTGATGGATGCGATGAGTAATTTGAAGGGGTCGATCTCACCGGCTTCATCGGGCTGAATGTTGGCATCGATGGGCCCGGCGAGCATGATGGCGATGGCGGTGTTGATGCCGGCCATGGCTGCTTCGCGGGCCTGATTTCCACGTTTGCTGGCCATGGAAGCGGAATTCTCGGCGCTTGTGGCGTAAAGGAGACTCGCGGCGATGAGGCCGGCCATGAGCGTAATGAGCAGAACAGCCACCAAAATGACGCCGCGCTGGTGCGCACAACGTGAAATGGAGCGATTTAGCGAAGTTCCCGTGCGCACAATCATGCCAAGACCACCCCCTCCATGCGCGGCCCCCGGAAATTGCGCAATGACGGTGCGCGATTGTCTGTAAAAACGATGTGCCTGTGCGCGCTTTTGTAAAATCGAGATTGATCTTCGCCGAAATCGGGAAAAACGGTGTCGCATCTTTGCGCGCTGTTTCCGGAGGAAACATTCCCCTTGTAAGTGTCCGAAACCATCGTGAGAAATGACGTCATATCAAAGCCCTCCCTCGGTCAGCCCGCGGATGCCACCGTCTTCCTGAGTGGCGGTGGAGCCGGGCAGATAGATCACGCGGTGAATCAGCTCATGCGGATAATCATCCGGGTCGGTCCCATCGGGCAGAGGTTCATAACCGAACGCGACGTCGACGGCGAGAGGTAAAGTTGTGCCCTGATATTCAGGAACCCATTCCCTGCCATCAAAGTAGCGCAGGCGGAGGAATTTAAAATCCGAAGAGACGAGGGTGGTCTGAATTTCCGCCTCTTCATCGTCCTCAGATTCCAGGGGTTCGGTACCCGTGGCATCAGCGACCGCTTCTTCAGCGGCGCGAGCGGTGATGATTTTCTGGATGCCCTTTTCGAGGCCGACAATCTGGTCGTCACCGTTTTCATCCTCCTCGATCCGGAGACGATAGGTCAGGAGGACGAGATCCTGCTCCGGAGGAATGGGATCTTCGGTGGAGGTTCTCACGGCCCACGCGGCTTCACCGGGGAGAGCGACGGTGGTGAATGTCATGGAATCGGATTGCCCGGTAAGGCCGATCCGAAGAAAACTAACGGAGAGTGCGGAGCGCAGCTCGTTGGTGACGCGATCCATGACGGCGCGTCGCGTGCCGACCCTGCGTTTCTCATCCATCACGTTATCACGCGTGGCGGCGGTGTGGTCATAGAACCAGAGCATGGCGAGCGTGAGGGCAATGGCCATGGATACGGCGAGAATCAACTCGACGAGTGTGAATGCATTCTGTCGGAGAGCGTAGGTCAAGGCGTCACCCCCGGAACCCCCGGAACCCCTGGAACCCCTGGAATATCAGGGTTATCCGCCTCATCCATCCCGTCGCCTTCGTCGTCGGTTTCGTCGTCGGGGTCCGGAGCGTTGGGATCATCCCAGAGAAGGTAATTGGTAGTGGTCTCGTAGGCCTGTGCCTCGTTGCGAATGGTGATGACGACGTTTTTAAGTTCGGTGGGGAGATCCGTGCGATCGGCGATATCGGAAACGTCGATTTCCCAGGACCAGTCCTCGAAGCCGTCGGCTTCGAAGGGTTCGGGGCCGGCGGAGATGAGGTCAATGAGTTTTAGCTTAAGGTTGGAGTGGACGGTGACGGCGAGGTCGGCGGCAGTGGCGTCGAGCCTGGAGGTTGAGACGGTTCGGATGGATGAGTCAAGCCCGCCGAGGATGTAGACGCTGGAAAGGACGAAGATACTGACGCCGAGGACGATTTCGAGGAGCATGGCTCCGCGTTGTCGTGAACATGGTCTGGGTGATGTGTGAACGGCTGACATCATTGCCCTGCCTCGTCTGCGGCTTCCTCGACGGCCTCTTCGTAGGATTCGGTATCGTCGAAGAACCGGATGCTTGTCATTCTATTTAGGCCGTTGAGGTCAATACGTGCTACCCTGGGATCGGAGTTGTCACGACTCTGTAACAAAATGGTAGCTGAATCGGAAGTTCCATCGGAATTAAAGGTGATGGGGCTGCGTTCATTGCCATCGGAATCCTCAGAGTCTTCGTTGTTGTAGACAAGTGTTTTGTATGCGCTGTCGCCCGTCAGTCGGCATGACACTACGGCCAGGTATGAAGTGGGAAGATCGGTTGCCCAGCTTTGATCGGTGTATTTGGAGAAGACACCCGGCTGCGCAAGCGGTTGGGGTTCCCACTGGATTTCAAATGCGCCTTCCTGTTGATCTTCGGGGGTATCCTCATCCTCGCTTTCAATCTGAAAATTGATTCGGAAGCGTCTGCCGGTGTTAGCGGCTTCGGCGCGGCACATTTCCATGAGTGTGGCGAAGCGTTGTGTGCCTTCATCAAGGTAGGCTTTGGCTTGTCCGCCACCGAGGGTGACGGCCATGAGTGATACGAAGACAAGGAGGATGGAGATGACGAGAATGATTTCGACAAGGGTGAAACCACTTGACAAGGCGCGCGGTCTGTGCGTCAGACCGCGCGCCTGTAAGCCGGCATAAGCGCCGGGTGAATTACTGCTGATCTTCTTCTTCACTACCATCGTGCTGCAGGTCGTCATCGCTGTTTTCCTGACCGTCTGAGCCACTGGAAAACAGCTTAAATGAAGCGGTGGTATCGCCGGTTGCCTCTACGGATTCGTAGTTAAGATCCTTGCCCCAACCATCCTTGAGCTGCTCGCGGCTGAGGTATGGGCCTCGCCATTTTTTGGAAGTTGCCTCATCATCAAACTGGGGTTGCTCAACGAGGGCATCCAGTCCTTCATCGGTCGTTGGATAGCGCCCGATGGCGAGCTTGAATTCGTCCAGTTTTACAGCAACGCGTTTGAGGTTGACCTTGGTGAGGTCGACCTTGGCGCCTTCACCCTGTCCGCCGATCTGGGTGACGAGAACGGTAGCGAGTATGCCAATGATTAGAATAACAAGAAGGACTTCAATCAGGGTAAAGGCCCGATTAGCGGTTCTTCGAATGGTCATGGTGTTGCTCCTTGGTGCGGCGTTGATCATCGCCAATGTTGTCATATCACCTGCCATGGTGCGAGGCTTCCATCGCCTTCGTCTCAATTGATTTCAAATCGGGCGAAAGGCAGGTTAGCGTTTCTGTAAAGCCAACGTTAAACACGCCCGCGTTATTTCGTTGGCTGAATCGATCCATTATAACCGCTACCTCATTGACTGTGCCATCGTAAAGATTGGTACGAGCAATCCAATGGCGATGAACAGGATGACACCCGCGAGGAGGGTGAGGATGAGCGGCTCGAGGAGGCGTACGGCCTGCTCGACACGTTGTGTGGTTCTGCGTTCGATGGTGGCGGCAATTTTGAGGAGGACTTTCTCGAGTTGGTTGGATTCTTCGGCAACGGAGAGCATTTCGATAAGTTGGGGGGGAAAAAGCCCGCTTGCCTCGAGCGTAGGGGTGAGGCCTTCACCTTTCTTGACGGATTCGCCTGCGTTCTCGATGGCATCGGCCAGTTGGGGAAGCCCGGCGGCATCGCGCGCGATATCGAGAGACTGGAGGAGCGGGACACCGCTACCAAGCATGGTGCCGAGAATGCGGCAGAAGCGTGTGACGCTAACCATGAGGAGTGTGGAGCCGATGACGGGGATGCGTAGTTTCCAGATATTGGCGAGGCGTGTGCCGGATTCCGATTTGAGAAACATGAGGAATATGATGAAACCGAGGATGATGGCTGCGAAGGAAAACTGCCAGTACTCGACGAAGAGATCGCTTGCAGCAAAAAGCATGACCGATGGTAGCGGGAGCGGCTTGCCCTCAAAAAGAGGTTGAAACTTGGGGACCATCCAGACGAGGCAGGCGGCGACGGCGATGAAGCCGATGATGATGAGAATGATGGGATAGATCATGGCGCCGCGGACGCTGTTTCGGAGCTGGTCCTGTTTTTCAAGGAATTCGGAGAGATCGGCAAGGACCTCTTCGAGGAAACCGCCGCGTTCTCCGGCGGCGACCATGGCGGCCTGGAGGGGATCGAAGGACTGTGGTCTTTCGCGCATGGCCTCGGAGAGGGAGGAGCCGCCTGAGACGGCATCGAAGATCTCGGTCATGACGTTGGAGACGCGCTGGCTGGAGCCTGTTTTCTTGAGTGTTTCCAGAGCGCGCATCATGGGGACGCCCGCGCGGAGGAGGTCGCTGAGTTGTTCGTAGAGGTTGGCAAGTTCGGCGCGTCTGAGTTTGACACCGGAGCCGACGCCTTTGCGTTCGGCGCGTTCTGTCATGGAGATGGGGAAGAGTTGTTTTTCATCGAGGACGCGCACGGCGGCGGATTCGGTGGCGGCTTCGATTTCGCCATCGACTTTTTCCCCTGAGGTGGTGCGCGCCATGTACTGAAAAATCGCCATTGTTCAACAACGCTCGTGGATGAAGGTTGGGTTTCTCCCCATTGGTTTTGGGTCGGTTGATGAAGCGTCTAAGCCCGCGTCATGCGAACAACTTCCTCGATGGTGGTGATGCCTTGTGTTACTTTGAGCCAGCCATCTTCGCGTAGTGTCTTGAGTCCGTTTTCCCGTGCGACGCGTTCGATGGCGGTGGTGGAAGCGCGATTCATGACCTGTTCGACGAATTCCTCGTTGGAGACCATGAGTTCAAAGACAGCGGATCGTCCGCGATAGCCGGTGTTGTGGCATTTGCGGCAGCCGGCTCCGCGCCAGAGTTTCTGGCCGGGCTGGACCGGACAGCCTTTGGGGAGTGAATCGAAATCGGGGATGTATTCCTCGCGGCAGTCATCGCAGATTTTCCTGACGAGGCGCTGGGCCATGGCGGCGTTGAGTGTGCTGGTGACGAGGAAAGGTTCGACGCCCATATCCACGAGACGTGTGGCCGCGGAGCAGGCATCGTTGGTGTGCAATGTGGAGAGGACGAGGTGACCGGTCATGGCGGCCTGAATCGCGGCCTCGGCGGTCTCGCGGTCTCGAATTTCACCGATCATGACGACATCGGGGTCGTGACGAAGGATGGCGCGAAGACCACGGGCGAAACTCATATCGATCTTAGGGTTAACCTGAATCTGGTTGACGCCTTCGAGGTGGTACTCGACGGGATCTTCAACGGTGAGAACCTTGATCTGATCATCGACGATGGCGTTGAGCGCCGCATAGAGGGTGGTGGTCTTACCTGAACCGGTGGGGCCTGTGACGAGAATGATACCGTTGGGTTTGGCGATCTCGGCATCGAATCGTTGATAGTCGTCATCGGACATGCCAAGTTCTTTCAGCGTGAAAAGAACGCTGGCCTTGTCGAGGATACGCATAACGATGCCTTCGCCGAAGAGCATGGGGATGACGGAGACACGAATGTCGATTTGTCTTCCACCCGCCTGAAGCTTGATGCGACCATCCTGAGGGAGGCGTTTTTCGGCGATGTTGAGGTTGGCCATGATCTTGATACGGGAGATGATGGCGGCCTGGAAACGTCGGACCTGTGGCGGAACTTTGGCATCCTGTAGGACACCATCAATTCGGTATCGGATCTTGAGGTCGTTTTCGTAGGGTTCGATGTGGATATCGGAGGTGCGACTTTCGATGGCTTCGAGGAAGATCTCGTTGACGAGTTTGATGACGCTGGCTTCCTGCGCCATGTCGGCGAGGTCTTCGGCCTGTGTATCGGCTTCGTCCAGGCTGACGCCGACGTCATCAAGCATGGCGTCGAGCGTGTCGCCGCCTACACCATAGTAGGTCTTGATGAGTTGTTTGATCTGATCATCGGGAGCGAGGACGGGTTCGATGTTGAGCTTGGTGAGGAGGCGAAGTTCATCGAAGGCGTAGAGATCGTAAGGATCACTGGTAGCGACTTCGAGGGTGCCGTTGTGACGGGAGACGGGCAGGAGTCGCTTCTGGTGGACCAGCTTGGCAGGCATGGCGTTCACGGCATCGCGATCGATTTGCAGACCGGCCAAGTCGCGGAAGGGGATGGATAACTGCTCGGAAGCGGTCCGGAGCATTTCATCTTCATCAATAAAGCCAAGTTCAACGAGTGCGCGATCGACGCGGACATCGTTTTGATGGGCAAAATCCTGCGCCTCGGCAAGCTGTTTGGCGGTGATCAGGTGTTTCTCAACAAGTACATCTACTACATTCATGGCTTATCCCTGCCGGACTGGTGGGCTCTTTCTCCAGCATTCCCAACATTGCGTGGGTATCGGGGTCGATCTTCCGTGACCGACGTTAATTTCATTATACCCGACTTTTACCCCGTACACGTAATATCGGACGCAAGTTGCGGGTAACATCAACGTAACGCTTGAAATGACAAGGCATTGCAAATTTGTGTTATTTCGAGATTTTTGGCTGAAGGGTTCGGGATTGTATGAATCCGGGTCGGATTGGGGATGAGGCGGGGGTCTTACAGGGCGAATTGGGATGAATCAGACTGGGAGGTGAACATTTGAAGTTGTTCGCCGACGATGGGTTTTCGCGAGCCATCGGGGGACAGCCAGCCGGAGGGTTGGAATTGGTCTGCGATGGTGAGGCGTTTGGCGAGGTTTGGATGTTGCCGGTATTGATCGGCGACGATGCGAGGATCGTTGCATTGACGGGAGAGGTGGAGCTTGATGATGTGGGCGGGCGGGGTGTCTGACTTTTCGACGATGTTGAGGACGGCGGAGAAGGCCTGTTCGTTGGAGAGATGGCCGGCTCCGTTCATGATTCGGCACTTGAGGGCATCGGGTCGATCGGAGGCGAGTTGCATGGTGGGGTCGTAGTTGGATTCGATGGCGAGGAAATCGGTGTTGGTGAAGTGGTCGATGAGGGAGTCGGGGATGCGGCCGAGATCGGTGGCGAAGGCGAGGGCATGGTCAGCGGCGCTGATGCGGAAGCCGACGGTTCCTGCGCGGTCGTGGTCGAATCGAATGGGGTTAATGTTGAGGCGGTGGTCGCTGAGTTGGATGTCGAAGGAGCGGTCCTGGAAGGAGAAGAGTAATTTTTCTCTGTGAAGCATTTGTGGGGTGGTGGGTGTTTTGGAGGTGGAGGGGATGCGGTAGAGTTGGTAGAGGTGGCGTTCGTGACAGTAAAGACGAATGCTGTGACGCAGGAGTGTGGCGGGCCAGTTGAGGTTGAAGTGGTCGCGATCGAGATGGGTGAGGAGGATGGCGTGGATGTCGTTGAGGGATATGCCGGTGTGGTTGAGGCGTTTGAGGATGGCGCGCGGGCCGAAGCCTGCGTCAATGAGGATGGCGCGGGAGCCGAGGCGGAGGAGCGTGCTGTTTCCGGATGAGCCGCTGCCGAGAATACAGATCTGCATGGGACGTCCTTGTCCTTTCGTGTGGAGCGGGGTTACTGGCGATCCTGGGCGGCGTAGGAGGTGATGCCGCGGTCAGTGGATTTGATGAACTGGACAAATTCGATGCAGATGGGATCGTGGCTGAGTTCTTCCTCGATAAGCTGGAGGGCGTTGGGGACGAGATGTCCCTGGCGAAAGAGTATGTCGAAGGCTTGTTTGAGCGATCGTATGTGATCGCGTAGGCCGGCGCGTCGCATGCCGACGACGTTGAGGCCGCCGATGCGTTTGGGGTAGTGGACGACGCAAAAGGGAGGGACATCCTGGACGACGGGTACGCAGCCGGTGGTCATGGCGTATCGTCCCATGCGACAGAACTGGTGTATGCCGGAGTTGCCGCTGATGATGGCGTGGTCGTGGATTTCGACGTGGCCGGCGACGAGGGAGCCGTTGACGAGTGTGACGTTGTTGCCGATGATGGAATCGTGGCCGACGTGGGAATTGGCCATGAGGTAATTGTGGTTGCCGATGGTGGTGGGTTTGTCCTGTGTGGCGCGGTGTGCGGTGAAGCCTTCGCGGATGATGTTGTGATCGCCGATGAGGGTGCCGGGGCCGCGGTGGTCGGGGTCGAATTTCTGGTCCTGGGATTCGTAGCCGATGCTGACGTTTTGATAGATGCGGTTGTTGGAGCCAATGGTGGCGGGGCCTTTGATGGAGACGCGGTCTGAGATGGTGGTGTTGGGGCCGATGGTGACAAGGCCTTCGATGACGCACCAGCGACCGATGTTGACGGAGTCGTGGAGTTGTGCTGCAGAGTCGATGAAGGAAGTTGGGTGGATTTGGGGCATTGGGGCAATGATATCGGAAAGGGGTTGGGCGACAAGATGGCGGGGCAAGTTATTGTGATCTGTAGCATCTTGAGCGGTTGAAGGATTGCTGGATCTGGCAAAGCCTGAGTTTGGTCGCACTAAACACGGCATGACAACTGCTGCCGTTCACTAGGAATGGTGTGCATGGGAGGATATGAAGGGCAAAGAAGTCTCGAAAAGCCGGCGTGTAAACTCCGGTGCGTCAATGGATCCATTAAGAGACACATATGTCCAAGTTTGTTCGAGACTTTCACCGTAGTGCGACGTGTTGACCATTCAGCAATGGGGCAATGGGGCAATGGGGCAGTGATATCGGAAAGGGGGTGTGGGCGGCAAGATGGGGGAATGTTTAAGTGGGCGTGGAGTCTGATGTGGAGGTTGTAGAAATCGCGGGGATGTGGACGGGACCTTGCGAATCAGTTGGCGTGCGGAATTACCCTCGGGTCACCAGGATGTTCTATGATGGTGGGTTGTGTAGGGAGTAACTGTTGTGTGATGGAGACCGGACTGAATGAAGGGCGTGTTGGTATAGAAACGGATGCATACATTCGAGCGTTGATTGAGCTTCATCGGGGGTTGGATCGTCAGGGGCCGGGCGATGAGGTATTTTCGCGTGAGATTCTGGCAGCGTTGCCTGGGTTGTCGCGGGATACGCGCATTGTTGATTTGGGTTGTGGGTCGGGCGCGGGGGCGTTGGTTCTGGCAGCGTATTATGGAGCACGAGTGGTAGGCGTGGATTTGGCGGAGGCGTTTCTGGATGAGATGATGGAGCGTGCGCGCGGTCGTGGGTTGGCGGATCGGATTGAGCCGTTGGTGTGTGATTTTGCTCAACTGCCGTTTGAGCGTGGGCGTGTCGATCTACTCTGGTCGGAAGGCGCGGCGTATAACGTTACGTTTGGAAGCGCGCTTGAGAAGTGGCGACCGCTGTTGGCCGAGAAAGGGATTGCGGTTATCAGTGAGATTACGTGGTTTACCGATGAAGCGCCGGACAAACCGCGGGAATACTGGGAAGCGGCGTATCCCGCCATTGCCGGGGAGAGTGAGAATATTTCCCGTGCGGAGGGTGCAGGATTCGACGTGTTGTTCACACGACGCTTGCCGGCACAGGCATGGTGGGATCATTATTACAATCCGCTGTTGGATCGTATATCCACGCTGTTGAATCCGGACGAGATGATGAGCGCGGTTATTTCCGAAACGCTGGCCGAGATTGAATTGTTTCGGGAGTTCAGCGACTGTTATGGATATACGTTTTATGTTTTGAGTCCAGTCGCCGGAAAAGGTGCGGGCGGTTGACCTTTG
This sequence comes from Phycisphaeraceae bacterium, assembly GCA_028284925.1. Lineage (GTDB taxonomy): Bacteria > Planctomycetota > Phycisphaerae > Phycisphaerales > Zrk34 > JANQQT01. The sequence continues at coordinate 4,308 of JANQQT010000131.1, read as the reverse complement.
TGGGACGCGGATGGAAAGGTGTGGTCGGGGACCCACATACGGCGAAACGGCGTGCATGGTTAGCGCGCATGGTTAGAGGGTTTTACCGTAGCGGGCGAAGTATCCAGTCTGAACAACCTTATTCGGGGTTAAGGATTTGTCCGGGGGGAATGCCGTCTATCGATTCAACTATGAAGTCATTTGGGTCGAGCCAGCCGATGGCGCCGTGTTCGTTGCAGACAAAGAGAATTGGATACATACCCTGTTCTTTAGTGGATGAGACTTCGAAAAATGGATGCAACGTCCTGTTCGCAGATTGATATGCGCCGTATCCTGTGCCGAGGAGGATGTAGCGGTTGTTGTCAGATTTGGATCGAACGATGGTCGCCACGATAGGAATCCTGAATGGTGATTGGGGAACAGGTTATTTGCGAAGGATCAAGCTGCTCCAGCTTTGACATTGGCGATCCATTTGTTGACGATTTTTTCGAGGATGTCGAGGGGGACGGCGCCGTTGAGGAGGATGGTGTCGTGAAAGGCGCGGATGTCGAAACGGGGGCCGAGTTGTTTTTCGGCGCGTTTTCGGAGCTCCTGGATTTTGAGTTCGCCAATTTTGTAAGCGAGTGCCTGGCCGGGCCATGCGATGTAGCGGTCGATTTCGTTGATGATGTCGAGTTCAGACTTGGCAGTGTTGGCTTTCATGTAGTCGATGGCTTTTTGCCTTGACCATCCGAGGTAGTGCATGCCGGTGTCGACGACGAGGCGGCAGGCCCGCCAGATTTCGTAGACGTAGCGTCCGAAGAGGGAGTAGGGATCGGTGTAGAAGCCGAGTTCTTTGCCGAGGCTTTCAGCGTAGAGGCCCCAGCCTTCGATGTAGGCGGTGTAGCCGGAGTAGCGTCGGAATTTGGGGAGGCCTTTGAGTTCCATGGCGAGAGCGATCTGGAAGTGGTGGCCGGGGACGCCTTCGTGGAGGGAAAGGGCTTCCATTTCGTACTTGGGGCGTGTTTCGGGTTTGTAGAGGTTGACGGCGTAGGTACCGGCGCGTGTGCCATCGGCGGCGGGTCGCATGTAGTAGGCGGTGGTGGTGTCGGGGGCGATGTCTGGGGGAATGGGGTCGATGCCGTAGGGCATGCGGGGCATTCGGCCGAAGAGTTTGACTACGGTGGGGTCGATGCGTTTGTTGAGTTCGCGATAGGCGGCGAGAAGTTCTTCGCCGGTTTCGTAGTAGAAACGTTTGTCGGTGCGGAGGAAGACGAGGAATTCATCAAATGTGCCTTTGAACTTGACCTGTTTGATGACGTCCATCATTTGGGCGCGAATGCGTTTGACTTCGTTGAGGCCGATCTGGTGGATTTGCCGGGGCGTGAGGTTGGTGGTGGTGAAGTCGCGTGCGCGAGCTTCGTAGAGTTCCTTGCCGTTGGGGAGGTGGAGGGTACCGATTTTGTCCTGGCAGGCGGGGAGGTATTCGTTCTCGAAAAAGGCGAGGAATTTCCTGTAGGCTGGTACGATGAATTGCGAGACGATCCTACGTCCGACATCCTGAAGGTGTTTTTGATCTTCAGAGCTGACGGAGGTGTGTATTTCGAGAAAGGGCTTGTAGAAGCTGCTATTGGTCGGGTCATCGACGATCTGGGTTTTGATCTGGCGTGGGAGACGTTGCATGATGACCTTGGGGTGGACCATACCGACGCGAATGCCTTCGCGCATGAGGGCGATGGTCTGGTCCATGTATGTGGGGAAGGCCTTGAGGCGTTTGATCCAATCCTCATAATCCTTTTTGTATTGGAAGCGAAGGGAGTCGGCGGTGGCCCCGATGTTCTGGATGCCCCAGCGTTGATCAAGGGGGATGAGATGCCAGCGGTGTTGATAGTTTTGGATCTGTTTGGTAACGGAGCGCTCGTAGAGATCGAGGTTGAGCTGGTCGGCTTCGGAGAGTCCGGCTCGGTTGAATGTCTTGAGTTCGGTGTGGAGGCGGAGGGCGTGCTGGTATCTTTTTTCTATTGCCGCGAGGGAGACATTGGCCCAGAGGGTGTTGAAGCGGCGATCACCGGCGCGGGAGGCACTGAGAGGGTTCCGGGCCATGCCGTAGTCCCACTCGCGTTCGAAGAGTGCGTGTAGGCGCTCACCTTCGGCATTGGAGGAAGTGGAGCACCCCCCTACCGCGATTATGAGTATGCACAGGGCGGACCACGTAACGACGATATGAGTTTTGGTGTTCATTTCCGCATCATCGCAGATTGGGGTGATTGGATCAATGGGCGGTGAAGGAAGTGTATGACGGGCCTATTATTCGCCCCATGACTCAAGCTCTGCCTTATAAGATTGGTGTTTTGTGTTACCTGTATGATGATGCGGGACGATTGTTGTTGCTGCATCGGGCGCAGCAGCCGAACAAGGGGTTGTATTCACCGATTGGGGGGAAGTTGCATATGGATGAGGGGGAATCGCCCCACGCGTGTGCGTTGCGGGAGATTGAGGAGGAGGTGGAGTTGACGCTAAAGCCGGAGGATTTGCATTTGACGGGAATGATTTCGGAGACGGCTTATCAGCAGGAGACGCACTGGTTGCTGTTTTTGTATGAGGTGATCGGGCCGGTGGAGGTGAAGCGGATGGAATTTAAGGAGGGCACGCTGGGTTGGTATGCGTGGGATGAGGTGATGGAGTTGAATATTCCGGATACGGACCGGGAGGTTTTGTATCCCCTGGTGAGGAAATATCACCGGTCGTTTTTTCATGCTCATATTGATTGTTCGGGAGAGGAGATGACGTGGCGTGTGGAAAGCGAGGCGAAGGCGGTTGATGAGGGTTGAACGGGTGACGTGATGTGCGGCGCAATGGGGTCAGGGGTTATTTTTTGCTGAATTTGATTCCGATTTTTTTGGCTTCGGCACGGCAGGTTTCAAGGAGGAGGGGGATGTAGCCATCGCGGACGACCTGGAGTTGGCCCTGCTTGCTGTAGACGAGGCGGAAGAATTCGCGGACGGGTGGGGTGAGTGGGTTCTTCCTGCGATGGTAGTTGATGTAGATGTAGAGGGGGCGGGAGAGGGGGCTGCCGTTGATGGTGTCGTAGAATGGGGAGGTTTTTTTGGCGTCGTTTTTGTCGGGCTTTTTCTTCGGGGCGTTGTTGGTAGTGACGGGTTTTCGGATGGGCACGATGGCGAGGTGTTGCTCTTTACCTCGAAAGTATGGAGGTCGACAATATCCGATGGCGTACCGGTCGCGGGATATTTCGTGGGCGATAAGTGCGCTTCCGGGCGATTGATGAACGTTGGCTTTGAAGGCGCCTCGGAGGAGGGCGGATTTTTTGAACCAGCCGTATGAACCTGATGCGGTGTTTCTGCCGTGGAGGATGATGGGTTCATCCTTCCAGTCGTCCTTGAGGCCGAGGTCTCCCCATGTGGTGATGTCGCGTGGGTATCCGCGTTTTCGTGTGGAGGAGAAGATGGCGTCGATTTGGGCGATGGTCAGGCCGCGTTTGGCGATGGGGTTGTTCTTATGGACGAAGATGGCGAGGGTATCGTTGGCGACATGTAATGGGGTTGGTTCGTAGCCGTGCTTCTTTTTGAATGCGTGCAATTCGTTGGGTTTCATGAGACGGTTCATGGGTCCGAACTTAGACATACCTGAGATGAGAGGCGGGGCGGCGGCGGTAGAGCCTTTGCCGAGAACCTGAATGCGCAACCTGGGATGATGCTTGCGAAGGTTATCACTCCATAGATGCATGAGGTTGTTGAGTGTGTCGGAGCCGATGGAGATAGGTCGACCGTGGATGTCGGCGGCAGCCATGAAATCGGGGAGGCGCGGGTCGATGCCGAAATGATTGAACGTGGCGGCATCTGCGGAAATCCCATGGGCGGGCGCGCCGACAAGTACTTTCATGAACATCGACATTGGCATATAAAAATTCATGCGCAAAAGCCTTCAAATTGGCCCATAGGCGTTGGGGTCGATTTCCCCATTTAAAAGAATAGAGGTGGATTGTTGCTGGGAGGTGAATTGCGGGTTACACGCCGGTTAACCTTAACGATTTAGAAATCTACGTCGTCATTTGGTTGATCATCGACACTTACAGCGTTGAAGGCCTGTTGGATAGTGTTGAAGTCGAAGCCACGGCGGGCGAGGAGGCCGGACAGGCGGCGCTTGCGTGTGAGGGGGTCGGCCTGTTGCATGGAGGTGGTGGCGAGTTTCTTGCGGAGGAGATCGGTGGCTTCGGCGAGTTCATCGGTTTGGTCATCTTCGCGGTCGCGGCAGAGGAATTTGGTCTGATCGCTTCTTTGTCGATCATTGGCCTCTTCGCCATTCTGGTGGCACGCGCCTGGATGAACGCGA